>CAZRYL010000025.1:0-7561 GCA_964604285.1 uncultured Methanotrichaceae archaeon
CTCGGAGAGGACTGCAAAAAGTACTATGGAATGGAATGTTAATGCGAAATGTGGGTTTAAAGAACTCATATGCGCCGATGGACATAGGCTTAGTGCCGCCTGTAATATTGACTGTCCATTGTGCATCAGGGAAATCTAGGAGAAGATCTCTAAGTGCCTCTTTCGTTGCTTCAATGGAGTTCTCTTTGTCCAGGGCTTTGATTTTGCACTTAGGCTTTTTTGAGCTCCCCATTCTCAATGCTCTTATTAATTATTAAATTCGAAGCACCTCTTTTGGCTTTCATTCCAGATGATTCAAGCAGAAAAAGCAGGTCTGGCTCAACTGCATGAACAGTCAGAAGATTCGGGACGTGTTGGTCGCTTATCAGACAGACCATGACCTTCATCTTCGAACTCTCCTCTCTTTGGGCTTGCGGCTGGCCTCCCTCTTTGCGCCAACGGCTGCAAAATTATAAAGGCCTTCTTTTTCCATGACTCCATTTATCTCAAGACGAGTCTTTTCACCCATTTCAATAGCAGGAGGTGTTCCCGAGACAACAAGCCCGCCAATGCCGTCGTCTGCTCTAAAGTAAGCAGCTCCTCGCCTCTCATTTGGATCTGGGACTCTAGTCACTTCTACGATATTGCCTCTTTTATATTTTGGGGCCTTTTTAGCAGTAGCAGGTGCGATTGTAGCTTTATCATGAAAGTCTTCTCTCTCCGAGGCTGAAGAATCTTCTTTCTTATCCGGAATTGTCTTTTTTTCCGACTCTATCTTTAAAAGCCGCCCATAGCCTGCATTGGTCTTGCCGCCGATTCCCCATTCTCTGAGCGCATCCGATAGAAGCTCAAAAACTTTCTCGGCCCATTCGTCACCAACAGATCCCGGAACATCACATGAGACTGCAATTAAAAATGTTCCCACTACTGAGAGGAATGTTATGGGATTTGGATCATCGAAGTCTGTCGGTGGAGTCAGGCCCTTCTCATCAGAGTAGTAATCACCATGGTGTGGCGTCATCACATCAGGCTGGAGCGATCCGATCAGGCTCTCTGGCGTAATCCAGGCATCATGGAATATGATGTGCCCTGAATATTCAGTGGTCCCGAAGATGGCCCGATGGTACTCACCGCCAAACTTGAACCGCTCATCTGCTCCCCCCCAGGCCTTATGGCAGTAGTGTGCCGCAAGTCCCTTAAGCGCTGTTCCTGGGATCATCGGTGTCCCATAAGTATGATTTAATGTGAGACCTGTCTCCAGAACATTCTCTCCCCCGAGGCCGATGATCATCCTGCCATCTGTGTTGAAGAATCCTTTGGATTTCAAATTTTTAATTGCTGACTCTTGTTTTTGATAAGCTATTATGTAAATTTCTTGAGAATTAACGAGAGACTGGCACATCGCCTTGAACAGATTGTCTCGCGCTTGAGGATGATTCTTTTTATCCTTAACGGATTCCTTAACGGATATTCGTAGAAACCTATCTCTCAATAACCCCGCATTATCACCAGCTCTATCCAGTTTCCACCAATCAGAAATAACCGATCTACAAGCATCTGCCATGGTCAGTCTCGCTCCAGAAGGGCTTCAGAGTAGCGCTTAATCCATGTAGCTGACTCAATTGCCTCGCGGGTTAGCCTCTGATACTTCATCAGATCGGCACTTCTACTGGTGCTCCCAAGGTCTCCGGTTTCTCCCATCACCTGGGTTAGATGGGATATATAGGCATCACCTGTTGCTCCCTCCTTTGCCTGCACAAAAGCAATGGATTGAGCCAGGCCGCAATTGTGAACAAGGGCAGGAAATTTTTTGGCAAGTTGTTTGTATTCATCATCTCTTTTTAATCGAGATAAGACACAGTTATAAGCAATCTGGGCTCTTCTCTGCTGTCTAGTCTGGAAAGTATTTTCTGCCATTTTAACCCCTCGTGAATTGACATCTCGCTCTGCCTTTGCCAACAGTCGCTTTTCCGCCGATCTGCAGCTCCAGAGCTGAGTCACCTGCACAAAATGTGTTCATCATCTTTTCAGCAAGTGTCTTCTGATCGCTGCCATTGCAGCCATAGACCCTATCACACCAGGCAATACCAGCCAGGATAGTCTCCACCGGCAAAGCCTCCTCATACCACAGGGCATGTTCGTCAACAGTTTTTGTTTCAGCCTTAATCCTGATGTGGGCTGCTACTTCAGTCCCCGTCTCTGACAGGAAGTTGAAGCTATTATTAGATACAACTGCAAAGCGTTCCTGAAAGATGCCCTGCCATTTAATATCTCCAGAAAAGACTGCTCTTGCAAGCAACCCTGCCCATTTTTGAACAAGATCATTATCTTTTCTGGCTGTGAAGTCTAAATCCTCAAAGAAAACCTTTCCATCTGCAACTAATTTGGATTCTTGCGCAAGAAGCACTTCGGTCTCGCTTGCTTCAGGCACTTCTGGCACATCTTTGTATCCAGCATCTATAAGGTCTCTTTTCATCCTCTCTAGAACTAGACGGCTTGTTATGTAAGCAAAGGTGCCATAGAGGCTGCGAATGGGAAGACAGACAATTCTGGCATCCGTAAAGACAAGACTGCCTGAGTTAGCGTTGCCTTTATCATCGTCTGGCTTTCCGAAAGCAGCATCAATAAGCTTCTCAAAGGCTTTTTTCTCTTCATCTGTTTTTTTGCTCTTCTCTTGATCGAAGTAGTCTCTGATTACACCTTTGACCGACGATCCTGGCACAAGAGGCCAGCCAGTCACCTTTTCCCTGACAATTGGCAAATCAATAAATCCTACTCCTCGACCAGTCCCAACATGCAGAGGCGTTATAGCCTCCAGCCAATATATTTTGGTTGTCAAATATCACACCTCTTCACATATCTTATATTCATCTCAATCAGCATAATCCCATATTCCCCAGACCGCAAGTCCGAATCCATCTCGCCTATCCTGATAATCATCACATACCGACCTCAGCCAGAGGTCTTTGACCATATCTTCCGCATTCCCTGACAAAACCTCAAAGAAATAGACGGAACCCGCAGGAACAAGCCTTCTAATGGCCTTTGGGCCAGGTTTAGGGCCGTCTTTGAGGCGTTCAAGACTCCAGCCGGAGATAGGCTTCCAGCGATCCATAGATGCCGATATCAATCTCAATTTCAAATCAGCTCGATTTTCGAGAGGAGGGGAGCCAACAAGCGAGCCACCATGGCAATTCATCCATCCCGGAAGCCAACCTTCAGAGAATATAGCAGGGGTAACCAATATCATACGAAGTAGTTGTCTACCGGTCTTCTCTTTTTGATCTCCAAAAGCCTGCTTAATCTCCTGCGGGAAGCTCCAAATCTTCTGCATCTTATCATGTGCTTCGGTTTTCCAGTGGGCAAGTCGCCTCTCACCTCCAAATGTGCCGAAGGTATTGATATTTTGCAATTTTTCTCCAAAAATTTTCTCAGCTTCGCACCTTGCAGCAAGCTTTATTCCTTGAGGCTTTTCCTTTTGGGATAGATCCAGTCCCACGGTCATAAAAAGCATACCTTCGCCATCTGATTCGTCAACTGAACCTAGCTCTGGAGAGATCTTAACATGAACTCTCGAATCTTTAGGTATAGAGGGAAGAAAATCCGTATGAGAGTTAGCCTTTTCAGGATCAGGTGGTGCCTGAAAATCCTTTCCAAAAGGATTCTTTAGCCACTGGATCATCATTTCTGCTGACCAGAATGAGGGTGTTGGGGCTGGCTTGAAATCCTCTACATCCATAGGAAGCGATGTCGGAAGCAGATCTCTTTCCGGTAAATCGCAGCCTTCAACCAAGTCATCAGCAGTTTTATTCAACTTCATCGGCCTAAGTGCAAATACATCTCGCTTATTCCCCTCTTCTCTCACTATAAGATCCTTGGGAGCTGGAAAGAATAGCTTATCATTGCACATAGGCAGAGGCCCAGAGATAGTAATTTTCTTTAAGTCCTCTAAAAAATTTGAGTTCCTAAAGTCTGCCCCCATCTCTTTTCCAATTATAGTTCTCAAAGAGCCTGCTAGGACAGATGGATAAGGCCAATCTAAAGAATGCATTCGCCTTTGCCCGAATCCAAATGGGCGACCGTCTCTAGCAACTATCGGATCGTAGGGTGTTATTGTAAGGTATGTCTCCATTATAAGACCACCTAATTGATTTCCGTTTCTTTCTGAATATTCCATTTCGCCTGCTTCATCGCATCTTTTATCTGTCGAGACAAAATAAGTTCATCCGATCTCATTTTGATCTTTTCATAAGAACCGACGCCTGCTAGTAGGTCTTTTATATTATCTAATTTAAGAGTCTCAGAACTTATGCTGCCTGCCTTTTTGCGCTTTAGAAGTCTCCAACAATCAGCAATAATTAGATTTTCAAGCTGATCTTTAGTAGTTCCTTTCCAATTTCTGTAATCCTCTGCTAGCTCATGCATATCGTAAGCAGCACCATCCGGCAGCATATCCATATAATGCATCTCCGCCCACTTGAGGAGACGCTTATCTAGGCTGATCTCCCCCTCTGGATCCCATCTTTCTCGAATCTTGATAGGCGTGCCACTTCTGGGATATAGATGGACCGCAAGGCCATCTCTTTCATCATTAGGTCCCGTTCCCTTCTTGGCTGCCTTTTCCGCTTCTTTTCCTGCACTTAGCAGATCTTCAAGAGGTTCCATCGAATGGCCAATGGCGATACCTACTGAAAGGCTTGGTTTGATAGTCTTGTCTCCCTCATTGTAAGAGAATTTCTCCAATTGTTTTCCAAAACAGTCATGAAGATCCCTAGCAGCTTGAAGGCAGAAATCCAATGGCAAAAAAGCCAGAACATCATCTCCCCCTGAGTATATTAAACAACCATGATTGTCGTTATCAACAATTTTTCTGGCTTCCTTGGCGAATTCAGCTAACTTTTTTGAGAGTTTTCGATGCTCAGATCTCTTCTCTATATTTGAAATTAATTTGCCCATGCGATCGCCATCTGCAACTAGAATCGCTAAATAACGACCTGGCTCACCCAATCCAAAAAAACTCTCTCCATCCTTTGTCTCTCCCCTTTGCTGTAATCTTTCCACAATCCTTTTTATCTTTTTGAGATCGTTTATATCTATTTCAGAGAGTGACGCTTCCCAATTATTATAACTATTACAATTCTTCTCTTTGGTGTCCGAGCTATTCTTTCTGACTTTTATCATACTATCGATTCTCGGCAGGTATAAAACCTGACCATCAAAAGGAAAATCTGGATAACGTTGTTCTCCGTTGCTTAGGCAGCCGGTTCCCTGAGCAATATTGGCATTATCCTTACATATCTTCCTGATGTCATCTAAAAGAATCCTAGCGCCTGCATCTGACTTATGAACTCCTCGAATCCATGGATCTAGTGCTACACGCACAACAGATGGAAACGCCTCAAGTCTTATCGAAGATATACCTTTGTAATCTATTTCTTTAAGTCCACCAAGCCTCTTAGTGAGCCCAATGGCACAGAGTTGCTCACCTGCCTGGAGCCGCATCTTTAGAGCTAGTTCCTTGGGAATCTCCTTATCTTTTTCAATGATGCTATCTCTAGCTCCATCAAGGGAGCACTTTGGGATTCCTGGATGCCTCTTTGGCTGATCGAAGTTCCTTATAGCCTTTCTACCATCCAAAAGACGCATCAACCTTATTCGAGATTCTTTGTAATTTCCTTCTTGATCATCACTGAAAGGCACCCAAGCTGAATAAAACTCTATTACATCGTGAATCTGCTCCGACCACCTCTCATCACTGACAAATTCTGGGGCCATATGATCTGCCAGATCTTTAGCACCTTCGGCGTAGCGCATCCATTCTTTGCGAGCTGCTTCCTGGGCCAGTTCGTTAATTTTGATGGGATTTTCGTCCAGTTTGGCAAGTATTATATTAGCGACATTAAAGGCTCCAGGTTTACTGTCAGGTTCCAGCCCTTTATCTCCTGCATCCAATGCTGGAAATATGAGCTCACCATGTCCAGATATTTCTCTTGCTGCAGCTTTGCTGATCTCTGAAAGCAGGTGTGACCCAAACCAGAGGTCCCTTGTCCTCCGGGCAGCCTCGATAAAGCCCTGAACAGGGCCGATTGACAGAACATAAAGATACGATGCCAAGTTAAACCACCCGGAATTTATTCTCCTCAGCAAAGGCGAGGAATCCTTCAATTGCTGAGCCCGATGGAGACCTTGCAGGCAGTCCTGGCTTTGGACTACCCAGGGGAGACTTTGGGTATGCACTGAGCGTTGGGTCTCGAATCTTTGTGAACCTTGGATTTCCAGGTGCTTTTTTTAGAACAACTTCGTTGGGTGATGGTGCCTTTAAGCAAAGGATCAGCTGCTGGACCTCTCCATTTTGACAGACCATCGGTCTCAATATCAATGGGCTTGCCATTCTTGTCTTCTCCTTACCATCCGCTATTGGGTAAAGCTCAGTGTCTTCAGGATCATTATAGTCCTTAAAATGGAACACTATCGGCAGACCAAACTCAGCTCTGGGGAACGCATCATAGGGAATTTCCGACATTCTGGAGTGCTTTGGATCCCGCCGAGAAGTCGCGCTTCTGATAGTCTCTGGTTCAGGCCATCGTGATCTTCCTGGACGGTTCGGCGACTTGCCAGTATTTCTGCCTATGTTCTGGCCCTGCCTGAATGTCTGCATCAGGCTCACAACATCATTCCATGCCTGCATTGCATTCCTGCTGCTCTTAACAAGCAGGCTATCTGGCAAGATAGGCCATTGTTTGGGATGGGATAGAATGATGCCTAAGCTCTCTAAATGTTCTTTATACCAAGAGGCGATGCCGGATGCATCCGGCGGCGCAAGCTCCTGGCAATACAGTGCTCCACAGCCCCTTCTGGTGCGAGCACCTGCACCTCCGAAGTTCACCCAAGCCCAGACAGCTGCCTCCAAGTCATCTGATAGGCTCTGTGGATAGATCAGCTTCAAATCAAAAGAGACTTTCGAGGTGCAATTGGCAATTGGAATTTTTTCTTTTTTATTTCCCTGGAATGGAAAAAGTGCATATCCTGGGTGGCTCTCCTTGAATCTAGCATAGCTCTTTCCTTCAGATATAAACGCACATGGATATGTTGTCCCTTGTGATTTTATTGAGGCTCCAACGATAACCTGGCTTGGATTATCGGTCGTTCCCCAGATCTCACCCTCGCGTTGGCGAAGCTCTGCAACTGTGGTGCAATTTGCTCCTCTTGTCGTCCGCCACCAGAACCTGAGATGGCCGCGAATACTCGACGAGCGGATGAATGTAATGGGATCGTTCGCACCTGCCTCACACCCACCACCGAAAATAGGAGTAATGACTTGAATCTCGTAGCTCTTAACCTCCATGCCAGGATGTGGATTTACTCTTTCAGGCCAATTTTCACACTTAGAAACCTTTCGAGGCAATAAATCACCAACTGTTTTAAATTTTCTCCCATCTTACTACTTCATCATTCTGCATCTCACCCTTCAAATCCCCCCATCCCAAAATGCTCCCCATACCCCACCGCCACCTGCCCCTGCACCGGCTCCAGAAAGCGGATGCGAAAGCCGTATCCCTTCCCATTGGCCGGCCCCCTCTCA
>CAZRYL010000025.1:7661-24186 GCA_964604285.1 uncultured Methanotrichaceae archaeon
TCCCCCTCTCTTTGGCGCACAAAGGCATCCCAGGGAACCTCCCTCTCCCCCAGCCAGGCATAGCCCACCCTCTCCATCGCCACAGGCTGGGGAAAGCCTGCCAGGTGGAGCAGCCTCAGGGCCGTACCTCTGTTTGGGACGGCAGTGAAAACGACTTTGAGAAGATTGCTCTGCGTACTCCACATATCCTCCGCCTCCCTCGCTTTGGTCTTCTCTCGCAAAATCTCCTCTAGCTCACCTGTCGCCCTGCCCAGCAGCAAGCATGTCACCGCCCTCGGAGCCAGCGCCAGCAGCCGCAAGGGCTAGTGCTTAGGCCCGCCCCGATCTGTAATCCCTTTGCATCAAGCCTGGGCATCTCTGATGCGATCTCCTCTGCCAGGATTTTGCCTGACGAATGTTTCATCTTTCCTCAAAAGCTCCTTTACTATATCTCGATAGGAGCTCAATATCTTGAGATCGTTTTGCAGTATGCTGTAGATCTCATGCATGTCGAGATCCCAATAAGTGTGGACAAGGACATTTCGAAATCCTGCAAGGTCTGAGAGTTCGTCAGCCAGCTCTCTTGGAATAATGCCTGCCTGATCCAGGAGCTCGAAGGTCTCTCGATATGATGCTGGTCTTTTCAATCCGCTTTCCGCTATTAAATGGGATGAGATGTCTATGGCTGACTGGATGCTGACAAGCATAGCATGAAGAACCATATTCTTCCTGTCTCTGTCCCTCAATAGTTCGTCCAGGGTGTATTTCTGATACCTTTCCCAATCCTTTAGCGACTCGTCCAGCTCTCTGATATGGGATAGATCTCGCATTTTCACGCTCTCGCCAGGAAGGCTTTGTCCAGGTAGTCGTACATGTACTTCAAATCCAGGTACTCTGTTATTTGATGGGCTTCATAATCCACCCTCTTTTCCCGGTCTCTCTCCAACACAATCAGGCCTTTGCTGACCACCTCATATTGAAAATAAGCAGGAGCATGATTAAGAATCCGAACATCAAAATCGATCCTTGGCTCAATCCCTCTCTCAAGAGTCCTGGCTATTTTTTGCGAGAGCTTGAACCGCTGATAGGGCAACAGATCTCTGGAAAGATAGACTGCCACATCGATATCATGGAAGTCGTCTCGCTCCAGAAAAGATCCAAAGATGTATGCAAGGTCAATCTCATCGAATCCGGCTAAAATAGTGCGAATGCATTCCAGGATTCTACTCTTGTCCATCATATAGCCTCGCTAGCCTATGCACCTTTCCTGATGATAAGATTTTCTTATAGATCAATGAATTAGAGTCCATCAAATCCCCCCATCCCAAAATGCCCCCCGTACCCCACTGCCACCGGCCCCTGCACCTCCTCCGGGAAGCGGATGCGAAAGCCGTATCCCTTCCCATTGGCCGGCCTCCTCTCATCCCCCTCTCTTTGGCGCACAAAGGCATCCCAGGGAACCTCCCTCTCCCCCAGCCTGGCATAGCCCACCCTCTCCATCGCCTCGGGCTGGGGAAAGCCTGCCAGGTGGAGCAGCCGCAGCAGCTCGTGCTCTGGGCTGCCGATCTGAAGGCCAGTGGAATCGACCTTTGGTACCCCCGCCCGGGTGGCTTTGGGGTGACGGGTGGGCAGGAAGGGAGTATGAGAGAGCCACGATCTTGACCGGGCGAATAGTGGACTTGTGCTGACCAGGTCCGCTGGCCTGGCGAAGCCCAGAAAGATCAGATCAGTGCTGCATCCCCTATCATCATAGATCTCCGCTAATCTCAGCAGGGCCTCTTTTTCCCCGGAGTCAAAGCCCCTGGGTGCATAGATGCTGATGTTCGTGATCTCGCCGCGCCATTCTCCGCCCTGGCAGGGAGCGGACTCGCAGAGGATATGAGCATGCTCATGGCCTCGCAAGGGCCGGTGCAGCTCGTCGCAGCCGGTGAAGACAGGCGAACCATCGGATAGCTCCACCAGCGCCCGGTGGACCCTGTCCGCCAGGAGGATGGTATGGGTGAGAAGAGGCCCTTGGGTTTGATCGGCCAGAGCATATCTAGCCACGGTATGCTTCAGGGCCGTACCCCCGCGGGGTCAGGCAGTGAGAACGACTTTGAGAAGAGTACTCTGCGTACTTCCATTAAGAAATAATTAGAATAAAAATTGCACTCATACTGCAGAAAGCTCAATCCATTCTCCTCCGTGGCTGATATGTTTGTCTGTAGATAAAGCTTTTTGCCGGAAGCAGTATATATTTTTTGGCGCACATTTGTTCTTATAAATCATAAGTATTTTTAAAAATATCAATGAGTTGGCCGTAAACCCGCAGGACTCATCCAGAAGCCATATCGATTAAAAGTCCAGCTAAGTTGGCCTCGCCTCTATCGCACCCATCATGAGCAGCTTGCTGGCCTCATCCATAGCTCCTTTCGAAAGCCCTGCCCTCGAGGAAACTATGAACGATTAAATGCTCGCTGTTTAAATATTTCTGAGATCCTGCTGTGTTGAATGATGTTTAAATATTCCCACTGCTATTTATTAAGTGGGGATAGCAGCATGGAGGGTTATGCGGTAACCAAAAAACGCAATTGTCAAGAGTATAACGAGGCTCTTGTCAAGCGTGGCGAGATTTACTTAACTCTCGATTTTCTGAAGAGCTGAGAGCAAGATCTAGAGGAGCTCAATCGTGGCAAGCTTGGGAGGAAGTTTGCTATCCATGGTCATTTATCGAGCTTCTGATGCTGATTCATACAATCTTTCATCTGCCCTATCGCGAGCTATAGGGCTTCTTGAGGAAGCTCTGGAGCTGATACCTGAGATTAAGCCTACCGACTACACCAATATCTGGAGACGCGGAACCAAACTGAAGCTCAGCCTGCCCGAAACAATATCGGCAAGCAATGAGCCTGTTGTGATAGCTGTGGACTCCACTGGGATCAAGGTAACCAACCGAGGAGAATGGATGCGAGAGAAATGGAAGGTCCACAGAGGCTGGATCAAGGTCCATCTGGCTGTTGACGTGAAGACTAAAGAGATAGTCGCAATCGAAGTCACAGATGAGCGAGTTTCGGACGGCAGTAGGTTTAACTCGCTCGTTGACCAGGCAGAAGAGAATCTTTCAGGCCGCAAGATCGATAGGGCGCTGGGCGATGGAGCTTTTGATAGACGAGAGATCTTCGATCACCTCCAGGAAAAGCAAATCCAGCCGGTCATAAAGACTCGATCGAACGCTAATACGAAAGCAAGAGGCTCTCCCGCGAGAGCAAAAGCGGTCAAAGAGATGAAAGCATTAGGGTATCAGCGCTGGAAGGAGAAGTATGACTATGGAAGGAGATGGGCTACGGAAACTGTCTTTTCAGCGGTGAAAAGAATATCAGGAGAGCATGTAGCCGCAACCAAAACGGAAAATATGATGATACATTAAAACGAATGAAAGGTGCAGGCAGAGCAATCAATTGCAGGGCTTTGAATAGTTATTCAACACAGCAAGATGACTTCATTCTTAGCGAGAACTACTAAAATCGATATCAGAAAGATAAATTTAGTTAGAAGAGAATAGAAAAGTACTTATGAAAGTTTATCATATATAATCATTTAATGGTGGAAATATGACTACAATAGGAGTTGTAAGACACAAGGTAGTGGACTTCTCGGATTGGAGAAAAAAATTCGACGAGAGGATGGCTATTCGCAAGAGCAACGGATGGGCTGGACATGAGCTATATTATGATGAAGCTAGACAAGAGGCTTATGTTGTTCATACAGTAAAAGACGATAAATTGGCTATGGCAAAGCAACATATGGAGAAATTCAAAGCTCTTGGAAAGCGGAGCGAAATGAACCCTTCGGGTAATCCTGATCATTCGATAATGCCAAAAGGCAATAAAATTGAAGCTGTAACATATTGAATTTGATGGAGACCGTTGAATTGACCCGAACCCCTGCACGGCAATTCCTGTGACTGCTATCATTGGCCGGAAGGCTGAATCTAAAGGTGATCAAACCATGGTTGATAAGAAATTTTACTCCCTGCCAGAACTGTCCTACGCCTACAACGCGCTAGAGCCTCAAATCTCGGAGACACAGCTCCGACTGCACCACGACAAGCATCATGCAGCCTACGTAAACGGCGCTAACGCCATCCTGGAGAGGTTGGATAAGGCCCGTCAGGCGGGGACAGATGTGGACATGAAAGCCACTTTAAAGGAGCTGTCCTTCCAGGCAGGAGGCCATGTGCTGCACAGCCTATTCTGGAGAAATCTTGCTCCCGTCGCAAAGGCCGGTAAGGAGCCAGGCGGCGCTCTGGCAGACGTACTGAATAATGAGTTTGGTTCCTTCGAGCGCTTCAAGAAGGAGTTTTCCACTGCTGCAGCCAGCACAGAGGGCTCGGGCTGGGCGGCTCTTGCCTGGTGCGACTTGACCTCCAGGCCTGTCATCATGCAGATTGAGAAGCATAATGTAAATGTCTACCCCATGTTTCGAATCCTCATGGTCCTAGATGTATGGGAGCATGCCTACTACCTGGACTACAAGAATGAGAGGCCCAAGTTCGTGGATGCCTTCTGGAAAATCGTCAACTGGGATGAGGTGAACCAGAGACTAGAGGCAATAATCAAATAAAGATAAATATTTAAGAACATTTTTATATCATGCTTTGCTCGCGGCGCGCTTCCAAGGAGGTGAAGTTGCGATCCAGGCGGCTGGAAATTGTATTTATATCCCATTAGATAATTTCCTCAAAAATCAGGCAGGACAATCGAGATCAGGACAGTTTTGCCGAGGAATTAAAGAACGGGTCAATAATCAGTTTGCCTGGATTTAGCACTTGGCGGAAATCTGGTCACTATAGGGTTCAGGCGCTTGCTTTCTGATTCAGCTCTTTTAATAAACAAACCCCTCCCAGTGGCTTCACGCTCAATTTCCAGATCTTGAGTTAGATCAGGAAAAGTTAAGAGCTGAGTTACATGGCATGAGCATGAACATGCCCCGTTAGAGAAACCACCAAGAACACTCATCCCCTAACCCTCCCCACCTGCCCGCCACCACGGACGCGCGCCCTCCTCACGAGGGGCTGGGGGATGGTGCGGCAGCGCAAACCCCAGCTAAGATCATGTGATTGGCCAGATAGCAGTTCTTTAGACCTCGTTCAGTAGCCTATGCTCACGACCTAAATTCATAATCCTGGCCCGGTTACAGTAGCCCGATATTGATTCTGACCACCAAAACTATTGCCATGGGTCGAAGGCGTCAGGGAGTCTATCCACCTTCGCCCGATAGCAAAGTACATAGTCGGCTGAATTGATAGCTGAGTTGCCAAGTGCCTCTATTTTTTCTGAGCAGGATGTGCCATCAGGTCTTATTTGAACGGTTCTGCCTGTAAACCAAGACCAAGTTCCTGTTGTTCAATTTGATCCCGATTCAGTAGTTATGCGCTTTCCGGTCCAATCACCCCAACTGCCAGATGACCCATACCTCCATTTGCCGCTGAACGAATTGCAGTCATCGGACAGTGTCAATTCTACGTCACCGGCATCTTTTGGCGGACTATATGTCGGAGCCTCTGACCACGTTCCTGTCAATTTGTTGCCCGACACCGTGCCTTGAATGCGTCCTTGATCATGAGTATAGGTAGCGGTCACTGTACTACCGGCCTGTTGGAAGACCATTTCACCCCAATTTGAGTCCCATTTGCCTGACCAGCCATGATGACACGCGTCTGAGCCATTGCCCAAAGGACCACCCAAAGGACCACTAGGGCAGGGATAACCCGCTATTGTGCAGGTACCCACGCCAACGAAAATTTGCTCGCCGAAATCTATCCTATCACCCGGCTTTATGACAACCGTTTGTGCGGGCTTTGACCAGGCGTTATGGCAAGGGCTGTAATTTGGATCTCCCGGATTGACCTCGGAGACGTAGGTGAATTCCGTTAACGTATAAGTACCAGCCGGCACCCAGTATTCTGTTACAATTGGACAATCGGCTACACTCCAATCATAAGCACCACAATCCTGGGCCAGGATAATGTTATTAGTAGGAGGATTCCATGATGCACCTATCGAGGGATCATCAAACACCACACTGTTTATGCATATCCCATGTTCAACATGGATTGGATAGCCCCTACAGCCTGACTGACCTGGACAAGGGATGATGGGTCCCCCGGTATTGTATGCATGGCTGTTTTTGACCACTATCCATCCGCCGTTGGCTTTTTGCCAATCCGTATTGGTTTGTGCTGATGCAGTGGACATTAGAATTATGCAGATCAATATTCCCATCGCAAAATATTTTACAATCATGAGGATCCCTAGGGCGTTGTATTTAAGGGTCCTTGGTATTTGAGGTTTCCGAATAACACAAGATCCTTGGTTTCCTTGACGCCTCTAAGCCTCCAGTCAGCTCTTGGCCAAATCCAGATGATAAGAAGGTCGTCTAAAAACACAAGGCCCCAGTTCCCCGGGCCGCAGCCACCCACTCGGATAGCGTCAACGTGGGAGCAAAGAGGGCATGATGGCCTGCAAATGCTAGCCGCGAAGTTAGCCTGCTAAACACTTACAATAGCCTTTAATCACAAAGGTTTTTCATGAGAAGGGAGAGGGTCTTCTGCCTGCTCTTTTCTATAATGCCCATTGAACTTTTAAATAGAAGGACTGACCCGGAACTTATAATCTGTGCTTAACCGGAGAGATTCAATTATGGTAAAATCTGTAGAAATTGTTTTCATCATCGTGATCCTGAACATGATGGCATTCCTGGCCCCTGGATCTCAGGCTTCCTCGAACGATACGCTGTTCCAAATCTCAACCATAGACGCTCTCATGCAGGGTGTATATGACGGAACTACGACTTTCAAGGATCTCAAAGCCTATGGAGATTTCGGCATCGGAACCGTTGAAGCCCTAGATGGTGAAATGGTCGAACTAGACGGCGAGTTTTATCAGATAAAATCCGATGGTGTGGCCTATCATCTGAGTGACTCCATGAAGACACCATTTGCAGAAGTAACCTTTTTCAATACTGATGAGACCGTAGACCTGAACTTCACATCTAACTTGACCCAGCTCGAGAACTATGTTGACAGCAAGCTTGCTACCAAGAACATCTTTTATGCCATAAGGATAGACGGCACCTTTGATTACGTCAAAACCAGGAGCGTGCCGATCCAAAGAAAACCATATCCTACTTTATCTGAAGCTGTCAAAGGCCAGAAGATATTCGAGTTCTACAATGTCAAAGGAACAGTGGTAGGATTCAGGTGCCCGGCCTTTGTCAACGGTGCGAACATTCCAGGATATCACATGCACTTCATAACAGAGAACAGGTCGGCAGGAGGTCACCTCCTGGATTTAAAATTGAAAAATGCTCTTGTGAGGATAGATAACCTCTCCGAGTTTGAAATGGTTCTGCCAAACAGTGAGGAGTTCTATCAGGCAAATCTGTCTGAGAACCAAGAGGTAGCCATAAAGACTGTAGAGAGCAAACCCAAGAAGTAGGCTAGTTGCGGTCCACGATCTAATTTTTGGCTCCTCGCTGTTTAGTCCCGCCTCCTGCATGCAATGAAAGCCACAGACAATAGTCCAGCAATTGCAAAGATGCTCTCAAAGCCTGGCGTTCCCTTCTGAGTCGCAGACTCGGCCTTCTTGGCTGTCTCTTCAACTTTATTGGCAGCCTCCTCAACTTTTTCTGCGACTGCAAGGGATCCTGCTGCTTCGACCACTTTAGTGGCAGCTGGTGGAAGGATCACGGAATCTATGACATGGATTACGCCGTTGCTGGCCTTGATATCTGGTTTGATGACTTTGGCGTTATTCACCATGACGCCTTCTGGGCCAACGGCGATTTTAACATCGCTTCCCTCAACCGTCTTCACTGACATACCGTCCTTGAGATCGGAGGACATAACCTCTCCCGGAACTACATGGTATGTTAGGACTGCAGTAAGCAAGGTTTTATTGGCCATTAATGCGTCTAGGACACCTTTTGGAACATTGGCAAAGGCTTCATCTGTAGGGGCAAAGACAGTAAAAGGTCCGGGGCCGCTAAGAGTCTCAACAAGACCTGCTGCCTTTACTGCTTCTGTCAGAGTCTTGAAGTCGCCCGCTGCAATGGCAGTATCAACGATATTTTTCTGCGATTCATTTCCCGAATTCATTTTTGCGTCATCTGCTGCGCCTGCTGAGAAAGCCAGCATAAACAGAGCCGCTACTATAGTTAAGGCTACGATTTTCATGGTCTTACCTTTATGAATTTTTATTATGAATAATAGCTTCTGATAATTGATAAAACTATTGGTTTACCAAGCCAGGGCCATAGAATCTATGCGTGCCTGAAAGCGGCTGAAAAGATCGAGAAGCTGGCCCTCTATGGTGCATACCAGACTGTCTGGCGCAGGCATAAGACCTGATCAGAAGAAGGAATCAGGAGAAGAATTCTTACAGCTTTGCAGGAGCGGGCAATTATGCCTGGCAAGCTTTATCTGAGCTCAGTATCAATCGATAGCACGCTCATCGAATCGAAAAAAGGGGCGAATCCTCAAAGTATAACGGGCACAAGAGGCGTAAAGCAGTGAAAAGTGCATGCTGCCGTCTCGCCAGAAGGCCCGCCTCTATGAATTGTAACATGTCCTGGTAATGAGCATGATTGCCAGCGTTTTGAGCAACTTTTGGCATGTATAAAGATCAACATCGATATTGGAAGGCCAGGGACAAAACCACAAGAGGCCTATGCCAGGCAGACCTACCAGATTTGATGAGGCATCCTACACAAATCGAGGATATGTAGTGCAGTTCTTCGGATGGTTGAAGCTTGGGTTCAGGAGGATTGCAATAAGGCATGAGAGGATTGATTCGTGCTCTCTGGGATTCGTGCAGATGGCAGCGTTCTTCATAATTTGGAGGAGAAATTGAATTTCGAGATGACTTCACTTGATTACTTCGTCATACCTTTCATAAGTATTGTAAATAAGTTTTTAACATCCTCCACCAGTGTATATTAACCCTGATGCCTATTGGAGTAACGTCCATAATGGTTGAAGCCAAGGAAAAAAAGCAATGATAGAAACAGAAGATAGGAAATAGGGATGATCCAATTATTTGGGAACAACTTTCGGTCAGCTCAAAAGCCTTAAATCTCAAGGAATTTATTGGATTCAATTGCAATATTTCAGAGAATCTGAGGTATTTTTATGAAATTATCAAGGCCGATTCAGGCAGGGATTATCCTCCTAGGATTATTATTCTTATGGACCCTTTATGGAGTGTATATTTCTATGTCGGTACCTGAAGCTGGTTATGAAGTCTTGAAAATCTTGGAGAAAAATGTAGAAATCAGGGCTTACCCCGAGGAGATCTGGGCCACCACCGTTGCAGAGGATCAGAACAGTGCATTTAGCCCATTGTTCAGATATATTTCCGGAGATAACGATAAAGGCGAAAAGATCGAGATGACTGCTCCAGTCGTGTCAATGAATACTGAAAAAGGTCAATTCATGGCTTTTATAATGCCGGGACGGTTCGATATCAACAATATTCCAAAGCCTTTGTCAAGCAGAGTCAAGATCGAGGTGGTCGAGCCAAGAAAGCTAGCCACGATCAGATTTTCCGGCTATGTAACACAGGAGAATTATAAAAAGAATCTGGAGCAGCTTAACAAGACACTGGAAAGTAGGAAAATCTCGACAATCGGAGAGCCAATATTGATGCAATATAATGATCCCTTCACTCCGCCATTCTCTCGCAGAAACGAGATTGCAGTCCCAGTAAATCAGTAACTTCGCAGTAGATCTGCAAAATGACAAGATCGATTTAGTTCGGGAGGAGCAAGGCCAGCGAAGCTATGTCTGCCTAAGTAGGACACTGCCATCCAAGTTCTGGATATATGTTCTCAAGATGACTGGCCATCGCTATTAATGCAAATGGCCAGCCTACGTCAGGGATATTGCAAAAATCAAAGTTCGGTTTAGAAAAGTTCGTCATTGAAGAGGCAAGCAATTTGCCAGAGGCCAGTGATTTCATGAAATCTCATACCATAGTTTGGCAAACTTGAATTTGGGCAAGAGCATTGTCATATAATGGGATGCATATATTTTTTACTTATCTTGCCTGAGCATCTTGAATCTCTTGTGTCGCAAGTCCAGGATTCTCCATGGCCATATCCATTGACTAAGTCCTTTATGCGATAAAAGCGTTTAAGAGGTGAGACGAACAAATTATTGAGTATGTTTATCCCGGTCATTCTTGGAACTGCCAGACTTGGTCGTCAGTCAGAGAAGGCTGCAAAGTTCATGCTTGACAGAGCTTTAGAGATTGGTCTTGAAAGCGAGATTATTGATGTTAGAGACTACAGGATAGAAGCAACAGATAATACAGAAAAAAGCCAACCAGCACAGAAGCTAGCAGAGAAGGCTGAGAAGGCATCAGGATTTATTATAGTATCCCCTGAATACAATCACGGCTATCCCGGAGAGCTGAAGATGCTGTTGGACATGCTTTTTGCTCAATATGCCCACAAACCCGTGGGCATCTGCGGCGTATCTTCAGGCCCCTGGGGCGGGGCCAGGATGGTGGAACAGCTTCGTATGGTTTGCATCGCATTTCATATGGTCCCTACTTCCGAAGCTGTATATTTCCCAAAGATACAGGAGATTTTCGACGAGGATGGCATCATAAAGGGCCGGTCGCAGTACAGGCAAGCAGAGCGGCTCCTGTCTGAATTAGTCTGGTATGCTGAGGCTTTGAAAAGATACCGAGAGGAAATCATTTGACTTGCGATTATGATGAGGGATATTGGTGCGAGATCCGGGATTGCCTTTACTGGAGGTTTCTTTACAAGCACCTCGACCATCTGAGCAAGAACCCGCGCATGCTGCTAGACATTCAAAATTTCGATCGGATGGACAGGAACAAACTATAGGATCATCTGGCCATTTCTGAGAAATTCCTTCAATGCCTGAAAAAATCGTCGTGATCCAAAATAGGTTGGCTTTTTGGCACTCGCCTGTGGAGAGCGATCATAAGGACAGGCTCCACTCACGATCATCCTAAGAAAATCAGCATTATTATAACACTAAGTTTCATGCAGGTCAAAATTCAAACCTAAAACAGATTCCATGTGTCATCGGTTAAGCCCGCCATTCCTCTGTGAATCGTTTCCTGTTGACATGCGGGTCGAGTGCCTCACTTGAATAAACTTTTAGCGAAGTATGGAGGGTGTGCTCAATTCCCAGAAAGCGTAGTATTGCCATTAGCAGAAAGCCTGCTTTCTCGGCCCTTTACCCAAGGCCCAATCCTGAGGGTCTTCAGGTCGTTAGTGCGCTCGGCATAAAGTGCAACCCTCTTAGGACCGTTGACGATGGAACTGACCAGAACGCCTAACTTAACGCCTGCTGCCGCCCTGCGCGATCTCGTTCCCGGCCAGATCCTGGCCAGTTTCTCATGTAGCCGGATGATGGTGTTATCCTGGATCAGGACGTCTTCGAACGGCGAGAGGCGTTTGTCAAGGGTTCGGCATGGGTCTTGCGCCAGGTATTCTAAGCCTCTTCTTACGCATTCTCGGAGAAAAGACACAAGCTCAGGAGTGAATCGGTAATACCAGCTGCTATCGCTCAAAATCTTCTTCGACGACGTCTCGTAGTTGCGCTTCAGACTGGCCAGGGTGCGTTGCAGAGAAGTCCCATAACCCAGCGTCAAGACCCAGAACATGATCACAGGATCGATCTTACGCTCTCGCTTTATCAGTCCTGTCTCCTTCAGCCACCCTCAGCCAATCAGGAGGAAACAGTTCACAAAGCTCGCGCTCAATCAGATTCCGATCCTCTATCGAGTAATTGCACGACATGCTGGATCCTTTCATGCGGAAGGGAGCAATCTATTGTATTTATAGGTTATTTATCAAGTTATGCAAATAGTTGTATAACCATGAAGGCTGGGAAAATGTGGAAGGATTATTTAAACCAAGCCTTAACCGATGACCAATGCACCCAATTGTCAAGGAGCCACGAATGCTGCCAGGGGCATGCCCTGAGGGCTTAATTCATCATTTCATAATCTCCTGATACCATCAAATCTATTCAGTCTCATCTACTCCAAACCGTGAGCTTTAGGCTGCAAGAAAGCGGTCTGGCATGGCATTGACCAATCCAATTATGCCAAGAGATTATTTTTGGATATTGGATATAAAAAGTTATGATCCCGGCGTTGCAGGATTATCCGATACTCACACAGTGGGGGAGCATAATATAAGGTTCTCTCGCCAGCAGATCGCGGGGCGCTAGATCAGGCGCGGTCCTTTTCCCGCCCTCATGGGGCCTTAATGGATCTGCTTTTTATTCACGCCGAAGACAAGACTAAGATTACATAGCAAACCACAATTTTGCTGCTTAGCCCAGCTCGAAGCTGGTTACGCCATAGACTCCATCCAAAGGGAGGTCCGGATCGTCTTCCATGTACATGCGCACGGTCTCAAACACTGGCTGCATCCCATGGCGTCTGGCCAGATGAGGAGCAGAAGCGTTCGGCTCGGGAGTGTCCAGAAAGACAGGCTCGTTCTGGGGTGCATGATCGCAGAGGGTGCTGAAGAGGGCATCGGCGGCTGTCTCATCATCAGCGAATAGCGGCCCAATCGTATATCCCTGAAAGCATCTCCTCAGAACTCCATAGCCGGTCAAATTGTCACGATTGATGGCGGCGAACGCGAACGACTCGGGCTGCCTGATCCAGGACCTGATGAAAGCATGCCGGGGCCTTCTACCAGGCATATCAACGGCAGCATTCATATGACATGGGCGATCCGTGGCTCCCGAGGGCAATCATTTTTACCCTGGCGGCCTGTCCTTCTGTTATGAAAGATTATGCCAAGATAGTGCCCTGTCTGGATGTGAAGGTCGTTGACGGCATCCCATCTGTGGTCAAAGGCGTCAAGTTCGTGGATCTAAAGCGCCAGGGCGATCCAGTGGAGTTCGCTAAACGCTACCAGGCGCAGGGCGCGGATGAGTTGATCTTCCTGGATATCACCGCCTCCCATGAGGGAAGGAAGACCATGGTGGATGTGGCCCGCAAGGTAGCGGACGAAGTAGACATACCATTTGCCGTAGGCGGCGGCATAAGCAGCATCGCCGCCATCCGGGAGATCTTGGATGCAGGAACGGACAAGGTGGGGATCAACACCGCAGCGGTCAAGAACCCGGATTTCGTCCGCGACGCGTCCCGGGAGTTCGGTCGAGAGAAGATCACCGTGGCCGTTGACGCGCGAAGGAACTTCGAAATCAAGCCTGATGTGAACGTTTTTGAGATGGAGGACGGATCAAAAGCCTGGTTTGAGCTGGTGATCTACGGAGGGCGAACGCCCGTCGGTATCGACGCCATCGATTGGTGCCGCAGGATGGAGCAATTTGGAGCAGGTGAGATTCTTCCCACCAGCATGGACCGGGATGGGACCAACATCGGCTACGATCTGCCCCTCACCCGGGCCATCTGCGAGGCCGTGGACATCCCGGTCATTGCCAGCGGCGGGGCTGCAACGCCGCAGCACATCCTGGAGGCATTCACTGTGGCCCATGCCGATGCCGCCCTGGCTGCAGGCATGTTCCACAGGGGAGAGTACACCGTCGGCCAGGTGAAGCAGTATCTGAGGGAGAATGGAATCAAGGTGAGATAAGGGATGAAGCCGCAAGATACCACCTGTGTGTGGGTTACATGAATATTGCTATCATCAATTTGTCCCGAACCGGAGCGGCATGAGCCTGCGTATCACCCTGCTGGGCACCGGCGTGGGCATCCCCCGATCCGGCCGCTCTCAGTCGGCAGTATTGCTGGATAACGGTCAGCCGTTGCTTTTTGACTGCGGCGCAGGGACAATTCTGCGCTTAGAGCAGGCCGGCGTCAGCACGGAATCGCTGGATACAGTGGTTCTCACCCACCTGCATCTAGACCACGTTTCTGACCTGCTGGCCCTGGCCAATGCCCGCTACCTGCAGCAGCTTCCAGGCCCGGAAGTCTATGGGCCTGAAGGAACAGATATCTATTTCAAGATCGTGCGCAGCGCCTATCCCAATCTGGAGAGGATGCAGGTCTCAGTTCACGAGGTAAAGCCAAAGGATTGCTTCTCTGTCAAGGGCTGCGATATCCTGGCAGAAAAGGCAAAACACAGCGTCACCGCACTGGCGTACCGCATTCAATGCGGGGGAAGGATAGTGGCTTATTCAGGCGACACCGAGCCCTCGCCCGCAGTGGCTGGCCTGGCCGAAGGCGCGGATCTGCTCATTCATGAGTGCTCCTTTCCCGAGCCATTCGAGGTGACGAACCATTCCACTCCCCGGAAGCTGGCGGAGGTGCTCAAGGGTTTGAACGTGAAGAGGCTAGTGCTGACCCATCTTTACCCGGAAGCAAATGGGTTGGAGGCTGAGATGGAACGGGAGCTTCAACTGGCCCTGGGAATCCCGGTCGAGGTTGGCTGTGATCTGCAGACGATATGTATAGACGTCTAATCACAGTCTCCAGACGGCTGGAATATGCGCCACGAGGATGTCAGTCTTGCAGCTCTATTGTATGGCAGTCTGACATCTTGGGCATTGCCTGCGCTTCAAAGCATCCTGATGGGAGGATAACTCAGTAGAACGGTTCAGATCTCCTCATTGACATGAATTCTGCATTTTATTGTCATATTCTGGAGAACAAGAAATCATTCTTTAGATTGTATTCAAGGATTTTTTCGAGGCAATCAAGGTTTTTCGCAACGGTATTGATCAGTCCCTCCAGGAGAGATACGGGCCGAAATGTATGGCTGGGTGTGCAGCCCAAACTCAGTGCTATAGTTGGATAGCCGATTTTCATGATTTCTGAGGGGCTCTCGCGTTTTCGCGGCCTTCAAAAAGATCCGACCCTTCCCATTCACATTGGGTATCCCTGCATAGCTCTATTAGATCCTCGGGAAAAGGCTCGAAAAAGGTCTGATTCCTCAGGTACTCCTCTTCAAACCGAACTATCCAGCTTTGGAGCACGGCCAAGAGGGCACTAAAAGGAATCTTTCTATTCTTATATCTCTCTATGTTCCAAAGAAAATGAGCCTTCTCATCACGAGAAAGCTCATCGGAGAAGTATCCGAGAGAATGCATGAGCACATTTACCTTCGATGTATACTTGGGCGGCCTCTTGAAGGCGTTTGCGAGGTGTTTTCTATAAAGTCGAGCCTGTTCGGCAAAATCGAGCCTCTCATCATTGGCCACAATCCTTCCCAGGATCTTAGCCTCCTTCTGATTATAGGCGGCAAGCATCAATTTATTGGCGGTATGGAATTGAATCAGCTTCGATATCGAACCATCATTTTGCACTTCTCTGAAGCTGGCCAAGGCATAAAGCTTGATTAAGAAGTGCTCCCTGATATTGAAATTTCGCAGCCTGCCCTCGTCCTCAACAGCAAGATCCGGGAAGGAGTTGACCACAGCTCCTCCAAAGAACCCCGATGTCTTTGATACGGGAACTTTATTTTCAGAGCTGGAATAGACTCGGATGTGCTTCATGCCGCAAGATGGCGAGCGAAACTTGAGAATAAATCCGTCTACGTCCGATAACGAACTCAAGAAATGATCCGAAAAATCCATCATTTTTTCAGTCACATCCAGGCCGGTCGCTGGCTGGACGAGCCTGAGTTCTCCATTAACTGACACAATCCTAATTGAGCTTCTGGGAACGCCAAGACCTATCTCCATCTCTGGGCAAACAGGGCGGAAGTCCGCATGAGGCTTAAGAGCTTTCACAAAATCGCTGGGTATAATACTGCCGTCGTATCTGCAATGGTCGAACTCGATGCATTTGCTTATGACTATCTTCGGCCTGATGAATGATCTCATTTGAGAAGATCATGGAGCTGCCTTCTAATAATCATTGCTGTAAAATCCTTGAAAATGGATTTCTTAATTAATGAATTGATTCAATTCAAGATCAAGGATCTTGAATCAAGGATCTTGAATCTGTCATAGGTTTGAATTTTGACCTGCATGAGACTTAGTGTTATCGGGATGCTGATTTTTTTGGGATGGTCTTGAGTGGAGCCATCCGAATGCTGGAAGCTGGCCCGGGGGGGCTCGGGCCTGCGTTTTGAGACGACCGCGAGGACCAAGATGCAGCATCCCCTCCAACAAGCGCATTTGTGATTAGCAGCTATGCACCTCGGGCGTCGAAGTTCTCTAATCTCAAGAAATGGACCCGCCCTGATGCGTCTCCAGCTACTGCCTTCCTGCCGTCATCTGACAGCACGACTGAATTTATTGCACTTTCACCTGTGAACTCGGCCATCACCTGGCCGCTTTCAAGCTCCCAGACCTTGAGAGTCCTATCATCAGATCCCGATATCGCTCGGCTGCCATCCGGTGTGACTGCCACTGCACTGACCCAGTCGGCATGACCCTCGAGCGTCTGGACTGCCCGGCCGCTTTCAAGGTCCCAGACCTTGAGAGTCCTATCATCAGATCCCGATATCGCTCGGCTGCCATCCGGCGTGACTGCTACTGCCCTGACCCAGTCGGCATGACCCTCGAGCGTCTGGACTGCCCGGCCGCTTTCAAGGT
>CAZRYL010000025.1:24286-36697 GCA_964604285.1 uncultured Methanotrichaceae archaeon
GCCACTGCACTGACCCAGTCGGCATGACCCTCGAGCGTCTGGACTGCCCGGCCGCTTTCAAGGTCCCAGACCTTGAGAGTCCCATCATCAGATCCCGATATCGCTCGGCTGCCATCCGGTGTGACGGCCACTGCACTGACCCAGTCGGCATGACCCTCGAGCGTCTGGACTGCCCGGCCGCTTTCAAGGTCCCAGACCTTGAGAGTCCCATCATAAGATCCCGATATCGCTCGGCTGCCATCCGGCGTGACTGCTACTGCCCTGACCCAGTCGGCATGACCCTCGAGCGTCTGGACTGCCCGGCCGCTTTCAAGGTCCCAGACCTTGAGAGTCCCATCATAAGATCCCGATATCGCTCGGCTGCCATCCGGCGTGACTGCTACTGCCCTGACCCAGTCGGCATGACCCTCGAGCGTCTGGACTGCCCGGCCGCTTTCAAGGTCCCAGACCTTGAGAGTCCTATCATCAGATCCCGATATCGCTCGGCTGCCATCCGGCGTGACGGCTACTGCATTGACCCAGTCGGCATGACCCTCGAGCGTCTGGATCAGTGGCCCACCAGGAGGTGTGAGGCTCTGGGATAAAGGACGGATCCAGGGACCCAGAACCTTTCCGGGGATCTGACCCAGCAGAGACTGGACCTTTTGGCTGTCATGATCCTTCAGCCTCCCCATGAGCTGGGACGGAAGCTGGCCTGGATCGCTCAAGAGCACGTGGGCTGATAGCCTGATCGCACCCTGGACATCACGTATCTCATCCTGCGACGAGACAAAATCGTAGTCGTGTATCAGGCCTGTCACATCTGTTGATCTGATCCTGGCCTGCATCCAGTCAAAGTCGATCAAAAGAGCTTTGAGGCAATCATGCCTTCCGGCATGGCAGAGATGGTATGCCAGGTGCTGGAAGAAATAGCCGTCGTCGGGACCTGTATGCCATCTGCCTTGAGAGGTCTTATTTTTGTAGGCATCCAGAATCAGCCTGTGAAGTCCCTGTAGGTCCGATCTGACGTTCCGCAGGTAGTCATGCTGGAGGTCATGAAGCTCGATCACAGATCTACCTGCCGTTTCTGACCTTTTCAATAAAGCTTTGCGGCTCAGAGCAGAGATGATCCTGCGGGCGTCTCTCTCTTTGAGCCTGGCTTTATAGCACCACAGCGTCAGGATCGTGGCTTCTGGAACTGCCTCGTCTGGAGGAAATACGGCCAGCTTCAGGTAGCAATCCCTCTCCTCAGGGGTCAGGCGCTCGACGCTCACCTTCATGGACCTCATGACGCTTCCTTGAGGATGATCCAGGAACTTTAGAGACGCATCCTTCAGAGCCTCCAGCAGGTCGTTCCAGGGCACTTCATCCCTGGCCAGCGCGCCGCATAGTGTCAAGGCCAAAGGAAGCCTTCCGCATTCCTCGACTATCTGAGCAGCTTCATCCGGCAGGTCTGAGACGTCTTTTCCAGCCCACAAGGCCAGAAGCTCCAGGGACTCTTCGGCTGTCAGCAGATCGAGCCTGTACTCCCGGGCCCCCAGGGCTGTGATTATGCCAGCGTCGCGGGTGGTGATCAAAATCCGGCAATTTCGTCCCAGACTGCTGAAAAGAGCCCTGACATCTTCAGCATTCCAGACGTCATCCAGGATGATCAGGCACGCCTTTTTGGCGAGCTGCTTGCTCAGATAGATCCGTCCAGCCTCTGCATTTTCGAATGCCCGGGGGCTGTCAAGCATCTCGGCCAAGCTGGCCTGGAGGCTCGTTATCATGGGGTCTGTGCCGACGTTGAGCCAGAATATTCCGTCATGAAACCTTGCCTGGACATCTGCGTCTCGGGCTATGGCTGCGGCCAGAACCGATTTGCCTATACCGCCCATGCCGTGCAGTCCTACCCTGCTCCGTGTTCCTGTGATGGCCGTAGCCTGGCCAGAATCGGCCAGCAGAACTTCTTTTACTGCCATCAAGACATCTGGACGTGCCAGGAAGCTTGAAGGCAGATCGGGAACGTTTATGATACCTCTAGGGGGTGGTCTCACCAGGATCAGAGTCTCGCTTTCAGAGTTCAGCCTCTCAAGCTGCGGCCATCTGGCCAGCGCGTCCTCAATCGGAACAGCAAAACCTTCAGACCAGCCCTCTTCTGTCGGCCGGGACTTCATGATCCCGAAGACCGAGCCTGTCCGGTAGTCCAGGAGAGGCGAGCCGCTTGAACCTCTTCTGACAGGCGAATCGGACGAGAGCTTGATGTCATAGCCGCCCTGCGGTCGTTCGGGCTTGTCGAAGACAGTGCCCTCGTTGCGCGCATCTTCATAAGTTCTTGGAAAGCTGAACCCTCTCGAGCACCAGCGATCTCCAACATTGCAATCTCTGCTCAGAGGAAGGCAGTGGAAAGGACCTTTATTCAGTGTCTTCAGGACTGCAAAATCTATGTGCCCTTCAGGCCCTGATTTGTTCTTTTCATAGGAGGCCTTGATCTTGTCTCCAGTTCGGGTCCTGATAGTGATTTGGTTATTACCACCGGCAAGAAGGGGCTCTATCACATGATAGCACGTAAGGATGTACCCGTCGGAGGTGACGAAGAACCCTGTCCCGATTACTCCTTCACCTGCCAATATGGCCACTATAGCTGGCCTCAAGCCTTCCGTGATGTCCATGCCCTGCAACCGCCTCAGTCAGATCTGGATCCCAGCTCCCACTCGAGGCTGACCTTGATCGATCCCTCCATGGAGGCCTCGACCAGATAGACGCTGCCCTTGCCATTGAAGCTCAGGCCGAACTCTGCGCAAGCTTTCTTAGGTGCCATCTCCTCTTTCGCAAGCCTGCTGAAGGACTCGACTATCGGTTTGGCGCATTTGAAGATCATATCCGAGACAATGCCATAATTTTGATCTACTTTTGCAGGCGCTCCGAGCAGGCTGTCAAGTGCGCCTGTCCTGGATATCTCATCCCTGGCCTGCATCTCAGGGATCTCCACCGCCACTATAACAGTCGACCCGTCTGGGTGATGCATCTCGATCAGCCTTTTCAAGTTTCGACACCGCCTTCAGATCATCCTCAATCCTGAGATGCGCAAGAGTTTAAAATAATTTCCTGGCAGAGCCCTGTTGTGCGGACTCCATACTCCTGCTCAGCTTTTAGGCAAATCACCGCACGGCGCTCGTGGGCGCGTGGCCCTCGGGGGCAGGGGTTCCGCGGGACCGGCGCGCGCATCCGTGGGGGGGAGGGGGGCCCGAGCTCAGGATCTCGGCCAGTGGCCACCCGCAACCAGGTATTCGCTGGCTGGCTCGCTGGGACAAAGAGACTCGCCAGATTAATTATCAACCTATGCGCTCATTATCCTGAGTAGTGTTGTAAGTGCTTCCCGAAAAGGATGAGGCCGCCTTGAGGCGGATGGGACGAAGTAGGGAAGGGTTCACTGCACAATTCTTGTCCTTTCCTTCAAAGAAATCCAACACTATCGAGATCCTTGGTTCTATCTTCATATAATAAGAAGTATCGTTGGTAGAATACCTATGGCCGATTGCACCAGCCAAAAAATCGACTGCCTGGATACATCGGTCCTGCGTGGAATCGATGTGCTCTATCTCAGGTGGATTTATGTTCAGCTCCTCCGAATAGTTGCCTATGCACGCCTTCCAGCTGAGATAGTTATCGAAGTGATCTCTTTCCAACCAATAAAGAGACCTATCCATGAATACGTTAACCGTGCCCTCCAACTTGTAGACGGTGATGATCTTTGCAATCAATGATCTGCTTATATAATTATACAAAATTAATTATACAAAAATGGCGTGTTTGTTTCTCAGCCGGTCGTATACCTGGTGCTTTCGTAAAACAGCATAAGCGACGTCAGTATCTGTCCTGGCTGTGCAATCAAGGATTCGGGTGCGGATTGCCTGGCTGGAGTTGTGGAATTTTAGCTCTGGGATCGTCTTATATTTTTTGGACAATTTTTGCTGCCTGACCCGCTTGATGCATCTTCTTACCTGTCCAGGGTCTCTTGTGATAATCGCAGCCAGGATGAAATACTTGGATGCCCGCGGCCCAAACCCTAAATCTCCTGACTCGTCCAGGTATATCATCTGATCTCCATGCCCTTGACCTTCATTCTCCAGATCCTAAAGCCTTTTCACTTCCTTTTCACTTACTTGGGCCAAGGCCGTGCCCGAAGGCCATGATGGAGGCAGCCAATGAAGTGGGGCTATTTCCAAGCCAGGTCAGAGGAGCAGGGCTGAGGGCCCTGTCACGAAGATGTTCGCGGGTTCGAGTCCCGTACCCCACATCATGTAACTTTCATCACTCTTCTTGAAAGCTGAACTGCTTAAAGCGCTCCCAGATGATTTTGTCTGAGGACTTCATACGTTTGGGCTGCCCGGTAATCGTATGCGGGTGGAGAAGGCGGTGTGCGTGGCTTGGACCCCCACGTGGAAAGATTGCCTGTCGTGTTATTGGCGCCATTCAAAGAGCTGTTTGTCAGGTTCTTCAGCAATCCCGTGCCGTCATTGCCGCTCAATTGAACTGTCACGACATCGTGAGTGAGATTGATCCTCGTCTTGTTTACCTCAACCTTAATGGTCGAATTGTTTGCCAGATCTTTGAGCAATGATGTGCCATCATCGCCGCCCAGCTGGACAGAGGACTTGCCGTGTACAAGGATTAACATCGCTGATAATATGAACAGGATCGGTATCAAACGTCTCATTCCCATTTCCCCAATCTCATCCATCCCTCGTCCAGGTTAAATATTCTGCGGCCACCGGTTGCAAGGCATTTCATAAAGCCTCCTTCTCCAGCTTCCTGAGCATATCTCTAAGCTGAATCGCTCTCTCAAACTCCAGCCTCTCCGCAGCAGCTCTCATCTCAGCCTCTACTTGGATGATGACGTTGGGAATATCGGCCTTGGGAATGTGCTTGGTGTCCGTGATATCTACCATCTTCTCTTTGATGGGCTTCTGGATGGTCCTTGGGACGATGCCATGCTCCTGGTTGTAGGCCATCTGCATTGCGCGCCTGAGTCTTGTCTTTTCTACTGCCTTGCAAATGGAGCCTGTCATGTTATCGGCGTAGAGAACAACCTTGGAGCTGGCATTTCTTGAGGCCCTGCCGATGGTCTGTATCAGGCTTCTCTCGTCTCGCAAAAATCCTTCTTTGTCAGCGTCGAGGATGCCGATGAAGCCCACTTCAGGGATGTCCAGTCCCTCCCTCAGGAGGTTGATGCCCACAAGCACATCGAACTTGCCAAGCCGCAGCTCGCGTACGATCTCCGTTCGCTCCAGTGCCTGGATCTCTGAGTGCAGGTAGCGGGCTCTGACATCGTTTCGGCTTAAGTAGTCCGTCAGCTCTTCTGCCAGACGCTTGGTCAGCGTAGTCACAAGCGCCCGATCGCCTCTGGAGGCGACAGTACGAATTTCCTGCATAACATCTCTTACCTGTCCCTCTACTGGCCGCACCTCTATTTCAGGGTCCAGCAGGCCTGTTGGCCTGATGATCTGCTCCACAACAGATCCAGAATGTTCAAGCTCATACTCGCCGGGAGTCGCCGAGACGAAGATCACATTCTTCATGTACCTCTCTACCTCCTCAAAGCGCAGTGGCCGGTTGTCATAGCTGCTAGGCAGGCGAAAGCCATAGTCTACGAGGTTCTTCTTGCGTGATAAGTCTCCATGGTACATGGCTCTGAGCTGAGGAAGGGTCTGGTGACTTTCGTCGATTACAAGAAGGAAGTCTTCCGGGAAGTAATCCAGCAGGCAGTAAGGGGGCTCTCCAGGCAGGCGGTGGTCGAAGTGGCGGGAATAGTTCTCTATGCCCTTGCAACTGCCAGTCTCCTGGATCATCTCAAGGTCGTGCAATGTGCGCTGCTTCAGCCGGTGGGCTTCGATCATTCCAAGATCTGGCAGCCGCTCTTCCAACTCCATCTTAATGGACTTTATTGCAGCCTTCTGCTCCTCCTCGGGGATCAGATAGTGTCTTGCAGGGTATACGAAGAAGTAGTTCATCTCCTCTTTTCGCATAGCTGTCTGTCGGTCTATCTCAAAGATCCTGTCCACCTTATCTGCGTCCAGCTCAATGCGGATGATATTGTTGAAGTACCCTGGAACGAGGTCGATGGTATCTCCCTTGACGCGGAAGCGTCCAGGTGCAAGATCAATGTCATTTCGCTCGTAAAGAATGTCTACGAGCCTTCTTTGGATCTCCCTCCTCTCTATCCTGTCTCCAACTTTCAACTCAAACCCCATATTCTGGAAGTTCTCGGGGTTGCCAAGGCCATAGATGCAGGAGACTGATGCCACAACGATCACATCGCTCCGCGACGATAAAGATGCAGTGGCGGCAAGCCTCATCTGCTCGATCTTGGGATTGATGTGCGAGTCTTTTTCGATATACTGGTCCTTTGCTGGCAGATAAGATTCCGGCTGATAGTAATCATAATAGGAGACGAAGTACTCCACCCTGTTCTCTGGAAAAAATCCTTTGAACTCGTTGTAGAGCTGAGCTGCCAGGGTCTTGTTGTGAGCGATGACGAGCGTCGGCTTCTGGACTTTTTCTATGACATTTGCCACAGTGTAGGTCTTGCCAGATCCAGTTACGCCTAGCAGGGTTTGGAACCTTCTCCCTTCCTTCAAACCCGAAACGAGCTGTTTGATGGCATCAGGTTGGGACCCTGCGGGCTCAAAGTCGGAGACAAGGCGAAATTGGGAATTTGCATGGGCCTTGGGATTGCTCTGATTCTTCACGAATGAAAATCTATCCTCTTTTCAGGTAAAGAGCTTTTGCTGCTTTGATTGCGATCTTTGTGGCTCAAAAGTTTCTGCTGTGGCTCAAGCGCCAGTCCTGTGCTTCCAAAAGACCTCAGCAGATCTCATGCGTGATGTATAAAGCCTTGCCCACGAGTAGCCGATAATGCTTCCAACGATGTTTCCAAAGACTATTCCCCACCATATGCCCTCCTGGCCGAGGCCTAGAACAATCCCGAGAATGAAGGACATCAGCGTCATGAGTATAAGGTCTCTTAGCATGTTGATGATAAGCGAGGTCCCTCCCCTGCCCGTCCCCTGAAATAGGCAGGCCGACATTATTCCAGGCGATGCAAATGGATAAAATAGACACATGACATGCAAAAATGCAACCATCGTTGCAGCCAGGTGGGCGCTTTGGGATGTGTAGGTGAAGATCATGGTTATCTGCTGGGCAAAGGCCCAGGTGAAGACGGCTGTAGAGACTCCGATAACGAGCCCAAGGCGAGTTGAGTAATTGTGGATGATGCTCAGATTTTCATAGTGTCTGGCACCAAAGGCTGCACCAGCGACCGAGATTTCCGCAGTTCCAATCGCGATCATGGGAATTATGGCCAGCGCGATGATCCGCCAGCCGGCAGTATAAACAGCCACTGCATCGGTCCCTGATACGTGAACCAGCATGCTGTTGATGATGATGCCGTCAACTGAGTACAAAAGGAACTCCACGCTGGCAGGAAGCCCAACGCGTAGAATATCCAAGACAACATTCCTGTCCGGGTGGAAGGTCCTCCATGAGAGTGATACATAAGTGTCCCTCTTGATTTGCAGCCAGTAAATCAGGACAGCAGAGACAAGAACGAGGGATATAATTGTTCCCCATGCCGCTCCGGAGATTCCCATGCCTGCATGGTAGATCAGCAGCGGATCGAGAACTACATTGATCAGCGATCCTGCGCACATGGCGTACATTGTTCGTTTTGCGTCGCCTTCGCCCCTCAGAACTGCATAGGCGATATTCGTGAAGACGATGAATATGCTTCCCGCGAACACGATCCTTCCATATTCAACGGCAAGCCCAGTGGCTGTACCCGCTCCCATGGCAGCTAGCAGCGGCTCCAGGAAATAGGTTAGAGCGCCCGTCAATATCGAGGATATGACGATCGTGATAAGCAAGGCGTGCATCGCCGTATTGTCAGCGCCTGCTTTATCCTGTGCTCCTATTTTTCTGGAGATCGAAGAAGACACGCCTGCCCCAAGGCCGTTGCTCAGGCCCACAATTACCATGTAAATGGGCATCACAAAACCAACTGCTGCAAGGGCATCTGATCCAAGGCCTGCAACCCAGATAGCGTTTACCAGGTTATATGCGGCCAGCATCATCATGGCTGCTACCATTGGTCCGGAGAGCTTCAAAATGGCCTTTTTTGGATCCCCGATCAACAATGAAACGCCTCTGGTAGGCTCTGTCTGGTTCATTTCGGTGCAACTGGAACTGTGTGCATATAATGCTGTCGTTGCAGTCAATGAAAAGGCCGCAATCAATATATACGACCTGTGCCGTACTACGTCGAATGCCGTATTAATGACGGCGACTGTGGTAGAGGAGTGGGGGTACTCCCTCTGTCAAGCCATCTCATGGCACATTTCTTATACTCCAAAGTACCATCTTCAGATCATGATTGCGTCAGTCGAGCGCTCTTCTCTCTCAGGCGAGGTCTATGCCCCGCCCTCCAAGAGCTACACACACCGCGCTATTCTGATAACTGCATTGGGGCCTGGGGGCACTGTAAAGCGGCCCCTCATCTCCGCAGACACAAAGGCCACCATCTCTGCATGCGAGGCATTCGGCGCGAAGATATCATTGAACGACGAAGTTAAGATTCAAGGCGTTTCGAGCCTGCCTCAGACTCCTGACGATGTGATCAACGTCCTCAACTCAGGCACAACGCTGCGCTTCTGCTCAGCTGTGGCGGCCCTGACTGACGGAGCAGTGCTCACAGGAGACGACTCCATCCGCACCCGGCCAAACGGCCCACTCTTGAGCTCTCTTTGCGATCTGGGTGCTACAGCCTTCTCCATTCGCAATAATGGCAAAGCGCCTTTGGTAATCAGAGGAAAGATGCGAGGAGGCACGGCAAGGCTGAATGGCGGCGTCAGCTCTCAATTTCTCTCTGCGCTGCTCATCGCCGCGCCCCTGGCCAAGGGCGACACGAAGATAGTGATAGAGGGATTTCTAAAATCGCGGCCATATGCAGAGATTACACTTGACATGCTGGCGGACGCGGGTGTGCGCGTCCAGGCTGGCACGCAGGAGTTCTTCGTGCCTGGGAACCAGGAATACAACTTGCATAACTACACTATTCCTGGAGACTTCTCCTCTGCATCCTATCCACTGGCAGCGGCAGCGGTCACGGGATCTGAGGTCACTGTCAGGGGCATTTTGCCATCTCGCCAGGGAGACTTTGCGATCATCGATATACTCTCTCGCATGGGTGCGAAGGTCTCATGGGATAAAGAGGCAGGAGACCTCCGGATCAAGGGCGGAGAGCTGCAGGGAATTGAGGTGGATGCGAGCCTGACGCCTGACCTGGTGCCGACCATCGCTGTCATCGGCGCCGTGGCCCGTGGCAAGACAGTGGTCAAGAATGCAGAGCACGTTCGGCACAAGGAGACTGACCGGCTGCATGCCATGGCCGTCGAGCTATCCAAGATGGGAGCTGACATCCGTGAGCGGTCCGATGGGCTGGAGATCGTTGGAGGAAAGCTGCACGGAGCCGGTTTGCACGGCTACCATGATCACAGGATCGTCATGGCGCTGACTGTGGCAGGCTTTGCGGCAGGCGAAACGAAGATCGACACGGCTGAGTCTGTTGATGTATCCTATCCGGGATTTTTCCATGAGATGTGTAAGCTTGGCGCAGATGTTCAGTTAAGCGCCAACTTGAAAAATGAAGCTTTAAATAATTCCGGGCGTATCTGATGTTTGGGGGTTTCAATTATGCACGATAGGCCCATGAATTTCCTGTTATTGCTCATATTGGCAGCGTTGACCTCACCAGCTTTGATGGGGTTTGCACTTTCGGAAGACTGGAGCAGCTACCAGCCGGTGCATACCCTTGGCCTTGACGAGGACGATTGGTGGACGGTGTATCCATCGCAGCATGCGATTTCTGGAACTTCTGTCGATCATCCGGGCTGGGTCATGGATGCCCTCAAGAAGAAGCCCGTGCTCATCCTGGTTCATAGCAGTACCTGCAAGCCCTGTGCTGAGCAGATAGAGAACCTGAAGCAGCCCCTGGCGACCTTTGGATCCGATCTGGATTACTACGACATACTTGGCGAAGGAAGCAACCTGGAAAAGGCAACAGATATTCTGTCCGTCTACGACCCTACAGGGGGAATGCTGTACGTACCGACGACGATCTTCATTACTTTAATAAAAGGGCCTGACGGAGCTGTGAAGGTGGCCTGGCACAGCCAGATCGATGCCATGAGCGTCGATCAGATCAATGCCTACATCAAGGACTCAATCTACTACCACCAGCAAAATGCCGACAAATGGAGATGAGTGGTAGGCTGATGCCCGGAAAAAAAGCGATTTCTTTTAAGATCTGGCGTTCAGCAGCCGCACTCTTGTTCTTTTGCTTTTTTTTGGCTGTCTCATCTGGCTCTGACCTCGCGAAGGCCCCCAATTTTACAGCAACTGGTGCAGATGGGAGGAACTTCTCCCTGGAGGACTTTCGCGGGACTCCTGTGGTCTTGCATATAACTAACATCGAAATCCCTCTGTGCGTGGAGTGCGAGAGGTCCTTGAAAGGCCAGGTAAGCGAGCTGGCCAGGCTGAAAGCAAGGGACAGTGAAGCGCAGATCATTACCTTGAACCTCAGGAAGAATCGCTATTCTCAGGATGGCAAATCACTGGCCGAAAAGTGGTGGAAGGTCAACATAACCTGGCCTTGGACAGAGGACATCGAGCCTTATGCCATCGGCAGCAAGTACCTTGATTACTGGAACGTGGGAGGCAGCTCCTCCAATCCCACCCTACTCTTGATCGACAGAGACGGTGGCATCGCTGGGGTCTACCATGTCTACCGCGTAGGATCAGGCGAGGTCGATGGGGTACAGAGTTCCGAGACGCTTTACCAAAAGCTGCAGGTGCTTAAAAACTCACAGTGGGAAAGCCTGGAGGGCGAGGTCTCAAGGCATGATGTCTCGGCCTTGGGAATGTTCTTCCTTGGAATTTTAACCTCGCTTGCTCCATGTTCAATTGCTCTGCTGATCGCAGTGTTCTCCTATGTGCTGACATTGCACAGAAAGGATGAGTATCTGCGCAAAAGTGCCTCCACATCAAAAGAGGGTTTCATGATGGGAGTAGCCTTTACTTTCGGCATGGCTACGGTCTTCTTTGTGCTTGGGCTGTTTATATCCCAGGTTGGCATTTTCATTCGTGACTCGAAGCTATTCGACCTGATAGCAGGCTGCATCATGATCCTTCTTGGAATTGGCAACTTCAGGTCCCTGGAGGAGATCTTTGGGCCGGTAGCCTCTCGCATCCGCCATGCCCAGCAGGGCGAGGTTCGAGAAAAAGGTCCAGGCATGATGCAAAGATCTGTCGAGGCATCAGTAGGCCTTTTCAAGCATTCGGCATTAATCGGAGCTTTTGCGCTTGGAGTTTTCTTTGCGCTTGGCTGGGCTCCGTGTGCCCTCTCAATGGTTCTGCCTGTTTTGATATGGCTGGCATCCCAGGATGTTACGCCTCTTGGCGGAGGCCTGATGCTATTCATCTTCGGCGTTGGCCATGGCGTGCCCATCATTCCGATCGCCACATTTTCCAGAGCAGTTGGTGGAAGGATCGGCGAAAAGTATGTCGCTTTTGGAGCTTGGACCACCAAATTCTTCGGGCTGCTGGTGATAGCAGTGGGCATCTTTTATGCCGCCAGGTACTTTGGCATCCTGCTGTGGTGATCTGCTGCATTCAATTGGGGGCTTGAGAGAGCAGAGGAGCTACGTATCCCGAAACATCTTTATAATTACCAGTATAACTGTTCTTTTATGAAAAATGTCTTTTCAATCTCGCTCTTAATGCTCCTTTTGCTCCTGACAGGCCATGCATGCGGCTCTTACTGGTTCAAGGTGATCGATGTCTCGCCCATCAGTCTGACACCAAACAGCGAGACAAATTTCACAGTGGCCGTGAAGGGATTGGGGAGCAGCGGGGCTTATGTGGAACTTGTCTTCAAAAACATGAGCGAGGGTCTTAGTGTCGCTTGCCCCAAAATGATCAAGTATGTCTTTCCTGCAGGCGTCACCCGGTACAACTGCACGCTAAAAGCCGGAGATATAGCCCCAGGCAACTATTCGTTTGTGGTGGACGTTGCAGCTATGGGCTCTCCATCTGGCAGGAAGACCGCCTATGTTGATGTTCTTGCAGCTATGAACAACCAAGCTATCGGAGATCAGTTGGATTCAGTCTCAAATGAGCCCAATTTAACTGTTTCCGCCCCTCAAGATCAGCCAAAAAGAACGCCAGCACCTGGCGCGTTACTGGTGGTCATCCTCGCCTTGCTGGCCTGTTGGAGGATGAAAAGGCGAGGAAGAGGATGTAAAAGCATATAAAATTCTATTTTATAATATTATTTTCGAGAGGATTCCTATAATCCTCTGCCATCTAAAAGAATGGAAAAGTATATATACTAAT
>CAZRYL010000026.1:0-31627 GCA_964604285.1 uncultured Methanotrichaceae archaeon
GCTTGAGCCGATTGGTCATGACCATGCTGAAGCTTGAGAACATCCGGGACGCAGTCATCTTCCCACGCGACCGACGGCGGCTGGTGCCATAGAGGCGCAACGGCACAAGATGAGAAAGAAGCCTTTTCTTTTTTCTAATAAAAAATAAATTTTGTGATGATGCTTTCAGTTTCCTTTTATGTGATTGATACTGCCTGTTATTCTCTCGTTTTGATTTTTGAATGAAAAAATATATATTCTTTGTCTACAAATTTCATACCAATTTACAATCAAGTTCAAAAGGGAGACTGATTTATGAAAGGAAGGGAGCTAAATGCAAAAAGAGTAATTGCCATGGCAGTCACAGGCTTGCTCCTGTTGCTGGCATCATTCTCTGGCAATTCTGTTGGACAGCTGCAATCAGCTGATGAAAACGACACTGTCAAGAGCTCAAATGAATTGGTTGGCGATGGACCAGGTGTCGCGATCCTCTCTGCGCCTGCCGGAATTATCACTACAGGAAGGCCAACGTATGTCTGGTCGGAGGTCGCTGGAACCGAATTTTATTGCCTGGTGGTGGAAGACGCCCAGGGAAACGTCGTTATAAATCTCTGTTATGATGCGTCAGAGCTGGTTTTAAACAAAGACTCAAAGCTTTGTGTGACTCCAGCTGTGACCCTTATGGCTGGCAGCTATAGCTGGAGAGTTCGGACCTGTAGTTGTGGTGAGAAGCAATGGAGCGATCCAATGTCCTTTACGGTCTGCACTTCCGCCACTTTGCCTGGCAAGGCGACCTTGATCTCTCCAAAGAATACAATCGGCACCAGCACTCCGACTTTTAACTGGAACTGCGTGGCAGGAGCCACACGCTACCGCCTGAAGGTGGCCAGTGTTTCTGATCTATCACACCCAATTATCACTGACTGGTATGATGCAGCGGATGTAGCTTCACAGAAGGGCTGTTCAGTGACGCTAGATGATCCACTTGACGCTGGAAACTATAGATGGTGGGTTCAAACCGGGAACTGCGTCGGCGATGGTCCATGGTCCAGCTACCTGAGCTTTAAAATAACCTCCGATGTTCCTGGCAAGGTAACTACCATATCGCCCAGGGGCCTCATCTCTACGCGAACGCCTAATTTTATCTGGGGCGCATTGTCGACTGCCACTGAGTATCACTTGCAGGTGCAAAACGATGCTGATATAGTCCTCGATGAATGGTATCCTGCTGAGGACATAACGTCTGGCAGCAGATGCACAGTGCCCTCGCCTTCGATTCTTTCTGACGACGACATCGATTATTACTGGCGAGTACAGGCATCTAACGACGCTGGACCGGGGCCCTGGAGCAGCCTAAAATACTTCGAAGTAGTATGCGGAAAACCAAAAGGAGGCACCGGGTGACATACTCTTTGCTACTAGGTTTAAAAAAATAAGACTTCAGGACGAACTCCAATCCTCGCCAAACCATTGGCGGGAGTAGTCACTGGTAAGATGTGGAATTGGTCAATAGGAGGGAGGCAAAAGTCTGTTTTCCAGGAGGAGGGAAAGAAATGAGATTTCGACTTTTGCCAACTATAATATACGGCGATTGTCGGTATTTAAAGTTTTTGCCTTTTGAACAAATTATTGAGAGAACCCAATGAGAAAAATGGCTGAGAAGCAGGCAAAGATATTGTGGGCCGGCCCTTTGAAGATGAGATGGTCGGCCTTGTGCGGGCGCCCGGGACCTATTGCGACCTCAGACCTCATCAAGCTTCTCTATGCCCACCTTCTTCACTTTGGGCTTCCAGATCTTGTCAGGCATCCAGGCAGGAGCTCCCGCTGGCTTGTCCACCTGCACCCGCGATCCCTCGAACACATGAACCTTCTTTGTGCCTCGTTCGCGCAGCTTTATATCAGTATAACCCCGGTTTGCTGCCTTCAGTGCAGCCTGTCTTGGCGATTTTCCTGTAAAGACTCCTATTTCGTTGCCCTGTGCATCCCTCAGGGCGAAGTTTCTCATTTCAGACATATTTTCCCTCCTTCGTGAATATGAATATGCCTAGCGGGATCGGTATATTAACTTAATCCAAATTCAGTCGATCTCTTAGCTGGCCTTGCTCTCATCCACCATCTGCGCCCTTGAGGTCTGTCCGCTTACCAGGCTTCCTCCGACGTAGGCCACTGTGCCACAGATGATGCCAACGAATACTGGATGGATGAGCGGATCGCCATAGAAGTTCCAGGCAACCACGGAGAAGAAAGATGCCAGCAGACTGGCGATGAAGCCCGTGGAAGTGCCTCTTTGCCAGTACAGGCCGAAGATGAGCGGAACGAATACGCAGCAAGCTATCACACCCATGCTGACGGACACCAGAGGCACAATCTGCTGAGGAACGTTGATCGCAGATACAGCCGCTGCCAGTAGGATGATCACGCCCACTGTGCGCGTCAGGAGCAGTATGTTCTTGTCAGATATCTCAGGCTTCAGGTAACGCAGGATATCAGACGTGAGAGATGTCGTCGTGACAAGAACGATAGCGCTCATTGTGGACAACGCAGCAGAAATCGCTGCCAGAAGTATGATGCTGTCTAAGCCCGCCGGGAGAAGAGTTGTAGCCAGGAAGGGCACAAGCCCATCCGGGTTCTTCAGGAAGGGTGCGATCTGCTCTGCGCTCAGGGCTCCATAGGCCAGAATGCCCAGAGAAAATACGCAGACAGCGTAGATGGCAATGGACAGCGGTCCAAAGACGCCTGCGAAGCGAACAACTCTCCTGTCTCTTGCCGCGAATATCATTATCAGCAGGTCAGGCAGGGCGAGCAGGCCAAGGCTGATGGAAAATGCCATTCCAAGGGTCTTTTGCCACGGAACGTTGAGACCATTCATGCTCAGCACTGCGGCAGGAATATTATCCCATATCTGCATCCCGCCCGCATGTGAAAAGAGGCTGGCGTAGAGGAGCATGGATCCGCCGAGCATGAGGATTCCTTGGAGAAAACCTATCCAGATGATTGCTGGCAGGCCGCCGATGGCATAGTAGACTGCGACGATTAGGACGGCTATGATCAGCCCCTGCAGGTAGGTGACCCCTATCAAGCCCTGAAATATGGCAGCGCATCCCTTGAAGATGGGAACCAGATAGACAGCGTACAAAAGTAGCATTATGGCTGCTAAGATGACCTTGCCCGTTGGCGAGTTGTACCTCTTTTCAAGCAGTTGCGGCACAGTTTTGGCGTCGTACTGCTTTGCCATGGCCCAGATCCTCCCAGCCATCAGCCAGGCAAGGCACGCGAAGGCCACATGCAGGAAAGCGCAAAAGACCACCCATGGCATTCCGCCCACGAGGCCATAGCCGCCTCCGCCAAGGAACGATGCTGCGCTGAAATAAGCCGCAGTGAAGGCAATGCCGATGACAGCGGGATAGGCGATGTTCCTATCGGATAGGACGAAGCCCGAAAATGTCCCTTGGCGGAGCTTTAGCGACAGGATGACTATAACCGCGACGTAGGCGATGAGCAGAAGTTGGTTGATCATTGTGCTTCCCTCAGCAAGACGAAGAGAGTTATCGAGAGCATTGCCAGAATGCAAACCAATAATGCCAGGTATGGTGCGGGCATGATCATATTATTATCATTCTCCAACTTAGTACTATGATGTACAACTGTGGTCAACGAAGCAGATCTTGATTTAAAAACCTTTCCCTTATGCATTGAGACATCCATGACCACAAGGATTATAAAGCAAAAATTGGATCGCCAGATGTGACTTTGATGCATAGGATTGTGCATAAACGATCAACAAAAATCACCAAATTCTTGCCAAATCAGCATCCAAGCAAAGGAGGATGGCGTTGAGATATCTGATGTCCGGCAACGAGGCCATAGCCCGTGGGGCCTACGAGGCTGGTGTGACTGTTGGCACGGGATATCCTGGTACTCCCTCAACTGAGATCCTGGAGAACCTGGCAAAGTACAGGCCAAAAGTGTATTGCGAGTGGTCTCCAAATGAGAAGGTGGCCTTTGAGGTGGCGGCGGGGGCTGCTCTGTCAGGCGCAAGGGCCATCGTCACAATGAAGCATGTGGGTCTGAATGTGGCTGCAGACCCGCTCATGACACTGAGCTACATCGGTGTGGAGGGTGGGTTTGTGGCCTGCGTCGCAGACGATCCTGGAATGCACTCCTCGCAAAACGAGCAGGACACCCGCAACTATGCCCGTTTCGCCAAGATTCCACTCTTTGAGCCTGCAGACAGCCAGGAGGCAAAGGATTTTTTGAAGATGGCCATCCAGGTCTCTGAACAGTTCAAGAGTCCTGTGATACTCCGCTCCACAACCAGGGTCAGCCACTCTCGCAGCCTAGTGGTGCAGGAGGAGCGCACTGTTGAAGGGAAGGTCGGCTTCGTGAAAAACCCGCCCCGCTTCGTTCCAATTCCTGTATGGGGCAGGCCAATGCGCCAGAGAGTTGAGGAGAGATTGCTGCGCCAAAAAAAGCTCTCGGAGAGCTCTCCTGCCAATCGCATCGAATGGCGCGACAGAGCTCTTGGCATCATAACATCCTCGATCGCCTACCATTACGCACGAGAGGTCTGGCCTGATGCATCATTCCTGAAGCTGGGATTCTCTTATCCATTTCCCGATGCCCTCATTTACGAGTTCGCCTCAGGCGTCGATAGCGTCCTGGTTGTTGAGGAGCTCGACGACTTCATCGAGCAGCATGTCAGGGCTCTGGGGATCAGATGTCAGGGAAGAGAGGTCGTCCCCGGGATAATGGAGCTGTCAGTTGACCTGCTGCAGGCTGCAAGGGCGAAGATTGAGGGAAGAGCTGCTCCTCTTGAAAGACCAGTTGCTTTTTTGGACCAGATTCCACCCCGCCCGCCGGTACTCTGTCCAGGCTGCCCTCACCGCGGCGTCTTTTACGCACTTGGAAAGCACGATGTAGTCGTGACCGGCGACATCGGATGCTACAGCCTTGGCGCCTTCAAGCCACTTGACAGAATGGACACGATCCTGTGCATGGGCGCTGGAATCTCAATGGCGCACGGGATGCAGATCGCAGGAGAGCCCAGGAAGGTCGTGGGTGTGGTAGGAGACTCCACTTTCTTTCATTCAGGAATAACCGGGCTTCTGGATATCTCCTACAACATGGGCACCTCGACGATAGTCGTGCTTGACAACCGCACCACCGCCATGACCGGACACCAGGATCATCCAGGCACCGGACGTACCTTAATGGGTGATGCCACAGTGGCGATCTCCATAGAGGATATCGGCAGAGCATGTGGCTTCAAGCGCGTCTTTAAAGCCGATCCTTACAGCCTGAAGAACGCCATGCAGGTCATATCCGATGAGCTGGCTGCAGATGAACCTTCTTTAATCGTCTTTTCAGCTCCATGCCCATTGCGGGAGAGAAGACGAGTTGGAGAGAGGAGAGTGATCCAAACAGATGTGTGCAAAGGCTGTGAGCTTTGTTTGGGCATTGGCTGCCCGGCGATAGAAGGCGGAGGGGAAAAGCCGAAGATCAATCAAATCCTCTGCGCCGGTTGCGGCCTTTGTGAGCAGGTCTGCCCAGCCGGAGCCATAGTTGCTGGAGGGAAGGCATGAATGGAGAATGAGACTCAAAGCGTAGTCCTGGTGGGCGTGGGTGGCCAGGGCATATTGCTGGCAAGCGAGATCCTGGCACAGGCTGCAATGCAGGCAGGATACGACGTCAAGACAAACGAGGTGCATGGCATGGCCCAGCGCGGCGGCTCTGTCATGGCCCAGATCCGCTACGGAACGAAAGTATACAGCCCTCTTGTGCCCAAGAAAAGCGCCCAGATACTGGCTGCTTTAGAGCAGGTGGAAGCCCTGAGGTTTGCAGATTATCTGGCGCCCAGGGGTCTGGCCGCAGTCAGCGCGCAGGCCATAACTCCTGTAACAGTCTCTTCGGGTGCTGCCAGGTATCCAAAAAACATCGAAGAGATGCTGAAAATGGTGTTTCCCAGGCTCGTGTACTTGGACGCTGCAAAAAAGGCAGCAGAGATCGGAGACATTCGAGCTGCAAACATCGTTTTATTGGGCGTCATCTCCCGCGAACTTGACCTGCCCCATGGTGCCTGGCAAAAGGCCATAGCCCTCAGTGTCCCAGAGAAATTCCAAGACATCAATCTGAAAGCTTTCGATGTGGGAAGGAACTTGGTATGATAGGTAATTTTCACAATGCTAGGATGGAGACAGCTTCGCGTGAAGAAATTCATGCCTTGCAGTCGAAACGGCTCAGGGCCATCGTCCAACACGTTTATCAGTCCAACGCAATTTACAGAAAGCTTCTGGACGACCATGGCGTCGCGCCAGATGACATCCGGACAGCAGAAGATGTGGTCAAGCTGCCCATGACCAACAAAGATCTTTTGCGCGCAAGCTACCCCCTGAAGCTTGCCTGCGTTCCGCGCGACCAGATCGTGGAGATGCACATGTCCAGCGGTTCGACTGGCACGCCCGTGGTCATGCCCTATACCCGCAACGATCTTGAACAGTGGGCGGAGTGCATGGCCCGTTGTTTTCGCATGTCAGGGGCAAAGCCTGGAGACGCCACGCAGATAACTCCACTCTTCGGACTTTTCAACGGTGGCTTTGGGATGTATCATGGCGCACGGGCGGCTGGCCTGTTCGTCATTCCAGCGGGACCAGGAAATACTGCCAGGCAGATCCGTCTGGCCAAGGACCTCAAGACTCGCGTCTTCACTGCAGTGGTGAGCTACGGCGTTCGGCTCATGGAGGTCTTGCAGGAGCAGAAAGAGACACTCCCTGACCTTGAAATAGGAATCTTTGGTGCGGAGGCGTTCTCAGAATCCATGAAGAAGAAGATATCCCAGGGCCTTGACATCGAGGTCTTCGACATCTACGGCATGACTGAATCTGGAGGTGTTGGGACTTTGGGCATGGATTGCACTGCTCATGACGGCATCCATGTTTGGGAGGATCAGTACATACTGGAGATCATCGATCCAGATACTGGAGAGGCTGTAGACGACGGCGAGCAGGGCGAGCTTGTCTTCACCGCACTCAACCGCGAGGCTCTGCCCATGATCCGCTTTTGCACAGCCGATCTGACCAGAATAGTCTCCAAAGATGTCTGTGACTGCGGCAGAACGCATCTGAAGATCGCGCCAATCACAGGTCGCCTGGACGACATGCTGATTGTAAAGGGGGTAAACTTCTTCCCCAAGCAGATCGAGCAGACGCTGATGGGTATCCCGGGCATCGGCAACAACTACCAGATCATCGTGGAAGAGATCGATGGCGTCAACGACGTGCGGGTCAACGTTGAGGCAGAGCCTGGAGTTACTGGCTACATGGTGGAGAAGGCCCTCAAGGAAGCGCTGGGCTTCAGTCCCAAGGGAGACGTCTTTCCAATCGGACACCTGCCACGGCAGGATGGCAAAGCGCAGCGGGTCTTCCACCGGAAAATTACATGAGCGCTACGAGAATATCAGACTTACAGCCTGCTAAGCTCCACAAAATATCTCTTGATTATCTCTTTATTTTCAGGAGGAAGGCTCTCGATATAGAGTTCTGATGGAACTGCTGCCGCCTCTCCCGCAAGAGACTGCTGGAAAGTGCGCTCTTTAGGCTCTGTCTTCCTTGAGACGGAGCCTGCGCCTACGCCCGGATAAAGCGATAGCTCCAGCTTATTTTCATTTAGGACGGCCAATGAAGGCTTTCCGTAGAGGTTTCCAGTTAGATTGGTCTCAGATTCGTGCGCTTGCTTTTCACCCTCTCCTGGGCCGAATACTTTATCCTTTAGATCTGAAAGGGATTGAAGATCGGCAGGGGTTATGTCTGCACTGATCTGACTCTGAGCGATGAAGATTGTGATGGCGGATAGTAAAACTGCAACAATAATTCTGGAGCTTATCTGTTTTTGGTTGAACACCCGAGAAGGCTTGATTTTTTCGAGACTTGCCTTGAGATCTTCTGCCAGGCTTTGCATTGGCAGAGACTGGACGTTCCGATTGTCGTAAGCAGTCTTGGTTTTCTGGGAAAGTTCTGGCCCTAGAAGCAAAAAGAGATCATGCCTTTTACGCCTTTTGATGAGCGTCGCACCTGCGATTCCCAGGATCACGGAAAAAATGGCAGGCGACGCTGCGAGCGGGAGGGTGTCCTCCCAGTAGAAATTCATAAAGGCCGGGAGCCCGAGAACCTCAGCTACGGCATAAGAGGCAATCGATATTATAACAGCATTGAGAACCCATACGACCTCCTCATACCGTCGGTATGCCACCATCAGCCTGTTCAAAGGATCAAGAAACTCGTAGGGTCTGTTCACAACATTTATTCAGAAGGTCTAAATAAATAGTTTCCGGAATCTCGGGCAAAAGGATTTTCTGGCTACAAAGAGTTCTTCAAGCATATCGATGAAGCCATGAAGTTCATGGCTGATGAACTGCAGCAAGGCCGGGCACCTGCGAGGTGCCTGAACCCAGCACAAAAAAATTCTGAAGAGAGCCTCATCACAGAGGTATGAAGCCATTCTCCTCAGCAATTTTCTGCCCATCGGCTCCGGTCATGAATTTTATGAATGCCTCGGCTCCAGGACTGGCATCGCCAAAAGTGTAGAAGTACAGCTTGCGACCAAGCTCATAGCTGCCGTCCTTGATGGTCTTGACAGTGGGCTTGACTCCGTCAAGTGTGATCACGCCCACAGAGCCGTCCTCGACATAGCTGAATCCAAGGTACCCTATGGCCACTTCGCTACCGATCAAAGCAGTCCTGACCTCTGCATTGCTACTGGTCACTGTATTCACGCCAGGAGTCTCGGCAGCTTTGCTGCCCATGATGTCCTCCATAAAGGTGTCCCTGGTTCCAGAGCCCTGCTCCCTGGCAACGACCAGCATCTCTTTGTCCGGGCCTCCAAGTTCCTTCCAGTTGGTAATCTCACCAGAATAGATCTTCTTGACCTGCTCCTTGGTGAGAGATGTTATGCCTGCATCGTAGATCTGCTTGCTAACAGCTATCACTATTCCGTCATAGGCAACCATATTCTCCTGGAACTTGTCACCAAACTTACTCTTCTCATCTGATGTTACCTCTCGGGAGGCCATAGCGATATCGGAGGTGCCCTCAGCTATATTCTTGATGCCAACACCAGTGCCGCCACCGGTTACAAGAACCTGATAATCAGACTGCACGCCATTAAATGACTCCGCACCGGCTTCTGCCAATGGCAGAACGGTAGTCGATCCGGAGACTCTAACCGTCTCCTTAGCCATGACGCCAGAGGCACCAACTGCCCCCAGGATCAAGGCTATCGATAGAGCAACTATTAGTTTCCTCAACGAATTCACCGGCCAGACGTATGAAGAGATCATATGTAAAGCTGATCAAAATAAAACATACATCAATCCTTATTTCCATTATAGGCCAATGTAGTATGTAGTCTATATACTTCAAAAGACAGCTCATCCTTAACTCGGTCGTTGCAGAGGGTCAGTTTTTCCTCAGGTCGAAAGCCCATCGGCTCACGCCTGGAGCAACATTTCCGCATTTTCGAAAGGCTTCAACCTTAAAGCCCATATCTTTGTAGCTTTGAACAAGCCCCACAATCTGCTGGCGCTTTTTGAAGGTGTAGAAGTGCACCATTCCTCCACTCTTAACCCTTGAAGATACGGCTTTTAAAACACTGTCCATCCCGTAAGGAGTTGGAACTACAGCTCTGTCAAAATCCATTTTCAGGATTTGCAACATCTGAAAAGCATCAGCATTGATGATCTTTGTCCTCTCGTCCACCCGATTCAGCCGGACATTCTCAGCCAGCCACTTGCATGCTTCGCGATTTTTCTCGACAGCCAGGACAATGGCACCACGCGCTGCCATGGGAACGACGAATGGTCCGACTCCTGCAAAAGGCACCAAAACCAGCTCACCTGATTGCACCTGTCTTGCAACTCTTATCCTCTCATAGCCAAGGCGGCTGTTGAAGAAGACCCTGGTTACGTCAAGTCGAAATATAAAGCCAAATTCCCTGTGCAGCGTAACTGCATTGCCAGAACCCGCCAGTACTTCGAAACTTGCCAATCGCATGTCTCCTTCGAGTTTGGAGGTTTTATTCAACACCATGCGAATGTTTTTTGACTGTGAAAGCACAGCCTTCGCAATTGCAGTCTTATACTCATTCAATTCGACAGGCAGAGATATAACGGCTACATCTCCGATTAGCTGGAAGTGCTCTGAGATTTTGCACAGCTTTTCATCAGGCACGATTCCCCAGAGTTTTTCTTTCAGGCGCATTGCTCAATCCAACAGGTATAAAGTCATCTAAATTCAGATACCAGCGTACAGCTCCCTTCTTCTTGCTTCCAACAGGTCTGGCTCCCTGCCAGAGTACTCTGCAGCGCTCAAAACTCTGACGCCATTATCCTCTGCGCATTCGTAGACTTTTGCTAACCTCGCTTTATAATTTTGATCCCGCAGAAGATGATGGTCCAAGATGATGACCCTCACAGTGGTTTCCGATATTATTTTGGAAATATTCGCAACAGATCGCTCCAGGCTCTTTGCAGAGTACCTGTAGCCCAGCATATAGGTCATCGGGCCGTCGAGGATAAGGAGATCAGGGTTCTCACGGAGAATGAAATCCACTTGCTCTCCCAGGGAAGGGCCTTCCACATCGCTTGTAAAAACCATTTTTTCTCCGAGGCAAGATATGCTCACCTCCAGCACGTAACCGAGCCGGGAATTCGTGCCGTGATAAACTGGAGGTGAGAACTTAATAGTAGTAGCAGCGTGTTCAAATGATCTTCCATCTGCGAATTCGACTGCCTTGGGCAAGCCCTGCAGTTCTTTCAGGAAATGCGATGCCCTTTGCAATTGGCTTTTATTGATGTTCTTCTTTGGGTCTTTGATGTAAAGCGCCTTATCTTTGTAAAAATCGATCTCATCAGGATTGTGGTGATCGTAATGATAATGGGTTACGATCAACAGGTCGCACTTGGAAGCATAACTCTTTATATCATTCCAGGTCTGGTTCATCCTCTCCAACTCCAGTTGATGGGGAGGCAGCCCATACCTCCTTGGTCCTAGGGACACTGCAGGGTCAATGAGCACCCTCATGTCTTTTGTCTCTACGTAGGTTGCCATCGACCGAACTCCAAAGCTGTCGAAGGCCAGGGGAAGAACCTTCAGACTTTGCAGATCTTTTCTCATCCCCTGTAAGTTTGATATCCTCAAAGTATCATCTTTTTGCTGCATCAATCGGTCGCAAATTTTAAATTCATAAGTTTGGATCGAATATAGAAGTAGATGAGTTACCTTGATGAGGTCCGAAAATGGGGAAGGGAGGCAAATCCATTCTTCCGCTTGATGGCAATTGATATAGATACTTATGGCAATGGAGAGGCACAGATCTCCATGGAAGTGCGCCCCGATATGTGCAACGGCGTGGGGTGGCTACAAGGTGGCGTCTTCACTTGTCTTGCCGATGAAGCCATGGCCCTTGCCCTTTACACCATCCTTGAGGAAGACGAAGGCATTGCAACCATATCAGAAAGCACTTCATTCATTCAGGGAGTCAGAAATGGCAGGGTTACAGCCGTTGGCAGCGTGATCAAAAAGGGGCGAGCCGTCGCCTTCACAGAAGGCTATGTGAAAAAGTCCGATAGCGGCACAATTTTATCCAAGACCAGTGCATCGTTCACAGTCATCCATAAACGGTGAAACCCGTCATCTCATGTCCGCCAAGTTGAAGCTTGCGGACGATTTCACCTGCTGTTTTGGCATCCTCTGCCACTGCCAGTATCTTCGCCTTGCGAAGCTCTGTTCTCTTTTTGCAGGGGCAGGTCCTGGTCTTGGAGTCAGACGAAGCATACAGATGTCTGCCGCAACTACATCGAAAAACGACAAACATTGAAGGCTTTATTGGGACAGCAGGATCGCGTTGATGACTCCGTCCTGGCCGGGACGGTTGGTTATTCGGGCATCGCCAATCTCCGTCTTTATGACGGCACCCTTTGTGAGGATATTTCGCCTCATGTAGTGCAGATTGGCCTTGTTATCCTTTACCGTCTCTATCTTGACGATCTTCGATTTGCCTGTCTTGGGATCGGCAACTGTGGCCATATCGCCTCTCAGCATGCGTATCTTGATGTTCCCTCCCAGGGTTTCGATCTTCTTGGTCCTGACAGCCGCGATTGTAGTGTCGCTCTGCTCTCTGCCTGTCTCGTACTTTCTCTTACCCCTGGCCGGGATCAACTTCCCGCCAGTAGGTTTCCTTCCGAATTTTCCTTGCCAACGCATATTATTCCTCAGATCGCGAATCTTCTTTGGCGCACGATATTTAACGGTTGTGGTGCCTGAATCCTTGAAGACGAAATGGATCTCAGTTAAATATCTTTGCCATGTAAGGCCCAGACAGATCATACCCCAACTGCCGATAGTAACCCCTGGCGCCAATGCCGCTCGTAATCTCAAGGCTTTTGTAGCCCTCCTCAATAGAGATAATCTCAGCGGTCTTAACAAGCCTCGCCCCGTATCCCCGATGCTGCCATCCATCATTTTTGGTTCCGATAGGGACCAGGGGTCCATAGACATGCAATTCCCTCACACGTGCCTTGGAACCGGGTCCAAGGCGCAAGCGCAGGAATCCAACCAGAGAATCGTCTTTGCTCTCGAAGGAGACAAAATGCTCCTCCCCGCCGCAGGCTTCGTATTTAACGTGTTTCAGAACGACATCGATATCATTTAACCTGCGAAGTCCCACCTCACGACAGCGGATGCACCGACACTGTCCTTTGCGCTCCCCAAGACGCTGCAGTGCAAGCTGACGAAGATTGGATTTCTTTGCGCCCGCAACGATTAGCTGCGCCGGGATGTCTCGCTGCACTCGCTGCAGCCTCAGATAGCCGGGAAGGATCTCCTTTATCTGAGACACAAGCATCGCGGCCTCCTCATCGCTCATTGGCCTGTACTCGCCCTTTTGATAAAGACGATAAAGCTCAGTTCCCTTTACGACAAGTGTGGGATATATTTTGAGATAGTCCGGCCGAAAACGACTGTCCAAAAAGAGTTCCTTGAATACTTCCAAGTCCTCCTTCGGCGTGGACCCTGGAAGACCTGGCATCATATGAAATCCAACCTTGAGGCCTGCATCGCGCAGGGCTTTGTTGGCTTGAACAGTGTCCTCCACGGTGTGGCCGCGCCTCATGGCTCGTAGGATCTCGTCTCGCGTGCTCTGCACGCCCAGCTCCACCTTGGTGCCCCCCAGATGAAGCATGATCCCAATCTCCCTCGGGTGGCACCAGTCCGGCCTTGTCTCAAAGGTTGTGCCGATGTTGCGAACGTAAGCCTCCTCATTGGCGGCGGCCACCTCTGCAAATGACTGCCAGTGGTCCCTAGGCGCTCGACTAAGAGGATAGTCGTTCATGGCCTGAAGGCAGCGCTTCACAAACCAGTGCTGATATCCCAGCGGCCGCGAAGTGATCGTCCCACCCATTATGATCAGCTCAGCTTTGTCCAGGGGATGGCCTATCTCATCCAACTGGGCAAGCCTGGCCCAAACCTGCTGATAAGGGTCGAAACCATGCTGCGCAGCCCTGAGCGCTGCGGGCTCCCGGCCTGTGTAGCTTTGTGCAGAAGCGCAAAGAATGCCTCCAGGGCACGGAACACAGGTGCCGTGCGGACAGCGGGCGGGCGAGGTCATAGCAGCTATGACCGCCACTCCAGAGAGAGTGCGCGTCGGCTTTCGCACCAGAATCTTGAGTGCCTCGCGCTCCTCCTGTCTGGCGAGGCCCAGGATATCGGCGTTGCTCGGCAAAGAAGGAAGGCCGAGGCGAGAAGAGAGATCCTTCTTGCGAGACTCCAACTCAGCCTCGGTCTTTACCTCGCCAGCAAGTATGGCATCGACTATTTTCCTCAGCTCAAGTTCGATTGCGCCTCGATAATTTATTCTATCCATCTGATCATTTCTTCCGCATGCCTTTTAGGCGCTGCTGCCGGAGACTCAGAAGGCCAGCCAACTGATATAATGGCCACGGGCAGGATGCCGTCCTGAAGCTCAAGCGCCTCTCGTACCAGGAGATCGTCGAAGGCTCCATTCCAGCAGGCTCCGAGGCCCATGTCATGAGCCGCCAGGAGAAGGCACATTATTGCTGCATCTGCATCCTGTATGGCATAGAGGCTTCCTCGATCTCCGTAACGAGCGCTTGATCGCTTCACATCAGCGCATACCACCACCAACACAGGCGCACTCTGCACATGGCTCTGGCCAAATGCGGCCATGGCCATAACCTTTCGCATCTGAGGCCTGGTTATTACCACGTACCTTCTGGAACGAAGGTTGCCGGCTGAAGGAGCAGCTTCGGCAGCTTCCAGTAAAGCCAAGATCTGCTCGCGCAAAACTGGCCTGGCCTCATATCTACGCACAGATCTTCTGCTCTGCAAGGCGTCCTTTAAATTCATTCTTCATATGTATTAGTCGAAAGGATATGAAATTTCTCAGGACTATCAGGATAGTTCGCATAGGTACAGAGGCGTCATCTGGCCAAGCTGCCTTAAGGCCAGACCGTCCTCATTCATTATCAGGTAGGTGTCCGGCGTCTTTGGGCTGGGACATTTTCCGCTTTCTCGCATAAAGCTGCCAGCGTTCATGGCCAGCGGGCCGCCTCTTCTCTGATAGATGCCAGCCTGGTGTGTATCTCCGTAAATGAAGCAGTCCACCCGCCCGAGGTTATGATCGCGAAGGAACCCCAAGATGGCTTCGTATTGCCGCTCCACCGAGATGATGCTGTGGCTCTTGAAAAAACTCGAGATGAACCTTTGGAGCAGACCGGAAAAATTCCACAGACAGTTCTCTAAATTCACCATCTCCCCGATATAGGCAGATCGATAGATGCTCTCGTAGGCATAGGTCATCATCATCTCAAGATCTGCAGGCAGCAGCTCTTCTCCAGAGAGCCTTCGAAGCCCTCCCATCACCTGCATTGATATGGCCTGCACGCCGCCCAAATGATGGCCGTGGGTACAGAGAAATGTTCGATGATAACAGCGAGTCTCGTAAGTTGGATAGAACATCTCAATTTCCAATCCATTGATGATCTGGCGCCAGCGAAGGAAAGGAACGTAAACGGGATAAAGATCGCCACGTGCCATTCGCTCCATAAATTCATCCTCCTGATTGAGGACCACGAGATGATGATCGTGGTTTCCAACCACATAGCGTATCCTAAAATCCATATCATAAAGGCGTCTCAAAAAATATACCGAGTCGCGAATGGCCTTCTCAGGCCGCACCCTCCAGAGGTCGAAGATATCCCCAAGAAGCACAACCTCATCGCAGCCATTTCCAAAAACCGATATCTCTTGCATCAATTGATCGACCTTCTTGGGATCTTTCAATGTCGATGATGATAAGCCAAAGTGAGTATCCGAGATCACTACCGATGACGTGTGCTTCCCCCTCCATACCTCATCATTCTATTACTGTTATTATTTATAAATAAGTTATGGGCAGATTGAACTATGATGCCGTTGAAAATCCCCTCCAAGCAAAAGGCAAAAATATGTTCTATTAGAGCAAAACTATGAAATGATCGACATCGCCATTCCCAAGGGTAGCCTGCAAAACCAGACGCTACAGCTCTTTGAACAGGCAGGCCTTGAGGTCAAGAGAACAGAGAGAGAGTATAACGCTAGAATCGATGATCCCCGCATCGGCAAGGTAAAAATCCTTCGCCCCCAGGAGATACCGGGATATGTGGCCAAGGGCTACTTCGACCTGGGCATCTCAGGAACAGACTGGATAATGGAGTCTGGTTCCATAGTGACCAAGGTCACAGAACTGAACTACGGCAAGATGGGTCCAGGCAAGGTGAAGCTGGTGGTGGCTGTGCCTGAATCCGAGGACATTTACTCGGCCAGCCAGATAAAACAGGGAAGTCGTGTGGCCACCGAGTATCCCAACCTGACGAGGTCATTCTTCCAGAAGCTTGGCATACCTGTGGAGATCCAATTCTCCTTTGGCGCCACAGAAGCCAAGGTTCCTGAGTTGACAGATGTTGTAGTGGACCTCACAGAGACTGGATCGACCCTGAAGAAGAATGGCCTGAAGATCATAGAAGTCATGCTTGAGTCGACATCAGAGCTGATCGCAAACAAGAAGAGCTGGGCGGATCCGGAGAAACGAGATGACATCATAGCTGTGGAGACGCTCCTTTCTGCAGTCATTAGGGCACGGGGCAAAGTACTGCTGAAGATGAACGTGCCTGAGGATAAGATAACAGGTTTGATTGCCATTCTGCCTAGCATGAAGAACCCCACGATCTCAAAGCTCTACAACTCAGGCTACTACGCTGTTGAGACTGTAGTGGACAGATCTCAAGTCAACCTGCTCATTCCCCAGTTGAAAAAAGCAGGAGCAGAGGACATTCTGGAGCTGGCAATCTCGAAGATCGTTCCTTAAAGATCAGCGGGCGCGGGGGGATTCGAACCCCCGATCTACAGCTTAGGAGGCTGCCGCCTTATCCTGACTAGGCCACGCGCCCTTTTCGCCTTTTCGTATAACCAGCACGTATATCAACCTAGCGAATCAAAACGCCGCTCAACACAACCACGAAGAGGCCCAGGAAGAACCACCCCAAGATTCCCTCCAGCATAGCCAGATGTCTGTAGAAGCCTACCGGATAAGTATTAACAGGAGCCTGAGATGTGGTGAACATTGCGATGCTGAAATAGAGGGCGTCTGTCAGGGACACGCGCGTGCTGGGCCGCAGCCCAGAATTCCCTGGAAGCTCTAATCCCTCTATCTCAAACTTGTTCATTCCTTTTCCAGCCCAGAATATCACGCCAAACAAGAGAATGGTAAAGAGGCAGCAGACCGCCGTATAACTCACGCGAACCCCATAGCCGCAGGAGATCCATGATACGATGTCTGAGATCTTCGCCCAACCCCATGGCTCCATATCCTGACCTATTTTGCGGTACTGGTAGTAGCAGTCGTCAGCATCATTGAACCACTCCAGGCTCTTGTAATTTTTCACCAGCGCAAGATACGCAGCTCCATCGTAAACCATGCGATCCTTTATGGCGTTCCACCGCACCACGAACTTGGTAAAGTCTGCACCGTTTAGGTTGATCTTTGCACTGTCTCCAAACGACACATTGTCAAGCTGCATGCTATAGAGCCTGGCGTCCTCCAGGATCAGGCCTTTATCGAACCTGGCATTGACAAAATAAGCGTTATCTGAGAACCTTGTCACCCCAAAGAAGGCTGGATCCACGAAGACCACGTTCGCAAAATCTGAAAATCCCCCGAAGTTGGCAAGACCGAAGGTATTGCCTCTAAGGAACCGAGCGCCCCTGAAGACCACGTCGCTATTAAAGCGCGTGGCTGCAAATATGGCATTTCCACGGAACTGAGCATTCAGAAAGGTAACATGGCCGTCGAACTGGGACTGCAGAAAGCTCACGTTCTCAAAACGAGCATTCTCGAAATAGCCGAGCCTGGAGAACTTTGCAAAATTGTAGTCCACATCTCGGGAAAAGGTGGCTGCCATGAAGATCGCATCTTGTCCAAACTGAACGCTTCCAAAACTCGTGTCGTTGAAGAAGCGCGCGCTCGTAAAGGATGCAAGGCCCGCAAAGACAGCATCAATAAAGTCAGCCTGCCCGAAGATTCGGGAACCCGCGAACTTGGCATCCCCCAGAAATCTAGCCTTGGCAAAGCTGATATTTTTTTGGAAAACAGTGCCCCTGAGGTCCACTGGCTCATTGAAGGTCACGCCCGCGAAGTTCAACGATCCCTGGAACTGTGAGTTGGTGATCTTCACAGGCTGCTTCACAGGCCCAGGCAGGTGGCTCAAATCAAGGGACCCAGCTATTGTGACATTATCATAATTCAGTGGTTCTCCTGCCCTGATTTCGGACAGGATCTCTTCGGCCTCGATGACTGTTGGACCTGCATCACCCAAAGATGATCTACTGGCCTGGGCCTGCGCGGCACATGCTCCGCACAGCAGCAGAAAGGCTGCAAATATCAGCATCCATCTGATTAAAACCCTCATCTGATCATCACCTTGCCGAGGGTGACCAGAAAGAGAGCAAGCAGCAGCCATCCCAAGATTCCCTCAATTATGACATAATACCTGTGCCTGCCAACGGGTAGGAAATCAATGGGCCCCTGGGACAGAAATATCATGGTGCTGAAGAAGATGGCGTTTCTGAATGTCACATGCTCTGGCACGCTGTATGCCTCTGCTGGACCTTGCAGCGGCTGGGCAGACCTGCGAATGCCATCTCCCAGCCAGAAGACCAGGGCAAAGATCAAAATGGTCAGCAGCGACCAGGCCACAGCATAGCTGGGCCTCACTCCGTAGCCGCAGGATAGATGAGCCAGGGCATCAATGGCTTTTGACCAGCCCAGGCTCTTATGCTCCTGGTTCAAATTTCTGTATTGATAATAACAGTCGTCCTCATCGCTGGACCATCCAAGGTTGCGATAGTTGTTCACAAGCGCAAGATAAGCCCCTGGATCCCAAACCATGTGATCGCTTATCTCACTCCAATGGACTTTAAGCCGATCGATATTGGAGTCATTCAGGACGATCCGAGCATTTCGTCCATAATTTCCATTTTCCAGAAGGAAGGTTGAGATCGAAGCGCCCTTCAGTATAAGATCATCTGCAAAAGACGCCCCTTGGAAGCTTGCGATGTCTTCGAACTTGGTCAGTCCGAAGATAGCTGTGTCCTGAAATTGAGCGCCTGAAAAGTAAGCGGCGTCTGAAAAGCGAGCCAGTCCAAAGTTTGCCTCTCTGGCAAAAGTGGCATCGCCAAAAGAGCACAGCCCCTGAAACCTCGAAAGACCGAATCTCGTCAGTCCGCCAAAGAATGCATCAGAGAAGCTGGCTCCTTCATCGAATCTGCTGCGAATGAAATTGGCCTCTTTGTTGAATTTGGCAGAGCTGAAATCTGCCGTCCCCAGAAAGCCCACATCCGAGAAGCTGGCATTGCCAAGGAAACTGGCTGCAGAAAAGAAGGAATAACCGTTGAATTTTGAATAGTTGAAATCTACATCCCAAAATTCAACATCATTGAAGCTGGAATCTTTCTCGAACTGGGAGTCCACGAAGCTCGCGGTGCCCTGAAACCTTGCTCCATCGAAAACAACAGGCTGCTGGAAGACTGCGCCTGTGAAGCTGACGTTCCCAAAAGTGGTACCCAGAAGAATTACATCATTCTCGAGGGTCAGGCCATTGAAGCTAGCATCGGCGAGCGTACAGTTTATGAGCGAAAGAGCGCTCTTTACCCTGGCCTTTGGAAGAGCGCACAGGTCAAGGTTCCCTACGATGGTTACGCCTTCATAATAAACATTCTGGCTGTCTGCTATTCTGGAGATGATTTCGCTGGCTGGGACCTGGGTGGGTGCTTTTGCCGATGCACTACAACTTCCCTCGACGATAACCAACAGCAGGGCCAGAACAACCAGAATCCTATGAGACATTTTCCGAAGGTATGAATGGTTCTGATAGCAATATAATTCTTTTTATCTCGCCCGGGAGGGAGGAGCAGGGCAGATGGTAACTTTCGAGTCGCGTAGATAAGTATTTACCCACGAACAAATCCTTTTCCAGATACAATGGATAGCTTTGAGGCGAAAAAGACGCTCGCCAAGCAGGGGTATCATCTCGTCGGATCCGGTGCAGTCAAGCCCTGCCTCTGGCTCAACCGCAGTATGCGCGGCGGGGATCAGTGCTACAAGCACCACTTTTACGGCATCTCCAGCCATCGCTGCGTGCAAATGACGCCAACTCTTCGCTGTAACCACCTCTGCCTGTACTGCTGGAGGCCGATCGACAGCATTCTGCCAGAGGAGGAGCCCATGGAGCCTGATGCGCTTCTGGACGGCATCTTGCACGAGCAGCAAAGAATACTCTCCGGATACGGTGGGGCCAAAACCACCGACAAATCCAGGCTAAAGGAGGCCCTGGAGCCCAAACACGTCGCCATCTCCCTAATGGGTGAGCCTACCATTTATCCCTATTTGCAGGAACTCATCGATCTGATCTGCAAGAGAGGAATGACATCTTTCTTGGTCAGCAATGGAACGAACCCAGAGGTTCTGGAGAGCATCAGGCCGACCCAGCTATACATCAGCCTTAATGCGACGGATGAAGGGATGTATCGGCGAATATCACAACCCACGGGTTCATTCTGGCCCAAGATCCAGGAGAGCTTAAGCATTCTGAAAAGACACAATTGTCGCAGCGTCGTCCGAATGACTGTAGCACGCGGTCTGAATATGGAGCGGCCAGTGGATTTTGCCCGACTTCTTGAGTCTGCACAACCGGATTTTGTGGAGGTCAAAGCCTATATGCATCTTGGCCGCTCGAGAACCAGGCTCGACCGGGAGGCCATGCCAGATCATGCTGAAGTCTTGAGTTTTGCAAGAGCGCTCGGGAATGCTATGGGCTATGAGTTTTCAATGGATGTTCCCCTCAGCAGGGTTGCGCTCCTCTCCAGTGGCCGAATCTGCAGAAGCCTGGACTCATAGACAATACTTCGGAGTGGGAAAACTATTTTTGTGGGTAGCTCGACCTATCCCCCGATCGAGAAATAAATGGACTTATGAAATGTGCTTAGGGTGAATCTATGAAGAGAGAGATGGAGATCATGCTGGTGGAGGACAGCATCGAGGACGCAACTTTTACTCAAAAAATACTGAAGTTTAACAATCTGATCAGAGACCTGGTCTGGGCCGCCAGTGGCCAGGAGGCCATGGATGCCCTGGAGAAGCTTTGCATAGAAGGCAAATGTCCGGATCTCATATTACTGGACATAAACCTGCCGGATATCAGCGGCATCGATCTCCTCACGCGCATAAAGGAAGACGCGCGCTTTCGCAATGTTCCTGTGGTCATTCTCACTGGATCAAACGAGGATGAAGATATCCAGAAGAGCTATGATTTAGGCGCCAGCAGCTATCTGGTCAAGCCCATCTCCAACGACGCCCTAATGCTTGTAGTGGAGAAGCTATTCTAGTTCCAACGCCAATCGCCTTATTGCCATAAGATTTCCCAAATCATCCCTGCGTGAATCTACGGGCGTCTCCAGGATCATAGGCAAGCGGCATAATGCCTCATTGCTCAATATCGCCCTGAATCCATTCTCTCCAATTTGCCCAAGGCCTATGTGCTCATGCCGATCCAGGTGTGATCCCAGGTCCCCGCGACAATCGTTGAGGTGAAGAAGCTTCAGCCTCTCCAGGCCAACACTGCTCTGAAACTTGTCCAAAGTCTCATCAAGTCCCCCCTGAGTTCTTAGCTCATAGCCGGCCGCGAAGAGGTGACATGTATCCAGGCAGACGCCAAGGCGCTCTTTTCTGTTGCCAAAGCAATCAAGGATATCAGCTATGTCCTGGAACGAGCCGCCCATGCTGTTCTTAGTGCCAGCTGTGTTCTCGAGAAGAAGAACTACTTCATTCTCCACCAGATGAAAGGCAGTCTCGAGCGCATCAACAATCCTCTCGATGCCATTATCTCTTCCAGCCCCAAGGTGGCTGCCCATGTGAGTGACCAGATATGGAATGCCAAGCAACTGGCATCTGCATAGCTCATTCGCGAGGGCTTGCACAGATTTGGCATAAACGTCTGGCTTGGATGAAGCGAGGTTGGGCAGATAGGGCATATGATCTACAGCCAGATCCAAGCCCGACTCTTTGAACCGGACTGCAAAGCTCTCTGCTTCCTCGACGAAGATCGGCCTTGACTTCCAGCCACGTGGATTGGATGAGAAGATCTGAAACACATTGCAGCTCCGCTCCTTCGCCCTGTCCACTGCCTTGTCCAGGCCCCCGGCGATCGAGACGTGTACACCTACCAAAATCATTTTACTGCTTTATAGAATCTGTATTTTCAAGTCCTATTTCAACCATACCAAATTGCGAGGGCCAAAAAAATTGATATCGATGAAGGTTTAACCTCACAAAGCGCAAGGCCGATGATGATAAAAATTCTCTGAGCTGGTGATGAGCCCTATGAGTTCTGAGGCACGCTTTATCCGATTTCGAAAATGAGGTCACTTGCCCTCAAAAGCCATGCGGTCTCTGGCCCATCGGCCGATGTTATCGATCAGGTTTAGCTCTACAATCTTTCGGGTGTCATAGAGCATCTCTGCCACATCTTTCAGGGCAAAGCTCTTCTTCTGACCCATCTTATCGATGACCTCGACAGACACATCAGGCTTTGATTTGCCGATATCCCGCATCAGGACAGCCAGCTCAGAGCAGGCCTTTTTTAGGTATTTAATCGAATAATCAGATGTAGGCTTCCGATCTGTGAGGTTCTTGTTGACCTCCTTGATAGACCAGCACATGGTGAGGATATCCCTGTACATTTTGACACCTCCAATGGGATCGTTTGTTGTCTTCATGTCTTAGCAGTAGGAAGAGCGGTATGGAATATATAGCTATGCGTGACGGTATTTTAAGGGAAAAATGTGGGGCTGGTGAGATTCGAACTCACGATCGACGGGTCTCTCCGATACTGAAGTGTACAGCCTCGAGAAACGGCGGCTGATAACATTCCATTTCAGTGCTCCAACGGATCATCAACGGCCTCCCCGTCGAGAGGCCTCAGTAGACCCGTTGCTCATCATTAAATATACCGCTGGAGCCCGTCGCCCTACCTGGCTAGGCCACAGCCCCAAATATTTTAAAGCGGGCCGAGAGGGATTTGAACCCCCGACCTAAAGGTTAAGAGCCTTTCGCTCTGCCTGACTAAGCTACCGGCCCGGACTTTTTCAAGGTCGATGCTGGATATATACATTTCGGATGGGCCGGCATTGCAGTCTCCCGGGCCAAAACCGAAAAGCTTAAATCGTCATATGTCGTACTCAGCTCAAGCAAAGGTCGAATCATTCAATCCCTCCTATGCAATCGACTTTTGCTCCCCTCCCATCAGTTCGTTTGCTTTAAATATCGCAAATGAACCATCCTTTTTATGCCAGATCCCCGCAAGAAGATCGAGGCATTGATCGAATCTCTGGAGGATCTCAGACTGCATGTGGGCAGGAAGGACCTCGTCGTCGGAGATGAAAGGGTCAATCCTCAGCTCTTCTTTCTCCTTGCCAATGGGTGCCTTCGCAACCGCGCTGTGCTCCTCTACGGCGGCATGGGCGCCAATAAGACAACTCTTGTCAATCTGGTGGGCTCGTCATTTCTTTCCCTCTCGCTTGGGGCTGTGGAGGACCTGATGGTGACCGGCCATCCTGAGCAGACTGAGGAGAAGATCGTAGGGTTCCTCGATCCCAGGCAGTGGAGCCGAGGCGCCGGAGCAATTGAAATGCTCTGGACCCCATGGGCCAGGTCTCGTTGGAAGCTCATAAACGAGATCAACCGCTTTCCCAGTGGCAAGCAGAACTTGTTTTTGGAGATAATTCAAAAGAGGAAGCTGAGCTATGCTGGACAGGTTCTCGAACCTGGAGACACCTGCTACTTCGCGACAATGAACCCAGAGTTCTCAGCCACCTACCCCCTGGATGAAGCTCTACTCGACCGCATCTCCGCCTCTGTGCCTGCTATGCAGCCCGACTTCCTGGCGGGCATTGCCCTGGCAGAGCGCGAGCGCGAGGTCCACGATCTGGCAGAGGAGCTGCCACGTCTCTCGTCCCAGGAGTTCGACGCCCTGCCTAACCTCGTATCCGAAGTTGAACTGGCCCCCCAGGCAGAGCTGGCCATCCTGTGTCTGCTGCGCGATTTCACACTCTGCGAGCGCGCACCGGGCTTCGACAAGACCCAGCTCTCAGGCACAAAGCCGAGCAAGGGCCTGTGCCATGACTGCCACTACTTCAACAATCCCGAGGTTCTGTGCTGGCAGGTGGATGAGGGCCTGTCCGACCGCGTCCGACAGGATCTGAGAGCCTTTTGCAGGGCCATCGCATTTCTTTTGAATCGGGATGCCGACCTGGAGGTGCTGAGGGCCGTGGCGCCTTATGTGATCTGGCATCGTGTGACTCCTTCAGGCTCCATGCTCAATAGGCCACCTTATTATGGAGCAAGAAAGCTCTCCTTCGTTGCTGAACTGGTTGAAAGAAGCATAAACCGCACCTTAAACGAGAGGGGCGAGATGAACATGCTCTTCTCTCGGGCCGTTGATGGAGAGACAGCACTGTCAGTAGCCCTGCGAGAGCTCTCTGACTACGACGATCCCATCGCAAGGCTTGACTTCATTCCCGCTCTGGAGAGGATGAGATGAAACTTGCGCGCTTCATGGACGAGGCCTATCATGGAGCAGCACGCTCAAAAAAACTGGAGACGCGAAGGGGCAAGATGATCTTCAGCCTGGAGGATCTGGCAGATCTGGCCGGAGACAGGCCCACGCGCGCCGAGGTGGAGGCGCTGGTGCCCTGCGATGATGATCTCCTCCACAAGCTCATCTCGACTGAGCCTTCGGGGAAGCATCAGCTACTCTGGGGCTACCTGAGCAGCATCGTCGCCGAACGAAGCGCCGGGCCCCTGCAGCTCGCCTCTTGCAATTATGCTGGGCTGGAGCTGCGTCGTGGAACCATTATTTTGCAGGCGGCAGGAGACCATGTGGGCGAGCGGATGAGTGGAGGGCGGATATTCATTCGTGGCCCAGCGGGAGACTATCTGGGCCAGGAGATGTCAGGTGGCGGAATTGTCACACAAAGCTGCAAGGATTACGCCTTCAGAAACATGCGCGGGGGCTTTGGTGTGGTGCTGGGCACAGCCGGAAACTTCGTTTGCCTGGGCAAGCATGGAGGAAGGACAGTCGTGCGAGGAGACTGCGGTGCGCGTGCGGGATGGCTGATGCACGGCGGAAGCCTGCGCATTGGAGGAGATGCTGGAGAATACCTGGGAATCCTCATGAGCGGCGGCAAGATCCTGGTTCGCGGTAGCACTGGAAAGAGAGCAGGATGGCGCAGGAAGGGGGGCATCATCCAGGCAGGGAGCTTTGGCCCGGAGAGTGAGGATGCAGTCATGGGACTGGCCCAGCGTCTGGCATAAGTCGCGGGAGAACTGGCACTGGCCGCAGCTCCCAATGCCGCGCGAGGCGGCAGGGCCTGGCCCTGACGATTTTTTATTCCAGAACTATCGCATAACTCTTGATCGAGATCTTTTGAGCCGGGGTCCCCTCTATCTGGAGAACCTCTTCGATCACCTTATCGTGCACTACATCTTTTGCCCGCGCTCTCTTGAGACCGCGGGCCTACTGTCTCTTGCAGCATGTAGGGGTCTGAAGGACCATGCCAGGGCACGCGACATGGTCAACATATTCTCTGACATAGTTGTGGACTCCTTCCGCCTGGAGAGAAGCTCTGAGGATGAGGAGAAGGTGTTGATGGGCTGGAAGACCCTGGCCAGGCAGGATCTCATGCCCATGGACAGGATCGTCATTGGCTTTCTGGGAGAGTACTGGGACGCTGCCCTTCCTCGCTGCCAGCGACCGGAAGTCGACCTGCTCGTGCAGATCTTTTCCCTGGGAATCAGGGATAAGAGCCTGTGGCCAAGACAGTGCCAGGAGATGGCTCGCGTTCTTGAGCCTTTTATGCCAGGCCTGCTTGGCAGGGGCGCGATCAGGTCCGTGGATGCTCTGAACGGCAGCGCTCATGGCACGCCCCTTGCCTTTGCCTCGGAACTGGAGATTGGAGAGTACCAAAAGGCGCTTTTCGCATTAGGCCTGCATGGCGATCTCAAACGCTGGTATCGCGACCAGAGCTACTCCATCGAGATCCGACTTGCAGCAAGCTCCCGCACCGAGTCCTATCCATCGGGCCCAGCGAGGTGGCGGCTTTGCGACCCATGCAGCGAGCTGGATGTTGCCTATTCTCTGAGCATGAGCCCCTGGCTGGTTCCAGGAGTCACTACCTACAAGAGAGCGCGAGAGACTGGCAGGATGTCTCCAGGACCGAAAAGCGTTCCAGACCTGCTCGTGGTGCTGGACAGCAGCCGTTCCATGGAGGGGCATTCATTGGGGACGAAGACCCATAAGGCGACCCTTGCAGCATTCAAGGCCTGCCAGTTCGCCCATTCACGGGGAGCAGAGATAGCTGCCATAAACTTCAGCGAAAAATACATTACTGCACCCTGGACACGAGACTTGAATGCCGTAGAGAACGTCCTTGTAGAGTATTTTTGCACTAGAACCCATATCCCAGGTGCAGCCGTGCTGAAGCTGGCAAAATCACGACCAGGATGCCTGATACTCTGCATCACTGACACTCACATCCAGAACCTCTACCAGGAATGGGAGGACCTCAAGAAGGCCTCGGAGATTGGAGAGTTCGTGCTCTTTTGCATCGACCAGGCCTACAGGGACAAACATGTTGAGGAATCGCTATCTACTCTCGGCAAAGTTTATTACGTCAACCGCCTGCAGGATTTGGTCTCGATGGTAGTGGATACTGCCAAGAAAGCCTATGCCGGGGAAAGTTTTATCTCTTTGAAGTGAATGCAGATCCTGGCGCGCCGGGATAGGGTAGTGGTTATCCTGAGGGACTGTGGATCCCTCGAGCTGGGTTCGAATCCCGGTCCCGGCCTTAAAAAAAGGTCTTATATTATGAGAGCATTACTGATTACAATGTCTGATGCGATCAAAAATTTTGGGGAGATCATCTCGACCTATGACTTGGCAGCAGGAGAAGCAGTGGGCAAACGTGAGAGCCACACTCCAAAGATCGAAGCTCCGGAGGCTGTCAAGGCCAACGAGCCCTTTGAATTGAAGGTATCTGTAGGACCTCATCCAAATAAACTGGAACACTCCATAAGATGGATTGAGGTCTATTTCTACGAAGAAGGAAGGCCCTTCAACCCGATAATGATCTCCAGGATAGACATAACGCCTGAGATCTCCGAGCCTTCGGCGATAATTTGGGCGAAGATTGCGAAGAGCGGAGTGATTCACGCCCTGGAGTACTGCAATTTGCACGGACTGTGGTCCGCGAAAAAAGAGATAACTGTAGGATAGCCAACTTTTTTGTCCAATGCACGAATTGCCTTTGAACTTGGGTCGCCTCCTCGTCAAGATCAATCGTATCTGCGCCTGGATGCTCTTCATCTTCATGATCATCTTTCTGATATCAGGGTATGCTTGGACGAACAGGATCATCCTGCCTCTGCGTTCAGCAACTTACATGCACACCCATCTGGACCTCTACCTAGTATTCTTCTTCCTTGTACACGTTCTCATCAGCACCAAATTCACACTCGCACGCTGGAGGGTGGGCCACGAAAGGCTGGTGAGTGGGATACTCATAATAGTCGGAGTAATATCATTCTGCCTTGTGCTCAGCATCAGATAGCTGGACTGATTAGCGCAAGGTTTATCTAACCTATCGTTACTAACTTGAAGTTTATCAAGCAATTGTCGAGTGATGATCTTGGACCCCATTGAGCTTCTGGATATACTGGGAAACGAGAATAGGCGAAGGATTCTTCAGCTCCTCTCCTTCCGACCTTTTTACTTCAATGAGATGGCCAAGCGTCTGGATGTGGGGCCGAAGGCCATCATCGATCATCTGGAGATGCTGGAAAGGGCTGGGCTTGTCGAATGCTATCAAAAACAGGGACGAAGAAAGTACTTCCGCATCGCCCGGAAGACAGTGCTGGAGGTCGCAGTCTCCCCACATTCTTACGGCGTTAGAGCGTATCGATCTGAAGACGCACCCCGCGAGGAGATCATTGACACTGCCCAGGAGATGGACCAAAGCATGTTGCAGTACATGAAGCGCCTTAGAGAGGAGCTACGCGCCCTTGAGGAGAGGCGCCAGGAAACCCGCCAGCTTCTGGATGAGATAGAGTCCAAGGAGATGGAGGTCAAGCAGCTCGCAGCCGGAGCCGCCCAGGGCTTTGCTCGGGATCAATTTGAGTCAGAGATTTTAGTGGCCCTCCTCTCTGGTGGAGCAAAGGCATCTGATCTGGCCATGAGACTGCAAGTGCCGGAGATCGTTGTTGAGGACAGGCTCAAGAGGCTGAGCGAACGGGGTGCTGTACATCTGAGAGGTAGGGAATGGAGCATCTGACTTCGCAGACAGATCATACTGAACAGCTAAGGGTTGCTGAGGCCTATCATAAAGACGCAGGAAAGGGCGTTGCGAGGATCGGCTCCGGCGCCATGGCCCGTCTGGGACTTGAAAATGGAGGCGTAGTGGAGATCAGAGGTAAGGATAAGGTCTACGCGATAGTCTGGCCGGGAAATCCTGAAGACCCACAGGACTTCATAAGGATCGATGGAAACACAAGGGCGAACCTGGGCGTGGGAATCGACAGCAAGGTCCAGGTCTCAAAAGCCGAAGCGCGGCCTGCAAGAAAGATAGTGCTCGCCCCCACACGCCAGATCCGGCTCATGGGCGGGCCGCAGTATCTGCAGCGTATGCTGGAAGGAAGGGCAGTGGTAAAGGGCGAGATGATCCGCCTAGAGATGATAAACAACAGCCTCAACCTGGCAGTCGTGAGCACACAGCCTGGGGGACCAGTGCTTGTGACTAATGAGACGATCATCAGCATCACCAGGGAGACGCTGGAGGAGCTGGCACTGCACGTTCGTGATATATCCTATGAAGATATAGGCGGCCTATCCAGAGAGATCAGAGAGATTCGGGAGATAATCGAGGTCCCACTTAGGCATCCTGAGCTCTTCTCAAAGCTCGGCATCAATCCACCGCGTGGGGTTTTGCTGCACGGCCCTCCTGGAACTGGCAAGACTCTCATAGCCAGAGCCGTTGCCAGCGAGACCGATGCTAACTTCGTCTCCATCTCGGGACCGGAGATAGTCTCAAAATTTTATGGAGAGAGTGAGCAGAGGCTGCGTCAGATCTTCGAAGAGGCTCAAAAAGGGGCTCCGTCCATCATATTCATCGATGAGATCGACTCCATTGCACCCAAGCGTGAGGAGGTCTCCGGCGACATGGAGAGGCGTGTGGTGGCCCAGCTCTTGGCCCTTATGGATGGATTGTCCTCCAGAGGAGAGGTAATAGTAATCGCTGCCACAAACAGGCCCAATGCCCTGGATCCTGCCATCCGACGTGGCGGAAGATTTGACAGGGAGATCGAGATAGGCATTCCGAGCAAGAACGGCAGGCTTGAGATACTTTATGTTCATACCAGAGGCATGCCCTTAGATGAAAATCTCGATCTAAAAGAGATTGCAGATGCGACGCACGGCTTTGTGGGAGCAGATCTTTATGCGCTCTGCAAAGAGGCGGCCATGCGCACTCTGGAGAGGGCGCTGCCCGACCTGGATGTCAAAGAAGACATACCAACCGAGGTCCTGGAGAATCTGAAAGTAACAAAAGAAGATTTTCGTGCAGCTCTAAAGAGGATCGAGCCCTCGGCCATGAGAGAGGTCTTCGTTGAGGTGGCAGAGGTCCACTGGGATGAAGTCGGAGGACTGGATGAGGCAAAGCAGTCTCTCATCGAGTCAGTGGAGTGGCCGCTGAGATATCCGGAGGCTTTTGAGTGCGTTGGCATTCGCCCTCCCAGAGGCCTGTTGCTTTACGGCCTGCCTGGCACAGGGAAAACGCTGCTGGTGAGGGCTCTTGCCACTGAGAGCAAAGTGAACTTCATCAGCGTCAAGGGCCCGGAGCTGCTAAGCAAATGGGTTGGGGAATCGGAGAGAGCTGTGCGAGAGATTTTTCGCAAGGCCCGACAGGCAGCACCAGCTTTGGTCTTCTTCGACGAGATCGACTCGGTGGTTCCTGCCAGGGGGTCTGGAACAGAGACGCATGTCACAGAGCGAGTTGTCAGTCAGTTCTTAACGGAACTCGACGGCCTTGTAGAGCTGAAGGATGTGATAGTAGTGGCTGCAACCAACCGACCCGACCTGCTGGACAGGTCGTTGCTGCGTCCAGGCAGATTCGATCGTTTGATTTATATTCCCATGCCAGATAAGGTCGCACGCAGGAAGATACTCGAGATACACCTCTCTAAAATGGCTGCCCCGGGCGTCTCTGCAGAATGGCTGGCGGGCCAAACTGATGACTACAGCGGCGCAGATTTAGAGATGCTCTGCCGGGAGGCTGGGATGCTGGCTTTGCGCCAGCATATCAGGCCCGGCATGAGCAAAGAAGAGCTGATAATTGACAAGATCACAGTTACAAAAGAGAATTTCCAAGAGGCTAGTTTACGCATCAAGCCCCATCTATCCAGAGAAATGATGGATGAATACATGCAAATGATAAAAAATTTCGAGGCGTAGTCAACTCGAAGGATAGAGAGATGGATTCAAAGCACCAGATATATAGGTCAGAAGAATCAAACAACGATTTGAGGGCCGAAAAATTGACTTCAGAAGACGAGTCGAACGAGCTGCTTGGTGATATTGATTTTAAGGATACAAGCAGCATTGCAGTGCCTGAGAGCCTCATAGATCAGGTCATCGGCCAGGACGAAGCAGTGGAAGTGATAAAGAAAGCGGCTCACCAGAGACGTCATGTCATGCTCATTGGATCGCCGGGGACTGGAAAATCCATGCTCGGCAAGGCCATGAGCGAGCTGTTACCAGTGGAAGAGCTGCAGGATGTCTTGGTTTATGCCAATCCCGAGGATAACAACACCCCTCGCGTCAGAGTGGTGCCGGCTGGCAGGGGCAAGCAGATCGTCGACGCTCAGAAGATGGAGGCCAGGAAGAAGGTCCAGACGCGGAACATGTTCTTGATGCTCATAGTGATGGCCTTGATCGTTTACGCATATTACACTGGCCAGCTCCTGTTCGGCGTCATTGCAGCAGCGCTAATCTTCCTGTCTTTGCGCTACATGCTTCCCAAAGAGGATGCCATGGTGCCTAAGCTTCTGGTTGACAACAATAACAAGAAAAAGGCACCATATGTCGATGCCACTGGCGCTCACGCTGGAGCACTTCTGGGCGACGTCCGGCATGATCCATTTCAGTCGGGCGGTCTGGAGACGCCTTCGCACGAACGAGTTGAGTGTGGCTCCATTCATAAAGCCCACAAGGGCGTTCTATTCATAGATGAGGTTAACACATTGCGCCTGGAATCGCAGCAAAGCCTGCTCACTGCGCTGCAGGAAGGCGAGTATCCCATCACAGGACAGAGCGAGCGCAGCTCAGGAGCACTGGTGAGGACAGAACCCGTGCCCTGCAACTTCATCATGATCGCCGCTGGAAACCTGGATGCTATGCAGGGGATGCATCCTGCCTTGCGCTCGCGTATCAAGGGCTATGGCTATGAGGTCTACATGAGGGACACCATGGACGACACCCTTGAGAACAGGAACAAGCTCATAAGATTCGTGGCCCAGGAGATTGTCAGAGACGGCAAGATACCGCACTTCACCAGAGATGCTGTGGCCGAGGTGATGCGAGAGGCCAAGAGACGGTCTGGCAGGAAGGGCCACCTTACACTCATGCTCCGCGATCTCGGCGGTTTGATAAGGGTGGCAGGCGATGTGGCACGTGCTGAAGGCGCAAGCCTGACCGACGCAAAGCACGTCCTGCAGGCAAAGAAGATGGCAAGGTCCGTAGAACAGCAGCTTGCAGACAGGTATATGGAGAGGCGCAAGGACTACAGCATGTTCCATTCTTCGGGTGACGAAATTGGAAGGGTCAATGGCCTTGCGGTCATGGGCGATTCTGGAATCGTTCTGCCGATCATGGCCGAGGTCACTCCCGCTCAGTCCAAGGAAGAGGGCAAGATCATAGCCACAGGAAAGCTGCAGGAGATCG
>CAZRYL010000027.1:0-28498 GCA_964604285.1 uncultured Methanotrichaceae archaeon
AAAGCTAAACATAAGGCCTGGTATAAAAGGTTTATGAGAAAAAATTTCGCGTTGCCCAAGTTCAATTGTAATTTTCCGGAAATATCGATGGCATATTATCATCATTAAGGTGAATAGAATGGAGACAGTTCGTCAACTGGAAATAGAGCCGGGCATGAGTGTGGATGCCCTCCTCAGTGGAATGGGCCACTGTGGTTTCGGCGCCCGAAGGCTGGCTGAGGCTGTGGCAATTTACGAAACCATGCTCTGCGGCGATTTCACCAAGTTTCTTACTCTCTCTGGCGCGATGGTGCCCGCGGGCATGAGGAACATAGTCTCAGATCTGATCAGGAAGGGGCATGTGGACGTACTCGTCATCACTGGCGCCAATTTAGTGCACGACATAATCGAGTCATTCGGATGCCACTGCCTGGGCACGCCTGAGTCGGACGATGCAGCACTGCGAAGCCAGGGAATTTCCAGAATTTATGATGTATTCTTGCGTGATGAGGACTTCATCGGTTTTGAGGAGCTGATGCAAAGAATCCTGCCAGACAGGGCCGAGACCATATCAGGAAGAGAGATGATGAGGCTCCTGGGAGAGGAGATCGATGACTCAAGGTCAATCCTGCGCTCGGCCAGCGACGCTGGTGTTCCAGTCTTCTGCCCTGCCCTACCGGACTCTATGATCGGCCTGCAGACCTGGATGCACAAGCAGACCAAACGCCTCTCAGTGGACGCCTTCGCCGACATCAAGGAGATCGTTGACATTTGCTATGAGGCTGAAAGATCTGGGATAGTGATAATAGGTGGCGGCGTGCCCAAGAACTTCGCACTGCAGTCCATGCTGGTAACCCCGAAGAGCTTCGACCTCGCAGTGCAGCTCACCACAGACACCCCAGAGAACGGCGGGCTCTCAGGAGCGACTCTCTCAGAGGCGGTCTCATGGGGGAAGATATCTGCAGAAGCACGATACGTAACGGTCTACGGTGACGCGACCATCACCTTTCCAATGATGGTGGCTGCAACGATGGAGAGGCTGGATAAGAGCCGTTTCAAGTTGAATGAATGAGGAGGTGGTTTTCTTTGGAGATTGTGGTGGGCATCAGCGGGGCATCGGGTGTGCAGTACGGCGTTCGGCTCTTGCAGGTGCTGCAGGAGAAGGGCTGCTTTGCGCATTTGGTAGTGACCGAATCTGCCCGCAGGATCATTGAGATAGAGACCGATTTTAAGCCAGCTGAGATAGATAGGCTGGCAAGCCGCGTTTACAGGCCGCACGATTTTGCCGCGCCCATAGCCAGCGGATCGCATCTCTTCGACGCCATGGTCGTGATCCCCTGCAGCATGGGAACTCTCTCTGCAATCGCCTGCGGCTCCTCGGACACGCTCATCACGAGGGCAGCGGATGTCTGCCTCAAAGAGAAGAGACGGCTCATCCTGGTTCCGAGGGAGACGCCCTTAAGCCTGGTGCAACTGCGCAACATGGTTGCAGTAGCAGAAGCTGGTGCCGTGGTTTTGCCGGCCTCTCCTGCCTTTTATTCCAGGCCGAAGAATGTGGGCGATCTCGTGGATGTGCTTGTGGGCCGCGTGCTGGATCTTCTCGGATTGGAGAACGATCAATACCCCAGGTGGGAAGGAAATGCTTATAACCGTTTGAATCAGAACGATGAAAGGTGAGGTGTAATAGATGAAGTGCGCGCTGTGTCTCGTTGAAAAAGAGACGGTTCCAGTCAAGCTCAATGTAGCTACAATTCATGGCCCCATATTTGAGAATTACAACATCTGCAAGGAATGCCTGGATCTGGCCCATCAGGCTTATCTTGACAAGGATTTCCTGGCCATAAAGGCAGGATCAAATGCAGCGCCACACGGCGCGCACCATGATACGCATGGGGCGCACCACTGATACAACTTCTTTTCTTCCCAAGCGTAATTTTCAATATCGTCGAATGACGTTCCGAGGGGAACCTTTAAACACGTTAAGAGCCGAAGCCCACGAGTATGGTGGAGGTTTAGGTTAGATGAAGTACAAGCTATTGTTGCTCTCCATGGCATTGTTTTCTTGCTCGACTGCAATGCTCTATGCTCTGTCCAATACGGCATTTGCAGGGTCGGGATGTGGCACCAACTGGATGGGAGATACATCAGGCGATACAGATTTTTATGTAAGCAAAAACCAGAATTTAGGATCATCTTCAGATATGAGCACATCTGGAATGAGCACATCTGGAGCAACATCGACCAAAAAGCCTGCTGTGACCCTGGGCACGACTGCCTCCAAAGCCAGCCAAGCTGCCGAGATCCAAAGCCTAATCCCGGATAAGAGCAGCCCCCAAGCTCCAGGCTCGTCGATAGTTTGGACTGCAAAGGCGACAAACCCTGGAGAAGAGCAGTTGCTCTACGATTTCTTGCTCAAGGGACCCTCTACTGAGGGCCTGCTAGCAGATGAGACCGGATGGACAGCAGAGAGCTCCTGGAGATGGAATACTACAGATGCAGATACTGGAGAAAACCAGGTTGAAGTTCGGATCAAGTACGCCAGCTCCAAAGACATCATTGCGAGTAAAACAGAAAGTTATGTGATAGCACCTGCAACATCGATCGGTGAAACGACCGCAGTTGCCGTGAAGACTGAGATAGAGTCCCATCCTACTTCGAAGACTGCAGCTTCGATAGGAACCAAGACGAAGCTCGCACCCGATGAGAGAGGCGGCACCCAGACCGCCAATGATGATATCTCGGGACCGAACATGAAAATGCCAGATCCTTCACCAAAGGCCTCTGCACAGAGCAGCACTGAGAGCCCTCAAGAGGTGCAGCAGGCTGAGACATACAATGAGCCTTCTGAGCGTGAGGTCATGCAGGTTGATGGCAAATGGACAGTGAGGCTGGATGATTCGAGCAGTTCCATGGACCTTATCCTCATTCAGACAGGCGAAAGAGTTTCAGGCTGGGGAAATCTCAACGAGCAGAATACCAAGCTTCCGCTTATCGCCACGGGAACTGCATCTGCAAATTCCATGACCCTGGACGTTAAGACCGTGGTGGGCGAATACGTGAACAAGATAGACAAACGTTTCCAGCTCAATTTGGTAAAGTCGGATAGAACGATCTCTGGGAACTATCAGGCCTACTTGGGCGAGGACCTGACGGCCATGGGAAATGCTACAGCGAGCAGATTTGCATCGTAGCTTAGAAATGGAGGAGCTGCAATTGAAGGCCAGGATAGTATTATTGATAGTAATGATCGCAGCTTTGCTTGCGTTTCAGGCATCTGCTGGATGCGGCAGGTGGGTTGTTCGCGAAAACACCGATTACCTGGAGGACCCGCTCTTTGAGGACGCTGTGGAGGACTCCACAGGACCCAATGCCACTGCAAGCGTCGCTGGAAAGACGAATAAAGATGAGGGCAATAAAACACCAGTCGAAGAAAAGGTCTACGCCATCGATATAGCTGGAAAATGGAGATTTAAGCTTCAATCTGACCTGGAAGGCACTCTTGATCTGATACTGATTCAGTCGAGCGATCGAATTCAAGGCTATGGGACACTAGAGGAGAGAGGATCCACTATCCCCGCAACGGCAACGGGTATCATATCAAAAGACGCAGTAAGCCTGGACGTCAAGTTAAGCCGGGAAAAGAAGGATTACAGGCTGGATATGACGCTGGTCAACAATACTTTAGAAGGTAGCTACGAGCTTTATGAGGGCGACAGGCTGGCTCGAAAAGGCAATGCTACGGCCAACAAAGCTGCGGCTTGAAAAGCGTAAGAGAAGACCCGCTTCCTTTAGAAGCATGCAAGGAAGTCACTCAAACTCAATAGTCCCCGGGGGCTTTGGTGTCAGGTCGTAAACCACCCGCGCAACTGATGGAATCTCGCTGGTAATGCGGCTGGAGATTCGCCTCAACACGTCCCAGGGCAGCTCCATCACGTCTGCGGTCATGGCATCTCGAGAAGAGACTGAACGAACTGCCACAATCCAACCGTAGACACGGTTGTCGCCCTTGACGCCCGTAGCCTTTCCAAGGAGTGCTGCAAAGGCCTGCCAAGGGCAGAATTTCATTACCTCCTCCTCCACGATGGCATTGGCCTTGCGGACAACATCTAGCTTCTCTTTTGTGACCTCGCCTGCTATGCGCACTGAAAGGCCAGGACCTGGGTATGGCATCCTCTCGCTGATCTCCTGGGGCAGGTCAAGGGCTCTTGCCACTTCGCGCACCTCGTCCTTGTACAGATCTCGCAGTGGCTCAATCAGGCACTTGAACTCCATGCGGCTGGGCAGACCTCCCACGTTGTGATGAGACTTGATCCCACCTTCCGACTCTATTCTGTCTGGGTATATGGTGCCCTGGATGAGGCAGTCTCCACCAATCTTGCGAGCCTCCTCTTCGAACACCCGGATGAATGTCTCTCCAACGATCTTTCTCTTTTCTTCAGGGTCTGTGACGCCTTTTAGGGCCTCCAAAAACCTATCATGGGCATTGACGCGCACAAGGCCTATGTCCTTGAAGAGATGCTCTATCCGATCCGACTCGAACTGCCTCATAAGTCCAGAGTCCACGTAAACAGGAACCAGCCGCTCTCCCAGAGCACGATAGGCCAGCATAGCGCAAACGGAGCTGTCCACGCCGCCTGACAGGCCAATGATGGCGCGCCCTTTTACTTCGCGCCTGATCTCAGCTATTGCATCTTGAATAAAACGTTCCGCATTCATGACCATAGTGGAAAGGCCAATTTCCAGGATTTTAGGCTTGCGGTTATGCATCTAGATAAGCTCAATATGACATGTAGATGAAAAATAAGAATTTAAGCTATCACCGTCACGTATAAGTTAGCGGGATTAGGAGAGTGGACTCACCGCTTAAGACCTCCTCTTGGGAGGGCTCCCTCCGGCCCTCCCGGCACCAAAGAAATGCCATTATGTTCATGAGCTCTCTGATTGCGCCTCCTGCCATCCTTCGATCAGCGGGCAGCAATCCAGACCATCATCCTGCGATCTTATGCTTTTATTTGACCACCTTGCTCGTGCCTCGTTCGTGAGGGTAAACTCCCCAGAAAATCGCTGGTCTGCTATAACATTGCTCCACTTGGATGTCCTGTCCGCACTGCCAGCGAAATGAGCATACGTCTCGAGGAATGATTGGGATTTGGCAAGCTGAAGGCGAGAGCTGAGATTTAAGAAACTTCCCTGGTAATATCTGTCAAACCAGTGAATGTCTCTGACCTCGTTCTCTCCTCTCAGTCTGGCAAACCAGGCGCCTTGCATCGAGATTGAATCCTGCATGAGATCGACAGCATCAAGTGATCCGTTGATATCCCGATAAACAGAGATGCTGGAGGGAGAATAAGCCAGAGTGCCCCTGCAGCTGTACAGTCCAGTTCCATGCTCGCTGTATTCCAGATTGGACCCTTCTATCTCCCTTACAGCAGTAGTGGCTGATGCGCTGAATTTGAACTCGCCTGCCGCGATAGTAACGCTGTTTGTAACTGGATAGCTATCAAAGTTAGTAGATAGCTTACCGCTAGCAATGGTGTATCCATTGCCATAGACCTCGCCCCTTATATTTGCCTTGCAGGCATGGCTTCTCGTCTTTACCTTTACTTTTATCTGGCCGTGTGCCCCGGGTGGCAACTGATGAAAGGTCCAAACGTTGTTCGTTCCAGGGTCAGGCGCAGGATTCGCCTCGAGGAAAAGTGTGCGCGGATCATATTGTTCGCTTACAACCACATCAGTAGGCACCAGGTTATTATTTCCATATGTTATGGTATATGTGATCTGACTCCCGGGGCTGACCGACTTTGGACCTTTTTTTATGTCTTCATCCTCAAGGGGCTCGAAGCTGATTATCTGATCGCCCAATTTTATGTAATCTACATAGACAGAGGTCCGCGGCACATTCCCATCCTTGTAGATGGTGATATAGAGCCTGACTATGCTCTTGCCTTTAAGACGTTCCCGACACTCATCCAGGCTCCCTGCAGGGAAGGTTTTGTCTGCGTATTTCTCGTAAATCAGATCAAATCCATCAAGCTCATTCCATCTGGAGGAGGACATTTTCAATTCAGACCAAGATTGTCTCACTGAGCGAAGCCTGGCGTCCCTGGAGTTATCACTACTGTAACCACCGTCACCGTCGCCATCCAAAAATAGCTCGAGCTGCAAATTTCCATTTCCAGATTGAGGGTTCAACCACATGCTCAACTGATTCAAATCTCCCAGCGAAAGTGGTTCGTCCACAGTGATGGAGATCCGGATATAATTTCCGTTGCGGTCAACTGAAAGCAAGGCCGAGGAGGAGCCATGAAAGCTCTCATCCTCTGAAATGGTTGAATCTCCGTATTTTGACTGGCCAAGATGGTAATCCAATTCAGTCAGTGCGGATACCTTCATGCTCCAAATAATTATAAAAAATAGTAGCAGTTTCAGAGATAAATTGTGTAGCAAGAAACTGATTGCACCTCTCATACTCCTTCATATATGCATAACTGTAGAAAAACTATTCGATGCACAGGATTAACAGATTCCGATTCATAGTGTTGAGGTAAAGGTGCAATACAAGACCCACCCACTTTGATGGGTTGGCTGCGTCGTCCTGCGGCTTCGTCGACAGCAGCCTCGATGTAATCGAGGAAAATTCAAGCCTGTGAAGAGCCCGAAGGTGTTCGATGAAACAGGAAGCACTGCTCCGTTAGGGCCAAGGGAGGAGGTCAGCGAATCTATTTTAGCTTGTATTACTCATAAACGACCTAGATAAGACCTACATAACCTCTACATGAAAAAAAGAGTTATTAGCTTTTCTGATAATCGATTTTTTGGCGGGCTGGGGAGAGTGGGGACTTATCCTTCCGCCTGGGCAGGAGCAAGAATGATGTCCGGCTCCTGCCATCCCTCCTAGTTAATTTCTCTCGTTACCTTCTCTTAGTGATGATTGATAGCACATCGCAGTCCTTGAGCTCGTGGTCCAGACCAACTGACTGGCCAGGAAACTTGGCGCTCTTTCCCCAGACCAGAGCATAGCGGAACAGATTCACGAAGTCACGGTGAAGGTGCTCGCACACTGACTTTACAGTGCTTCCGTTCAGGAGCACCAGGGGCTCTTGCATGTCAGCCTTTCCCCCTTTCGGCTTGAGGTATACCCGTATGAATCCAAGACGCTCATAGATCAGATCCTTCAGATCCTCAAGCCCTTCAGTTGTCGCGCAGGAGATGGGCAAGAAGTCCCTTCCCAGCTCTTCACGGATCTTATGCTCAACGCCTCCGTACCTTAGGTCGAACTTGTTTATCGCCACGACACTTGGGATGTAAACCCTGTTTCCTGCCAGGAAGTCCACCAGGCTGTCAGTATCGATATCTTCGCGAATAGTGACACTTGCATTCACAATGCCGTAGGCACGGATGATCTCGGCGATCTCGAACTCGCTCATTTTGGTTAGCTGCACAGTACTGCGAACGATTATGCCGCCCTTCTTCTCCTGAGTGATGTGAATGTTGGGCGGCTGCTTGTCGAGCCTAATTCCTGCATCATACAGCTCGCGCTCAAGAATGTCCAGTCTGTAGTTGAAGACGTCTCCTAATAGTAATATAATATCTGCTGCTCTGGCAGCGGTTATCACCTCTCGGCCTCGACCCTTGCCCCGTGCAGCGCCCTTGATGATGCCCGGCATGTCCAGTATCTGGATCTCGGCCCCCTTATACTTCATAACCCCTGGAATTACCTCCAGTGTGGTGAACTGGTATGCTGCAACCTCAGACTTTGAGCCAGTCAGGTAGTTGAGCAGGCTGGACTTGCCAACTGATGGGAACCCCACCAAGGCAACTGTTGCATCGCCTGACTTCTTGATGTAATATCTTCTGCCCTGGCCTCCACCCTTGATCTTCTGAAGCTCTTGCTGCGCCCTCAGCTTCGCGATCTTGGCCTTGATCTTGCCTAGATGGTGCTCAGTGGCTTTGTTCTTTTGAGTATTGAGGATCTCCTCTTCCAGCGCCTTGATCTGCTCCTCTATGGTTGCCATTTATCATCCTAGAGGGATGCTTGTAGCTTATCCCTTTATAAGGTATGGGTTTGACGACCCTGCTGAAGATCGGATTTTTGGCTGTATTCGATAAATAGCTGCAAAGCATGAGGACAGTAATTGAACGTTCCAATTGGCTCTTATCAAAAATAAAACGCTCATGAACCGCCATATTTGCTTTCTGGCAGTTGTATCATCTCGATAAAATTGGCGTTCGTTCGGTGCAGCCTTTATTAATCGTTCGAGAGGAGAATCGGGTTGCAGTAATATGCGATTACGATGCATGGAGTGAAATGTGAAATGATGAGACTCAATTTGTTGATTGCACTATGCCTTATTGGCGAAACGACAGCAATAGCACTCGTTTCCGGCGAGGATGTTGAGATTGGACCTGCAACTGTATCTTTGGATCTGGCGAGCGCAGGATCTTACACAGTCAAAATAGGAGAAAGTTCGGAATTGGAGCATAACTATGACCCCAAGATGTCAAATTTCCAGTATTCGATTTACCCTGCCACAGTAACCTTCGATGGTACATCCAATAAGGTCATGATCGAGGTCCATGAGATGAGCGCATCAGAACCACTTGATGAACAAATCTCAAGTAAAAGTAAAGATACAGCCTCAGTATTTGAACATTGCATAGAACAATCAAATATCATGCCCCGTCGTGCTGATTACCAGACCAAATCATATACAATCGACGGCCATGATGGAATCTTGCTGACCGTTGATACAGGGGAATCGAATCCACTATATATTGCAGCATACAGTCCTGATGAAAAGGACAGCTACGGATCGATAATCTGTATAATTGGAACCAATTTCCCATGGGAGACCGCAGAGAAAATCCTCAAATCCGTGAATGTACAGCTCTAAATGGGCATTTAGCCCTGGCTTTACGTGCGGAGTGCAACTTGCGTGCAAAGCCGTGCCACCACACGTGCACACTTTGAACAGGGTTTTACGAGCTTCACACACAATAAAGTTGCATTAAGGGGATGAATCCGCCCGGAGGGAGTAGCAAATGAAGTTGGGGTATCGGGCGGCTCAAGACTGTACTACTACTCATAGGTATGAGTAGCTTGGCCGCGCGGAGCGAAAGTGATCAGGGCAAAGGACTCCGCCTTAATCCTGTGGCTGACTCTTCGTCCCTGAACACAGTAACATAGACCACCCTTAAGGATGGGGACTTCCAACTGCGCCCTTCGCAATCTCATGAGTTAAAAGAATCTCGAAGCCAGTGAGACCCTTGTTTCGCAGTGCTCCTTTGCCTCGCACTCTGTGCAGCGAGAAGCATCTGGTCTATCCGGGAGCTGGCCGGCCCTGATCTGACGTACACGATCGCGAATACGGAGCACCCTGGCTCTGTCCACACTATAGATCTGAACTTTGCGAACCTGGCCGGAGAGTGGGTACTCCACAAGTCCATGGCCTATTTTTTTGTCGTATTTCTCGCTCAACAATAAGCTGTAGCCTGCAAGCATCAGCCTGTCACGCTTCCAGACGCCGTCCTCCGGCATCTTGCCTGATCTGATCAGAGACGGTATGCCGCCCGGAGCAAGGCGGTCCAGCCTGCCAGAGAGGCCAAGCCTCTCTGAGCGCAGCTCAACCTCCACATCGCCAGGGACGATCAAACTAATATAAGGCAGAAGGCCTTTGGAGATCTCAGAAATCCTCCCTTCCAGTTCCCTGCAGGCTGAATTGATCTCATCAGGCTCGATGTCGTAGATCAAAGGCAGCTCTTGCTCAAGGCTTTTCAAAGATCCTTTGAGCTGGCCTTCCAGATCCTCCTCGCCGACGATCGCGAGCATCAAGGCTCGCAAGAGAAGATGCTTCGGGTTGTTCTTATGTGATAGTCTTCCCATTGCATCGAAGTAAACCAGCCTGGGACAGCGAAGGTAAAGTCCAATATCCGAAATTCTGATCTGAGATGGCATCAGACGCCTAATCTCAGCCTGTCTTTAAAAATTTTTTCGATGTCAGACATGTTTCTGCCGGCGTCCTCGTAGCTTACGATGAATTTCGCCAGCCAGGCATCCTCTGCTCCAGACCTAGAAGAGCTGCAAATGCCTGCAACGATGTAATCCCCTTCACCGCCCTGGATCGCCGAAGTGGCAATGCCATCCCCCTGGGCCTGCATCTCTTCGGACCACTGCTCCCATCCTGAGGGGTCGGTCTTGATCAGCAGGGCATCTCTTCCAAAATCCTTGCTGTCTTTACGTCCTGCAATGAGGAAGCCACCGTCTGCTGTGGGCTGCAAAGAGGATCCGGAGCTCCCTTTATAATTTCGCTCCCACAGCTTTTTGCCCCCCTGGTCGACCTTGATGAGCACTATCCTCCTGCTCTCAGAGCCTGATTCACTCCTTCCGACCAGGGCAAAGCCATCCTTCAGCTCTATCACCTGGAACGCAGCCTCGTCTTTCTCCCCTCCAAAGGTTGTGTTCCAAACCTCTTCACCATCATCGTCGACCCTCAAGAGCCAGATGTCATCCCCACCCGCGCCAAATGATGCGGTCCGTCCTGCCACGACATATCCGCCGTCGACGGCATGCACCACAGACATTCCCACATCATCTTCCGGACCCCCGAAGGTCTTATCCCATTGCAGCTCCCCTTCTGCATCTATCTTTAAAAGCCAAAGGTCCTTTTTGCCTGTGCCAAAGGATCGAGTATAACCAGTTACTATGTATCCCCCGTCATTGGTCTCATCGACCGACCAACCGCCATCTCCCAAAGACGAGACGAAACCTCCTAAAACACACTCCCACTGTTTGTTGCCTTCAATATCAGTCTTCAAGATCCAGAGCCGCTCTTGACCCATACCGTAAGATCCTGTGCTTCCAGCTACAACATATCCGCCGTCCTGAGTTTCTTTGACAAAATATCCAACATCTTCGCCCGACCCGCCAAAGGCTCGATCCCAAAGAGGATCTCCTTGCAAATCCACCTTGACCAGCCACAAGTCGCTGCTCTGGCCTTGAGTAGAGGTGTAGCCTGTCAGGATATATCCACCGTCTCTGGTCTGCTGCACAGACCAAAACCCATCTCCGTGTGGCCCTCCAAATGCCTTGCTCCAGACTTCTTTGGGGCCGACATCCTGAGAGACAGCTGGAAGCATAAGCAAAAAGAAGATAAGAAATATTATTCTCACAGCAGCCGCCTGGACTTTAAAAGCCCCTGTCTTGGAACTGGACGGATTTGTCGACCTCAAAACTGCCACGCAGGAACGTGCTGGACTTTATGTCGCTCTTGCCCATCTCGTGCCGGGAGGCAGTCATCCCAAAATAGCCTTTGAAGCTTGACCTGGAGCTTGTGCCCACGCCGGAAGGATTCAGTTGGGTTGCATTATTGATCGATGAATTATCAATCGAGGAATTGCCTGTGATGCCCACGATATTGGTCGAATTGTTAAGAGAGATGCTGGCATTTAATGCGCCAGTAACCTTCCGGTTGTCTTCCTGGGCGATTTTCCATGAGTTTAGGCCACTTAGGGCCTCTGCCATCTTATCCTCGACCTTCTTTGCGTCAGCTCCAATTGTGACAGCTGCCATAAGCAAAAGCAAAACTGATATAGCCGCCTTCACGATCCCCACCTTCAATGCTATCTAATTCGTAAATGCTCTCAATACAATTTTAACTTTTCTATTTCGACCTTTAGATCCAGAATCCTGTGGATAGCATTTATCTCTCACGAGGACGTAATTTAATTTCGTGTACCTGGACTACTTCCCTTACGAGTCCCTCAGGCCCAACCAGGATCGGATGCTCGACGCGGTTTATGAGGTCGTGCGCAATGGGGAACATGCAGTGTTGATGATAGACGCACCGACTGGAACTGGCAAGACCAGTTGCATCAGCGCGGCCCTTGCAGCAGCTCCAGGAAAGATAATAGTAGCTGTCCGGACTGTATCTCAGATTGACATCTACATCGACGAGATCAAAAAGATCTGGGACAGGACCCGCCACAAGCCAGAGATCGCCTACATGGTTGGCAAGCAAAAGATCTGCCCTCTGGAAAGAGAGTTCAGGAACGAGAGCGTATATGCAGGCTGCTCAAGGCTGAGAGAGTGGACAAAAAATTATATTGCCTCGAGGATAAATAAGAGAGGTCAAAGCATCTGGGATCCGACAGCAGAGAGCATTCCAGAGGAGGAGCCCGGCTACAGAACTTTTTGTCTGCACTATCTGAGGAGCCGGGAGGCTTTTGAGCTGAATGGAAAAGTTCATTTCCGGCATTCTCAGCGTGCGCTGGGCGTTGTGGAGGGCCTGAAGGAGAAGGTTACACCGCCATCCGGCCTGCATGATTCCTGTCAGGGCATCTGCCCTTACGAGATCATGAGCCTTTATGCTCAGAACAGCGACATGGTGATCATGAACTACTCCCATGTCTTCAGCCCCGACTTTCAGGATGTCATATTTCAATGGCTGGAGATGGACATGGAGAAAGTGACCCTGATCGTGGATGAGGCGCATAACCTCGGCGATGCAGTCAGGGCCATGAACTCGAGGCAGCTCACTGCACGCATGATTGATCTTGCAGAACGTGAGGTGGAAAAGTTCGAAGGGACCCTTGGCCAGGCGAGGCTGGAAGAGACGCGAGAAAAAGCCTCGTGGAGGCGTGAAGGAATCCGGGTCATTCGCATCCTTCTGCCCAGATTGAGGAGATTTTTGCAGAGCAAGCAGGACCGGATGCAAGAGGGAGAAGCTCTCCTGGATGCTGATCTCTTTCGCTCGTTCCTTTACAGCGAGATTGACGATATCGATGAAGCTCTGGACAATTTCTCAGATGTAGCCGTCGCCGTAGCCGATCTGAACCTGGCTGAGGGAGACAGGGAAAACCTGCAAGGCGACCTCCAGCCAAGCCTTGCTCTTGTGCTCCTATTTTTGAGGGATGTTGAGAGAGCCGAAGAGGACGAGTCTTTTCAAAGAAAAGTTGTGGTGACAGGGTCAGGCAGCAAAAAGCATGCTCGCCTGGAGGTCAACAACATAGATCCCTCGAGCTGCATTCGGCGCATCACCGATAACATCAATGCAACAGTGATGCTTTCAGGAACCTTTTCGCCTCTGGAAGCATACGAGCTGTACTGCCTGGCCGAAGAGAACAGGGCGCAAAAGCTCAGCATACCAAATCCATTTCCCAGAGAAAACAGGCTTTTGCTGGTCTCGGAGAAGGCCACAACGCAGCTTGAAAACAGGGACGATGCAGACAATAGAGAAGAGATCTCTGCCCATATCAGATCGATCATAGAGGAGATCCCTGGAAATGTGGCCGTCTTTTTCACTTCTTATCCCATGATGAACAATTACAAAGAGACCTGCCAGGCATCGGCAAGGAGATCTGGAAAGAAGGTTTGCCAGGAACCGAGAAGCGCTGATGAAGTTCCTGAAGTTCTCGATGAATTCTTCCGTCTTGCAAACCGCGGGGGAGGCGTTCTCATGGGGGTTTGTGGCGGAAAGCTGGCCGAGGGAATTGATTACAAGGGAGAGGCGCTCAATGGCGTGGCTGTGGTCGGGCTGCCACTGGCGGCTTACGACGAGATCCAAAAGGAGATCAACGCCTACTACATTCGCAAATACGGAAAAGCCAAGGGCATGCTCATTGCCTATACTTTGCCTGCAATAAACAGAGGGCTGCAAGCTGCTGGAAGGGTTATACGTTCTGAATCGGAGAGGGGAGTTCTTCTATTCTGCGATCGCAGATTCGGCAACTGGCCTGGGGGCGTCAACCAGTATCTGCCTGACTGGGTAAGGGATGAGATGATATCCGTTGATGCCAAAAAAGGCCGGGAATTGATCAAGGCAAAGATGGCAGAGTGGGGGTCTCAAGAAAAGCGGCAGCCTAGGAAGAAGGATTTGAAATACAAGGCCCAGAAAAAGGATTTAAGAGAGCTTGCCAAGATGCTGGGCCTTGGGAAGACCGCTCTGGAAAGAAAAAGATAGAGATCTTCGGTCCCATTAATCACCAGGGAGCATCGATCTCGTACAAAAGCTGCTCTTGTCCTAGATCGAAGATCTCCTCAGGCTGGCCAACCGCTGCCAGCCTTCCTTTCATCAGCACTGCCACTCTACCTGCCAGCCTCTTGCACTGGAGCATATTGTGGGTCGCCAGGATCACCAGAGTATTATGCCCGGCGAGGCTCTGAATGACCCTGTCGATGGCTGCCGCACTCTTCGGGTCCAAGTTTGCAGTGGGCTCGTCCAGCAGCAGGATCTCCGGCTGCAACACCAGAGCCCTTGCCAGTGCGACCCTCTGCATTTCGCCGCCTGAAAGGCAACTGGCATCCCTGGAGTCATAGCCGGACAAAAACACAGCTTCAAGGGCAGATCTGACGATCTTTTTGTCTTTTTTGCCTCTTATTTTCAGGCCATAAGAGACGTTATCCTGCACGCTTCCCTTGAACATCACTGGCTTTTGAAAGACCATAGCCATGCGGCGGCGTGCCGAAAGCTTCTCCTTCTCTGTCAGGTCGTTGAGAGTGAGGCCTTCGAGACGGATGCTTCCACTGCTTGGCGCCTCCAGAAGGTTCACCAGACGGAGCAATGTCGTCTTTCCCGATCCCGTAGGGCCAACGACGCCTAAAATCTCGCCCCGGGACAATTTGATGCTGATGTCCTGCAAAACCCAAACGCCTCCGTATGCCTTGCCCAATGCCTCCAGCTCTAAAAAGGCCATTTATCATCGCCCCTGTAATCTGTTCATCACCAGGTTCACGAGGAGCGATATCGATAATAATATTATTCCAAGGGCCATGGAGAGCTCTAAATTGCCCATGGATGTCTCCAAAGAGATGGCCGTGGTGAGAACGCGCGTGTGGCCGCGAATGTTTCCCCCTATCATCATCGCCACGCCCACCTCCGAGAGGGCCCTGCCAAATCCAAGGAGCACACAAGCCAGCATCGCAGAACGAACCTCATTTATAGCTGTGATCATAATCTGCAGCTCGCTTGCACCCAGGGATTTTGCAGTATCTTTTACCTGCGGGCTCACCTCCCCAAGAGCTGAGATCGTGAGCCCGATCATGACGGGCGTGATGAGGATCATCTGTCCCAGAATCATTCCTGCCGGAGTATAGAGGATCTCCAGAGAACCCAAGGGACCGTTGCGAGACAAGATCAGGTAGACCAGCAGGCCCACAGTAACTGTGGGAAGGCTGTAGAGGGTGTGAATCAAGCTGATGATGCCACGCTTTCCCCAAAATTCCCTAGACTCGATAATGGCCCCAACTGGGATGTTTATTAGGGACGAGAGGAAAACAGAGGCCAAAGAGATGTAAAGGGAGCGAGCCGTTATGTCCACTACCTCGGGATTGAGGGTTATGATGAGCTCAAATGCCCTCAAAAGGCCGCTCCAAATCTCCTCCAAGCCAAATGACCTCTTTCACCCTTTGCAGGTCGCTGCAGCAGGAACTGCACACTCCTCTGCTTGGCAGCCGATCAGGCTGCAGTTGCCCTTGGCAGCAAAGAATATTGGCTGGCCAAATTGCTCTGTGCCATAATCTGCGATGAGCCTTTGGCCTTCATCGGATACCAGGAAGTCGATGAACTTAACTGCCAGATCGCAATTGACGCCGGGATGCTTCTCTGGATTCAAGGCTATTGCCACATAGACATTTAGCATATCGCTACCACCCTCAACAAACGGCACAAGATCAAGCTTGCCCTTGAATGCCAAGAACGTGGACATGTCTGCAAGAGCGTAGGCCGATTTTTCATTGGCCATGATCAAGGTTGCACCCATTGGACTTCCAGCATCGATGTACCATTGGCTGCCGTTGCTGATCTCTGAATAATTGTAACCGGCGCTCTGCCACAGGCTCTTTTCCTTGGAATGCGTCCCGGATTCATCGCCCCTGGAGACGAATTTGACCTTACCTGAGTCCGCCATGCCCTTTTCCCTGATGGTCTTCAAAGCTTGCGTGACATTCATGCCCTTTACACCAGCAGGGTCCTCTTTTGGGCCTACCAGATAGAAGTAATTGTAAGCAAAACACCGTCTCTCCAATCCGTGGCCGTCCTGGACGAACTTGAGCTCCCTTTTTTTATCGTGAATTATGAGCATATCCACATTGCCGCGCTCTCCGTCAGAGATGGCGATCCCCGTCCCACTATGTGTAGGAATCTGCACGCTGACATTGTATTCTTCGGAGAAATTCTGGGCCAGCAGTTCCAAAAGTCCTGTGTCGTAAAGGCTGCTGGTGGTAGCAATCTTCAAAGTACTGTCATTTGCAGCTCCAGATAAGAGACAAACTGCTGCTACAGCCATAAGCAGCAAAATTTTGCTCATGATTTTCCAGCTCATAAATTGATCCCATCTTGAGCATTATCACTTACAATAAAAAACTTACGTTAACGTAACAGCTTATCGAGGAGCTACAGGTGTGAGCCCATCGGAAGGAGTTATATCTCAATGCAGCTCAATCACGGGAATAGATGTCAAAACCCAGATCGATTCTCGTTACAGGCGGCGCAGGTTTCATTGGCAGCCACCTCGTAGACAGGCTGCTGGAGCAAAATGACGTAACCGTACTTGACAACTTCAGTTCGGGCAAGATGGATTTTGTGGCGCATCATTTAGACGATCCCAATTTTCATCTCATAAAAGCAGATCTGCTCGACGCCTGCACTCTGGAGAAGGCCCTTTATGGAAAGGATATGGTCTTTCACCTGGCTGCCAATCCCGATGTAAAATTGGGTGCAGAAAACACTCGTGTGCATCTGGAGCAGAATGTGCTCGCCACCTACAATGTACTGGAGGCCATGCGCAAGACGAACGTTCGCCGCATCGCCTTCACATCCACATCTACCGTCTATGGCGAGGCGAGGGTCGTGCCCACTCCCGAAGATTATGGCCCTCTGATTCCAATATCTCTTTACGGCGCATCTAAACTCTCATGTGAGGCCTTGATCTCATCGTACTGCCACACATTCGAGATGCAGTCCTGGATCTTTCGGTTCGCAAATATAGTTGGCGAGCGCGGCACGCATGGAGTTTTGGTAGACTTCATTCGCAAGCTGCAGCAAAATCCCCAGGAGCTGGAGATCTTGGGCTCAGGAAAGCAGCGCAAGTCCTACCTGGAGGTGAAGGACTGCGTGGATGCGATGGTGCATTGCGTCGAGAATTCCAGGGATGAGATAAATATCTTCAATATCGGATCCATCGACTCTCTGGATGTAACTGGAATCGCTGATATCGTGACGAGGAGAATGGGGCTTTCTGGCGTCAAGTACAGATACACAGGTGGCATCGACGGCAGGGGCTGGAAGGGCGATGTTAAGGTAATGCAGCTCTCAATCGAGAAGATCGCGAGGATCGGCTGGTCGCCAAAGACCGGATCGGCCGGGGCGATTGAAACTGCTGTCGACTCGCTGCTGAGGGCTTGACGATGGCAGTTTCTACCGGACGTTTCTCACAGCCCACCTCGTGTCTTGCCACCAGTCTCCCTCCAGAAGCGTGGCATTGTAGCCCATGAGCTGCAGCACATAAAAGAGACTGTAGGCCTGAGGCGTCCCGTAAACAAGCTGGGTGTCTTTTTTATCCAGGCTGCGCCGGTTCAGCAAATCTTCCAAAGTCGCAGCATCTCTTATCCTATAGTCGATGTAGAGATTTTCCGCAGTGAGTGGTATGGAGGCGTTGGTTAGCCTGTTCATTCCGAAGTCGGCAAAATCCCTTGCATCAAGAATCTGAACATCCGCCATAGCGAGGAGACTGTCAAGGTTGGCAGGTGTCACGAGGAGCCAGGGCACAGTGTGAGCGGAATAATTCGATAAGGGGGCAGAAGCTTCGGTTCTGTCCGGCAAGATGCCTGCGCTCCAGGCTGCATCTATGCCGCCGTCAAGCAGGCTCACGTTCTTGTGGCCGAGATAATTCAAAGCCCAGAAGACGAATGCTGGGCCTTCATCAGACCCCCCGTAAATCAGAAGGCGATCGCTGTTATTTACCCCCGCCCTTCGAAGTGCGCTTTCTGCAACACCTGGATCCAGGCAACCATCCTTTTGCAGCCCTTTCCAGTAGAGGCTGCGAGCGCCTGGAATGTGACCGCTCTTGTAATCCTGTGGCGTGCGGACATCCAGGACAACCATATTATCTCTTGAAGCCGCGGCATAGGTCAAAAGCTCCTGAGATGGATAGCCTTTTGCAAGCTCCTTTGTCTGGACGCTTGCCGTCGAAGTGCTGCTGTTAGTCTGCCCATTGTGCTGCATTGAATTGACCTGCGCCTTTTCATAGGCATTCTTCTTGACCAGCCAGCCATCCAAATCCGTCCAGTCCGGGCAGGTGGGACAGAATTCTCCGTTTTCAGTTCCGGCTATTGCCGTACCAAATATAAAATTGAGGTTTATGGCTGCCATCAATGAGAGAATGAGTGTTATTCCCCATACCTTGCATAGCCACCTGATGCAGTAGACACAGCCGCCCATATCAAGCCTCTCCAAATGGATGGACATATTGCCACTATTTCAGGCTTACCGGGAAGGGAAATTTTAAATACACCCTAATTGTTCATTGAAGTAAAAAAAGATACAATAATGTACTAAAAAATACAACAATTACGGGGTATTAAATTGAGAGGAACATCGATCCGCATGGAGAGAATCATCAACCGCAATACAGGCAACACAGTTATAATTCCCATGGACCACGGGGTCAGCGTCGGGCCCATCAAGGGCATCAAAAGCGTAAAAGCCATCGCGGAGGCCGTAGCTTCTGGCGGCGCCGACGCGGCTGTAGTGCACAAGGGCGCTGCAGCCTTCGGCCACCGGGGCTATGGAAAGGACCTGGGTTTGATCATCCATCTTTCCGCGTCCACCGCTCTTGGGCCGGATCCAAATAACAAGGTCCTAGTAGCATCTGTAGAGGAGGCCCTGAAGATCGGAGCGGACGGTGTTAGCATTCACATAAACGTAGGTGCTGAAGACGAAGGGCGTATGCTCTCTACCCTTGGCGAAGTCTCTTGCGACTGTCAGGAGTGGGGCATGCCTCTGCTGGCCATGATGTATCCCCGCGGAAAAAAGATCAAGGATGAATTTGACGAAGAGAATATCGCCCACGCTGCCCGAGTCGGTGCAGAGCTTGGCGCCGATATCGTCAAGACGAATTATACTGGAGATCATTATAGCTTTGCGCGGGTCGTGGAGAGCTGTCCTGTTCCTGTTGTCATTGCAGGTGGCCCCAAGGTGAACTCAGAGCTGGACCTGCTGCGCATGATAGAAGGAGCAATAGACGCAGGTGCAAGGGGAGTGGCCATCGGCAGGAATGTCTTCCAGGCTGATGATCCAGCGCTCATCGTCCGCCGCATATGCGGCGTGGTTCATAAAGGATTGAGGGCAGAGGAGGCCGCAATGATTGCTTTTGAGCAGTTATGAGGGACTGCTTATGTCTTTATCCCCGCCATGTGGGGCCCTCCCGCAACATCCTCACTAGAGGTAAAGATAAAAAGGAACAGTCCGTTTTAGTATTGATGATGCCTCTGGCTGCTCTGGCAATTCTCCTGCTTCTCACAGCCCAAAGCTGTGGAGAAGATCTCAAGGCGGACGGCCCTCATCTGGAGGTATCTTCGACCTCTGGCAGGCTGGTGCTTGACAGGCCGTCTGTACTCAGCGTTGAATTGCGAAACAATGCCACAGACGCATCCGAACATGAGCTAGGAATGCAAAAGGCCAACGCCTACGGGATCGTAGCTGAGCTTTTATGCGCCGACGAGAGGATCAAGGTGCTCTCAGGACCACAGCTTGTGGGAGATCTTGCACCAGGAATGAGCAGATCTGTGAGGTTCACAGCCTCAGCTGAGGGCACGCAGAAGGGCATTTATCCACTGAAACTTCACATCAGCTTCTCCAGACTTTCCGAGATAACTGTTAGCAGAGATGATAACCTGCCAGATGTCGCGTTTCAATACGAGGATATTGCCCAAGAGATGCCTTTGAAATTCAGTGTGGTTCAGGGCCCAGATGCCAGGCTTGAAGAGGTGAAGGGCGTGGCAATTCCAGGAAAGGATTCAGAGTTGCAGCTTCTTTTTGCGAACCGGGGAGACGAACCTGTCATTGGGCTTCGGGTCGAACCTCGCTCAACAGCGCCATTCAGCATAGCTGAGGGTGAATTTGAGCCTGTGCAAATTGATCCAGATGGCATATCAGCGGCCAGGATCAAGGTCCATACAGATGAGAATACTACTCCTGGTTACTATCCCCTGTCATGCAAGATCGTATACGCAGATGGAGAAGATCAAAGCGAGGATCTCGCCATCCTAATTTCGGTGCAGAATGATTCGCCATCACATTGGCTGGTTCCTGCTGCGGGTTTGATTCTACTGTCAGGAGGCATTCTCCTTGCAGAGCGATTTTTGCAAGCAAAGAAAAAACTGCGCAGGAGACGTAGATAGCTCAAGATATCAAGCGCTCAAAGCGCTCTTGAGCCCTATCCAGGATCTCGGCCTCTCCGGGGATCTTCCCATCTTGCATGAGGACTTTTCCGTTGACTATCGTCGTGTCCACGCCGTCGACCATGCTGTAGGCCAGGAGAGACAGAATGTTTGAAAAGGGAGTCAGCCAAGGTTTTCTCAGGTCGATTAGAGATAAATCGGCAAGTGATCCTTCATGCAAACCCAGAGCAAGGCCCGTGGCGCGATAAGCGTTCTCAGTTGCAATCGTCCAGATTTCCTTCGCAGTCATGGCCTCGGGGCGGGAGCAGGCATTCTTCTGGAGGATCGCAGCCATCTTCATCTCTTCGAAGATGTCCAGGTTGTTGTTGCTCGATGCCCCATCAGTTCCAAGGCACACGTTTACGCCTGCTGCCATAAGCCTGTCAACAGGCGCGATGCCGGCTGCGAGCTTCAGATTGCTCACCGGGCAATGGATCACATTTACATGGCGACTGGCCAGCAGCCTTATGTCATTATCTGTGAGCCAAACGCAGTGGGCAGCCAGGAGCCGGCTGCTGAGCAGACCCAGTGAATCCAGATATTCTACAGGACTTTTTCCATGCTTTTTCGCAGAATCGTCGAACTCTCCTCGCGTCTCTGATAGGTGTATGTGGATCTTTATGCCATTCTTCTCTGCCGTATCCCTGGCCCAGGCGAGGGTCTCCTCCGAACAGGTGTAGATGGCATGCGGGCCAACTGCAGGGCAGATCAGTTCGTCACCCTTCCACCGCTTGATGAAGCTCTCTGCTTCTACTTTGAATTCCGGCCGGGAGTCGAAGACGACGCCAGATAGGAATGCGCGAAGGCCCATTTGCTTGGTAGCTGTGGCCGTCTCGTCCATGAAGTAGTACATGTCATTGTAACAGGTTATGCCGAAGCGGATCATCTCCAGGCAGCCCAGCTTCACGCCCCAGTGGATGTCCTCAGCAGTAAGCTTCGCCTCAAGAGGCCAGATCTTCTCCTGCAGCCAGGGCATGAGGGCCATGTCGTCTGCATAACCTCTGAAGAGAGTCATAGCCAGATGGGTATGAGCATTCACAAGGCCCGGGATGGCTAGCTTGCCATGACCCTGGATGGTATCATCCTTGTTTTCATCCTTGAGGTCTTGACCGATCTTGACTATCCTGTTTCCCTGTATGAGTATATCGCGGCCCTTCAGGAGATGACCAGACTGGAGAAGGGAGACATCCTTGATTAGCATAATTGAACCAGGGGATGAGAAAAGTATAAAAATTATCCGGATGAGCGACAAAGGTATAAGCGACCCATAACCAATCGCCAGGCTTAAAAGGGCCAGGGCAAAACATGGTTGTGATGAGCTGAGGTAGCCAAGCGGCCTACGGCGCTGGTCTTGAGGTCTTGTCCCCCTTTGAAAGGGGACAGGTACGGGATAACCAGTGGTGCATAGCACCTCGTGAGTTCAAATCTCACCCTCAGCGTTGTTTTACCTGCAATAGAAACAGCAACTGAAGGCGGTTAGGCTGATAAAATCATTGTCATTGAGTTGCTCGCCGGACTTTCCAAGAAAGGAGCCGCGGTCTGAGAGTATGATACGAGACATGGTCGGAACCTTGTGTTATGATGCTTCCTATTATTTTTGTTAGTGATAGTTCTTTCGCATCTTCATGAGAGTGGATCATCTAGCTTCGCATCTGATCCATGGATGGGCACTTTTGGGGAACATGGGAAAAGCTTAACGTGTCAAAAGATGGTAACGATTTGAAAAAAGGTAAGTGCCATTAAAAAGGACATCATTGCAGTTGCCTGGAAGGAAATCCGATGCCATTATCCGCGATGGTTATAAATCAAAAACCTGAGATCTGCGAGGACGTGTCACAACCTCTTCTGACTCTATTTCAAGACTATACATTTCAGCGAGATGGTCAGAGGCTTTATCCATTCAGGCATCAGGCTGAGACATTCAAGCTCGTGGGTCAAGAGCAAAAAGATGTATTTCTTGTTGCAGGAACGGCGTCAGGCAAGACTCTTGCCATCGCCATACCGCTCTTCTGGAAGGCCCGGAGCCTGGGGGATGGTGGAGATGATGGTCGAGCGGGCTGATGAGGTGGAGGAAGCAAAGGATTATGGGGTGAAGGAGACGCTGATGCTGGTGGGGGGAGGGCTGCGTTAGGATGGAAAAAATGGAGATTGAGCTCAGGACTTTAACGCCGCTTTGGACTGGCGGAGTGGATCGAACTTCCGATCGTTTGCACGAGACTGGCTTGATCGGGTCGTTACGCTGGTGGTATGAGGCGCTGGTGAGGGGATTGGGAGGGTACGCGTGCGATCCGACAAGCGAAAATCGCGAATTACGTTGCGCTTTTGATAGCAAGGCCTACGAAAAGGCAAAAAAGGAAGGACAAAGCGACGATGAAGCAATTCGTGCGGGGTTGAAGACGGTTTGTCCTGTGTGTTATGTCTTCGGCTGCACAGGCTGGGCACGGTTGTTCCAGTTGCGGGCAATTGAGGTGCCGATGACCCCATTACACTTCCGCACAACGCCTAACATGAACGGAGGCTGGCTCAAAAGGATATTCGGAGGTGAAAAAGACGATATTGAAAACTTGCGAGTGCCATATGGCGAGTTGAATCTGCAATTTACGCCTCGGCGCTATGACGAAGAATACGCTAGAACCCAGTTCGCGCTTGCTCTGCGCATAGCGGCGGAATATGGTGGCCTCGGAGCCAGGTTGCAGCATGGCTTTGGGCAGATCGCTTATCCAAAAGTCTTAGAAGATGTGAGCATTGCGGGCGGCCATTCGCAGCTGAAAGCAAAAATCCAGCAGGGCTTTCTCCGCTCCAGTGGTAAACCGATTGAGACGCCCTTTGACCTGAAGAATTTTGTCAGCCTGACCTATCACGTCCCTGATGATAATTTAAAAGATTTCAAGAGAGATAAATCACACATAGGAAGTTCACAGAAAAAGCAGGAGGTAGCTTATCTGCCATGCGTGTTCGACTTGCGTTACAAAGGCGAAGGTAAATGGGGTTTGCGACAATGGCTTAAGGAAAAAGGATGGCAAGAATCGGATGATCCTAAAAAGCTGGGAGAGATTGATCACCTGCTCGGTCCGCGTTCTCAGTGGAGATCAGAAGGGAAGGAAAAGAAGATTGATGAAGAATTGCGTACCGCAAGCCGAGTTTTCTTCGGCATGCCCTATTGCAAAGACAAGGACACTTATGTGTTGCGCGTATGGGCCTTTCTGCACCCTGAGCTGAGAGACCATTTATCAGATGTCGCTGCTCTGAAAAATCTGTGTAACGAGTATATCCAGTATGTACTTGATGTCCAGCCGGTTTCGATTGTCTTTGGCGAGCAGATTTTGAATCAAACGCAAGGAGGCTAAAGATGAGCGGGGATTATTTTGCAACGATCTACAAGGATGGCGACGAGAAAAACTGGGAATCTGTGGATGAAGTTACGACACGCTACCATCTGCTCATAGCAGAAGGAAATAAGAAGGATGCGGATGTGGTACGCGCCGAATGGAGTAAGAAGTCCTTACAGATAAAACTTCCCGAACCTACAGGAGAAGTCTGGCAAATGATTGCTCATCCCAATCCAGATCTATCCATTTTGCCGCCTTTCTCCTTCTTCATCTGCTTCCGCTTCAAATTGACCACGCCATACATCTCCAAAGACGACAATCCTTTCTACATCATTGACAATCCTATCGTGCGGGAAAAGGTTTTTCGCCTGCCGATGGTGCGCTCAACGAGCTGGAAAGGCAACCTTTATTCTGCACTCTGGCAATTAGGACACGATAAGCAGAACGATGCTCAAATGCAACGGATTTTCGGTGATATCCGCGGAGAAAACGAGGAACAAAGTGGAAGAGCAGGACGATTGTTCTTCTATCCAACCTTTTTCATAAAGACCAGCTTGGAGATTATCAATCCCCACGATCGAAGGCGTCGAGTAGGCAAGAACCCTATCCTCTTTGAAAGCGTGCCTGTCGGCGCTGAGGGCGAATTCCGAATGCTCTATGTGCCCTTCGACCACATAGGCTACGAAGAACCGAAAACGCGTCGACAAGTTGCAGACGATCTGAAACTAATAGCGCAAGGAGTGCAGGCTATGTTTCGCACCTACGGCTTCTCCGCCAAGCGGACGAGCGGGTACGGGACGGCAAGTGATGTTGTCGAATCCGGTCAACTGATTCACAAAATTCCAGGCGTCACCTTTTTGCAGGGCGGCTTGCCGCAAATCAAAAAGCCGGAAGACGTATTCCTCAAGTATCTGGATGAAACCGGACGCGTAAAACCTGCCTTCGTGGGTGGTGGTGGCAGGCTGATGAGCAACAGTGAATACGGTGAATACAAAAAAACCGGCGCGCAGGCTGCTGGCGGCGGCAGCCTCTCTGAATTCAAAAGATTCCGCGCTTGGTATGCGGCATATGGCAAGGGCTGGCAAGCCAGTTTGCAGCACAGCGCAACCTCAACCGGTTACCCCGTAATTGCCTTTGAGAGCCTGAGCCAATTGGTTGAGTTGTGTCAGAACATGGAAAGCGATACCACCAACGGAGGCGCAGCATGACCACCTTGCCATCCCTCAAAGTTCTGCAAGATAACCGCGATGCTCTGCTCCTGGCAGAGGTGGCAGCGTGGTTGCACATGCTAGGCAAGTTTTCAGATGAGTTTTTAAATGGTGTTTACGATGTCGACAAGAATTTGCCTGGTGAGTTACAAAGCAACTATCCAAACCTATGCTCTTTACTCAAAGAGGCTTGGACTGGTCCAATATGGGCACAGATGCCGGTGACAGAGTTCGAGGCTGACCAAATAAGTATTTTTGATCTCATTCAACGCCATGCCGATCCCGAAGCTCCCAAAGGCTTCTTAAAATTGATGTGGGACGCACATGGGCGAGACTCTGGTATTGAGAAGGGAGCATTAAATCGCTTCGCGCCAAAACAAACGGGGACGGTTTACCCATCTACAGCAGTTGGTATAGAAACCGGGCCAATTTCTGCTTTGAGGGATCGCCAACATAACCTATACCAATTTCTTGAAACGCAATTAGACCTACTCCGCGCGCAAAATGCAAGGGTCAATTGGGGTGATTTCCGGCAACTTTTCATTACGCGCCTGGAAGAAGATTTTCGAACCACGGTTGCTGAAACCCGCCGCCCGCTTAACGATGTAACACTCTTTGATCAAACGATGGCGAGTGTGGCATTTTTCAAGGCGTCCCTGGCTCAAAATCTTCTTCTAGGTTGGAGGAATCCGACCACTCGAAAACAAGAAGAAAAATATCGCTGGCGAATTTTACGGGTGGGCTTTGATGGATTCACCTATTGGGGGCAGTCAGCTAGAATGAATGATTTGCTTGCCCGTAAAGCAATTATCGATTTGGCTTTGGATGATGCCCGAACTTTGCTAGAAGAAACCTATCCTTTGGGTATGGAGATTTACCGCGATGAAAATGGCAGTTTGTTCATTGTTCCTGATATCGAGGAGCTATTGGATTATCTGGGTGAGGAAAAGACATTGCTTGAGCAATTACAGGCTATTGCTCAGAGAGGCTTTGGCGCAGAAGCGCAATTTGAGCTTTCTTTGAGTGAGGCAACTCGAAACACGTTATCTTTTGGCTGCTTAGCAACACATGCGTTGTGGCCGCCAACGCCATTTCTCGATGATGTCTATCTCTGGTGGAGCGATGTTACAGATCGTGAGATTTGCCCTGTATGTCAATTGCGACCACAAGGGCCAAGCGCAAAAGGGTTAGAGCGCAAAGTTTGTGATGTTTGCGAACAACGCCGTAGTGAACGAGCAAAAGAATGGGGAGAAACACTAAATACGACCATCTGGTTAGATGAAGTAGCCGACCTAAACGGGCGGGTTGCTTTAGTGGTAGGACAGTTTGATTTAGAGCCATGGTTGACAGGCGAAGCACTCAACACGGTGCTGGCATTTGATTCGTCTACTCGTTTGCTGACAGATGAACGCCGTAATAATAAAACCTACCAGTTTGATTACTCGAAATTACTAGAAGAAATCACTGATGCACTTTCACCCAAAAAGGCTAATCAAACTTTTGGAAGATGGGCGCCCTTGCTTAATGATCTCTTGCTTGCAGATCAAAGAGGGGGCTTTGGAAAGTTCTCGGAAATTTACCAGCTTTACGTTGCCGAAACTGATTTAGAGCATAGCACCTCAGAAGCCTGGCGTTTTGCCCTATCATTGATGCGCCAACAGCCAGCTTTTGCCCGATTGCGCCGTGTGTGGGAAACTACCAGCGATTTCTGGAAAATCGTCTCTGAAAAAGCAAAGTTGCAATTAACACAAGGGAACTCGCGCTTGATTATCCATAGTAACACCATCTGGCAAATTGGGCTTGGTCCCGGGCACACTTATGAACTGGATTTGGGCGCAACTACATTAGCCGTGATGCACCAGAATGGATACTTGATAACAGCAGATAATCTTTCTCGTATTGCCAGACTGCTCGGTGCAAAGAAGGAAATTTACGAGGACAGTAATGAAGCCGTAAATTTTGTGAAAACATATCTATTGAACTCGGAGACACAATGGGCTTTAAGTGAGCCAGGGGATTACGGCAAAGCGAAGAAACAGGAAAGCGAAATCCACATTGATGATATTTTGATAGAAGGAACTCCCTACGCGCCAATGATTCCTATCCTAGCAGAGCCACGTTCGTTTATGGCCCTCGTCCCCGCCGCCGAGGCGCTGGAAATTGCGGACAAAATACGCGATGAATACCAAAAGCAATTCAGAAAAGTGCAGAACCGCCTGCCCTTATTCCTGGGCATCGTCTTCTTCCCGCGCAAACTGCCCCTGATGGCGGTGATGGATGCGGCGCGGCGGATGCTAAACAGCAAATTTGTGCATGATGAATGGCGCATCGCAGGTACGCCGCAAAATGACGGAAAAATGGTTACTTTGTGTTTGGAGCAAAATGGGCAGTCCATCACCCTCCAGATCTCTATTGTGATGGGAGATGGAACCACTGAAGATGTCTGGTATCCCTACTTCGAGTTAGTTGGGACGCCTGCGCCACATCATACCTACCGCTTTGAACGAGCGGGCGTGTGGTGGGTTCACGTCAAGACGCTGCAAGCGGGCGAGACGGTGCGCGTGACCCCTTCCCGCTTCGCCTACCTCTTCCTGGAGAGCACCGCCCAGCGCTTCCGGTTTGATCCGAAACGGGATGTGCTGCTCTTGGACGAATTGCCGCGGTTAACTGCGATGTGGCAAAGACTAAAGGAAAGTGGCATCACCATGACCGGTCTGCGCAATGTGCAGGCGCTTTTGGAAAGCAAAGGCGCGGCCTGGGGCAGGGACAGCGAGGAGTTCGAGCGCCTGACGTGCACCACGCTCCAGCAGGCAGGTCTATTTGAACGCAAAGATAAGGACGGCAGTCCCCTGCTCGATGTTATCACACCGCAAGATGTGACCAGTGAGCGCTTTGCGCACTGCCTGGAACTCTATCTGCATATTCTCAAACAAAAAATTAGCTAAGGAGGTTAACATGACTTATCAACCTGATGTAACCAAGTATTTCGCCCTCGCCCTCGACCCGGTTCACGTCGGTACGGGCGACATGCGCCTGGGGCGCGTGGATATGAGCATCGTCCGCGAGCCTGGAACGAACCTCCCAAAGATACCGGGCACAAGCATCGCCGGAGCGTGCCGGACTTACGCGGCGATGCAGAAAGAGGGCAAGTTTCCTCACTGTGCCGGGCAGGGGCAAGCCAAAGGCAACTACCAGGGTCACTGCGGCAAGTCCAACTGCCCTATCTGCGTCACCTTTGGCTTCTCCAAAGGCGAAGGCGGCAGCTTTCAGGGCCTGGCGCAGTTCACGGATGCACGGCTTGTCTTCTTCCCAGTCCACTCCCTTGCCGGGCCGGTGTGGGTGACCTGTCCATCCGTGCTCCGTGACCTGAAGGTCAACGGAGATGACAAATTCAAGGTTGAAGACCACCAGGTGCGCCTCGGTCCGGGCGTGAAGGCGAGCGGCAGGCTCAACCTGGGCTGGCTGATGCTGGATGGTGGTGTGGACAATGACCTTTCCCTGAATACCGGCAAGTTCCCCGGCGTTCCCACGGAGATTCTCAACCGCGC
>CAZRYL010000028.1:0-28378 GCA_964604285.1 uncultured Methanotrichaceae archaeon
GCCTGATGTGACCGCTCGCATGATTGAAGTCATTTGGCATTTGAGGTCTTCAAAGTGATGTTTTATACAAGGCAACTTAGTCTGGATAGAATAAATAGGTATGGCATGCAATGATCGTCAAACGCGAGAGAGAAAACCCGACAGAAGACCTGTACCTCTCAAGGAACGTGATGGGCGACGTACCTAATGCTATTGAAAATTGAAGCGAAATCCATATCTAGTTAGGGGTACACGGATGTGCCAACTATGAGGGCTGCCATCAGAGGGATGCCATATTAATGCCAGACAGATGCTAATAATAACGGCATTGATGCTGTTTTGCAACTTTGCCTTTGGAGTTGAGTACACTGCGGAGTATTGGATTATAAAAGGCAACGAATTTCTTGAGAAACAATCATATGATATTGCTCTCGATTGCTTCAATAAATCAATCAAGCTGAACGCGACGAACGCATCTGTGTGGATCTATGAAGGCATCGCCTTTGCAGCCCAAAGAGACTACAATGGGTCCTTGAACGCTTATAACAAGGCAGTGCAACTCAATCCCAACCTGGCCGATGCGTGGTATGGAAAAGGCCTCGCCTTGGCAAACCAGGGCATGTTTAATGAATCCCTCCAGGCCTTCACCAAGGCAACTTTGCTCGATCCTGATCTGGCCGATGCCTGGTACAGCATAGGCCTTGTTTTTGCAAATCAAGGCCGCTATAACGAATCCCTCAAGGCATATGATGAGGCAATTGGGCTGAATCAGAATTTAACGGATGCATGGTACGGCAAGGGGTTAGTGCTCGCCAGTCAGGGAAAATATTTGGATGCTTACTGCGCTTTCGACAATGCGACAAAGCAAAATCCTGAGCTTTTTGATGCCTGGTATAGCCTTGGCCTTGTTTTAGCCAATATGGAAAGGTATGATGAAGCTGTAGTGGCATACGATAAATCCCTTGAGATAAACCCAATCCATGTTGGAGCACTTATCAATAAAGCCGAGGCGCTCTACGCCTTGGGAAAATCTGATGAAGCTGCAGCATCATTTAATAAAGCCACAAGCATAGAATCAAAAGATGCGAATATCTGGTACGAAAAGGCACAAAAGCTTCGCATGTCAGGAAAATACAAGGAATCCATCGAGGCATATAATCGTACTATTGAATTAAACCCTAATTCTACTGCTCCATGGAATGGCAAAGGCCTATCTTTTGAGGCTTTAAAAATGTATAATGAATCCATGAAGGCTTTTGACAAGGCCATAGAACTGGACCAGAACGATAGCAGGCTTTGGTACAACAAGGGATTGCTCTTCGATGAAATGGACAGCCCAGATGAAGCCATTAGAGCAATGGATAGAGCCATAGAGCTCGATCCTCAATGCGTTCTCTGTTGGAATATGAAGGGCATGATTCTTCAAAAGCAAAATAAATACGATGAGGCAGTAAAAGCCTATGATAGGGTCTTAGAACTGGATCATAACAACACAGACGCCTGGAACAACAAAGGCATCTCTTTAAACAAAGGCTCAGCAAACTACGAAGAGGCCATTAAGTGCTTTGACAAAGCGATAGAGATTGATGCGAAGAGCGTTGCAGCATGGGTCAACAAGGCCAATACCTACTCGGCAATGGGTCGTGCATCTGATGCCGATTATGCCTTCGCTAAGGCGGCAGAGTTGGGATATGTGCGTCAATCTACAACGGTCCGAAGCATATAAGATCTGAGATCAGCATCATTGAATCATCCCTGCCCAAAATGGCGGGAATTTTATCGCTTTTGAGAAGAATTTCCATGAAATAAGAGGGCGGGCAAAGTCGATTTTTAAGTAGGTAGGAGGATAATAGATGTTCTTGGTCGACTTTTGCCCAATCAGTGGTCGGCATTCAACGAGATAAATATGTGGTACACACTGTGGAGACAATGAGATAAATCTTAAATATTACTAAAAAATGTGTTGCTTTTATGAATAAACGGCCTTGCGGATATCCCAGCAGCGTTCACTTTTGGATGTGAGATCATAGTAGAATATTCGATTGAGACGAATGATCTCACCAAGAAATTCGCTGTGCATAAAAGGGTAACAGATCTAATTATGCGACCTCTTCACCAGGAGGAATTTACATCCCTTGACTCGGTCAATTTGAAAGTAAGAGAAGGAGAGGTATTCGGTATAATTGGCCCCAACGGTGCGGGCAAGACCACATTGATCAAGATTCTTTGCACGCTGATCTTCCCGACCTCAGGAAATGCATACGTAAACGGGTATGACGTCGTATTAGAAAGTTCAAAGGTCCGTCAATCTCTTGGCCTCGTCGCCACAGATGAGCGAAGTTTCTACTGGAGGCTCACAGGTCGACAAAATCTGGAGTTCTTCGCAAACCTTCATAATTTTTATTCTAAGAAGTCACGAGACAGGGTAAACGAGGTTTTGGATATCGTTCGCTTAAAAGATAAAGCAGACGAGCTGTTCATGGGCTACTCAGCAGGCATGAAGCAGCGAATGGCTATTGCTCGAGGGTTGCTCAACGACCCATCGGTTCTCTTCATGGACGAGCCTACGAGAAGTCTGGACCCTGGAGCGGCCCAGAATCTAAGGGATTTTATCAAGAATTACATCGCCAAAGAGCAAGGAAAAACGATCTTCCTGTCCACTCACAACCTGGAGGAAGCAGAGCAGCTGTGTCACAGGATAGCGATATTTGATGAGGGCAAGATAAAGGCCACTGGAAGTTCGCAAGATCTAAAAGAAGGACTTGGAAATGGCGCGACGCTGCGCGATGCCTTTTCCGCCTTTACCGGCAAGCGTTTTATGGAGGAGACCATGGTGGTCGGTCCCCGTTTTGAGAAGAGGTTCGGGCACAGAGGCGGATTTGGGATGGGGAGGAGAAGGCTTTGAGCTTCAAGATCGATCCGTCTATCTTCAGAAAAGCACATTCATTCATAAAAAGAAGCTATTTGCTTCAGATGAGCTACAAGCTCGAGTTCTTCTTGAGGCTTTTCTTCGCTTTCTTCAACATCCTTACCTACTACTTCGTTGCCAAGCTCGTCGGAACTGCGGGGGCCCCGTATCTTAAACCATACGGTGGAGACTATTTCTCATTCGTCCTGATCGGAGTGGCATTCTCTACCTATCTGATGGTCTCTTTAAGAGGCTTCTCTGAGAGCATAAGAGACGAGCAGATGATGGGAACCTTAGAAGCCATGCTTGTGACTCCGACGGATACAACCACTGTGATAACCCTCTCAGCCCTGTGGAGCTTCATCGTGGCATCTGTACGGGTTTTTTTCTATCTCCTGATCGGCCTTCTCTTGGGCGTGAACATGACTGGCGCCAACGTTTTTGGGGCATTTATCATTCTAATTTTGACAATATTGTGTTTCAGCAGCATAGGCATACTCTCTGCGAGCTTTATTATGATCTTCAAGAGAGGCGACCCCATAAACATGTTCTTCATGAGCACATCGGAGCTTTTCGGCGGGGTGCTCTTTCCAATTGAAGTATTTCCTTGGTGGCTGCAGATCGTATCCAGCGTGCTGCCAATGACCTATTCGCTGAATGGAATGAGGCACGCCCTGTTGCAGGGATATTCGTTGCAAAATTTAGCTCCGGATATATTTATTTTGATCCTTTTTTCAATCGTACTTCTGCCTCTGAGCCTCTTCACATTCAGATACGCAGTTGGACGCGTAAAGGATGAAGGCACGTTAGTGCAATATTAAAAATTGCCATATATCTAACTGTTTTTTGTCATTCTTTTGAAAAGAATTTGAATCAATATTATTTACATTTGTTAATTGATGAGAAAATCTTAAATATCAAAACAAAAATAACAAAGATCGTGAACATGCTGAGTAAAATGTTACCCAGTTCAATAGCCTCCGTCGGGCTGCTGATAAATGGTATATAGAAATTGGGAGAAGATTTGATGAATAAATGCAACTCAATTGGTAAATTGCTGCTGATAGCATTTTTATGCTCGATGGTTTTTTCGAGCTTTATTGCTGCAGCATCCTATCCGAAAACTTTTACGGACACACAAGGACGCGAGATCACCCTAGACAATCCCGTAGAAAGGATAATTACCAGGTCCCCGGACGAGGCTAGGATCGTAATTGCTCTTGGAGCTGGCGACAAGCTGATAGCTGGAGAGCAGGCCACAAAATCCTGTCTTTGCCCAATGACCTTTGGCAATACCACTGAAGGATGCAAAGATTGTTATAAGACAATTATCGATGGCCGCATGCCTGATCTTCCAGAAATCAGTACCAGGTACGACATTTATTATGAGAAGATAGCAGCCTTAAAGCCGGACATCATTTTCTGCGGAAACCTGAAGGATGCCGAGGCCTTTGAAGATAAGATCGGCTGTCCAGTAGTGGTATTGGGCGGCCAAGGTTGGAACTTCGGCGACAGTGGTTACTTCAAGAGCATAGAGGTGGCAGGTCAGGCGCTCGATCGCGAGGATGAGGCTGACAAACTGATTGAGTTCATAAAAGGCAAGATCGACAAAGTCAAGTCGGTAACGGATAAGATGAGCGATGCGGATAAACCCAAAGTCTACTTTGCCTCGAGAGGCGCAACCAATGCCTTTTATGATCCCAAGGAGGGCAGGGACTTCACACGCACTGAGCCGAAATATGACCCACTGGATGTGGCAGGCGGCATCAATGTAGCCTCTGAGATAAATGGCTCAACTGTCAATGTCGCCCTGGAGCAGATCATCGCATGGAACCCGGATTTTATCTTCGTCTCCAATAGCGATGCTGGAAACAATACGGGCCTGAATTTCATCAAGAACAGCCCTGAGCTTTCCTCCATCAATGCCATCAAGAACGGAAATGTCTACAATTGCTTCTATCCCCACTGCCGCGGAACACCACCCGACAGAAACCTGCTAAATATGATGTACATGGCGAAGCTGCTTCACCCCGACGAGTTCAAGGATCTAGATCTGGAAGAGGAGGGCAATGAGATATTCAAGGCCTTCCTGGGAGTGGACGGAGTCTTCACAGAATATGCAGACTACCTGGTCTGGCCCAGAGAATATCTGGACAGCTTGAAGTAGGGATGCTGCGATGCCAGGAATAATTGACTGGAATGAGCTATGGAAGGCCACACACACGAGAGGCTTCATTCATCACGGCGAGGACCTTGCTGCCCATTGGGATCGCAGGGCTGGGGAGTTCAATAAAAGGGTGATGAAGCACAGAGAAAAAGCTGAAAACCAGGTGGCTCAGCTGGGGCTGCAGCCTCATGAAACCGTACTGGACGTGGGAGCCGGCACTGGACGGCTGGCTATACCCATGGCAAAAATTGCCAGGAGCGTGACTGCGCTGGATCAATCTGGTGGAATGCTATCCTGTCTCAAGGAGAACATGCAATCGGAAGGCATCAGCAACATCCAATGCATTCAGAAGAGCTGGCAGGATGTAGGAATTGATGAGATCCCAGCGCATGATGTGGTCATCTCGTCCAACTCTCTGGGAGTCTATGATCTAGCGGATGCTCTTGTCAAGATGGACCGTCTTGCCAAAAGAGCTGTTTATATTTTTACATTCACAGATCATCACAGGGATGATGGCTTCAGGGAGTTCCTGATGAATGAGAAACGGCCTCAGAATGCGTTCCAACCAGCAGCCTATCTGATGATCTACAACCTGCTAGCAGATATTGGCATTTATGCCGATATCAAGATCCAGGAGTGGGAGTCAAAAGAGCACTATTCCAGCATCGATGATGCTGTTGCTAGCTGGAAGATGATGCATGAGATCCCCTCAGAAAAGGAGCCAAAGCTTCGAGAGTTCCTCTCAAAAAAGCTGATTGAGGATGACCAGGGGCTTTGCATTCACCGCAGCACCAAGCAGGCAATGATCTCCTGGCAAAAGAGCCCGCAAATTACCGCCTAGGAGGGTTTCAGTCTGGTTTCTATACCCATTCTGGCCGGATCTCTCTTTTTAACAGGACTAATAGTAGCATCCATAAGAGTCGTCAGGCAGTATGATCGAGCTGTTGTCTTTCGATTGGGCAAGCTAAAATGCGAAAGAGGACCCGGCATCTTTGCGCTTATCCCTTTGATGGACAAGATGGTCCGGGTGGACATGAGAGTGCGCGAGCTTGATGTTCCCAAGCAGACGATAATCAGCCGCGACAATGTCACTTTGGAGGTCGATGCCGTCATTTACTACAAGGTGGTATCAGCCACGAAGGCCATAAACGAGGTAGAGGACTACGAGGCAGCCACGCTGCTCTTAGCCCAGACGACATTGCGAGATATCCTTGGTCAAAACGAGCTGGACACAATTCTCTCCGACAGAGACGATCTCAACAGAAAGATCAAGGAGATTCTGGACTCCACCACTGAGCCATGGGGCATGCATGTGGTGATGGTGACCATGAGGGATGTCTCATTGCCCGAGAACATGCTACGCGCAATAGCCCGCCAGGCGGAGGCTGAGAGGGAGAAGAGGGCTCGAATAATTCTGGCTGAAGGAGAATTTCAGGCCTCCAAGATGATGAACGAAGCTGCTGACATGTATGAGAACAAGCCCAGCGCCCTGAAGCTTAGGGAGTATCAGACTTTGACTGAGATCGCCAAAGAGAAGAACTTGATTGTTGTTTCAACGGGATCAGATGCAAAGACTTCGGACATTCCGCTTCTGATGGGCCTTGCCAGGGCGGCTGCTGATAAATGATGGGATACAGAGCATTCTTTCATGGCAAGCCTGATGCAGGCTCGTCGAGATCCAGGAGAGCAGGAAAGAAGAGCGGAATGGAGCTGGCCCATGAGAGGTTCAAGTTCATGAGGCTATTCTTTGTGCTCTCCATTGCCGCTCTTTTAGTCCTCCTCACTGGATTCATCATCACCCTTGGGCCGTTGAACATCTCCGTCGCTGATGCCTATTCAGCGCTTCTGGCGCGCTTTTGGCCCGATTACTTTCATGTGGAGACCCTGACATCTCGCGTGGTATGGAATATCAGATTCCCTCGCATAGTCGGTGGGATCATGGCCGGGTTTGGCCTCGGGATCTGTGGATGCGTGATGCAGGCTGTGCTCAAGAATCCCCTGGCAAGTCCCTTCACCCTTGGAATCACCGCAGGGGCGCAATTTGGCATCTCCATTGCGGCGGTGATCGGCGTCTCAATCTTTGGCGGGCCTTATTTCATAATAGGCAACGCTTTTGTCTGCGCCCTTTTCTGTTCTCTCTTCATCATTGCCCTGGCTGCGATCAAAGGAGCCACCTCGGAAAACCTTGTGCTAGCTGGAATCGCTGTGAACTATTTCTTCACGGCGATAAGCCAGCTTCTGAAGTATTTTGCATCTGATGAGCAGCTGCGACTCATGACCAACTGGGGAATGGGCGACCTTGCTGCTTTCTCATGGGCAAACTCTTGTCTGCTGCTGGCAGTATTCGTTATCTGCTTCCCATTGCTATTGTCCAAATCGTGGGACCTGAATATCATGACCGCTGGAGACGAAGCAGCAAAGAGCATAGGGGTAGATGCGGAGAAGACACGAATATTCATAATGATAGTCACTAGCTTGCTGGTTGCAACCATCGTCTGCTTCATGGGTACGATTGCGTTTGTAGGATTGGTTGCGCCCCATATGGCCCGCATGGTCATAGGTGGAGACCATCGATTTCTCATCCCGGCATCTGGCGTGCTGGGGGGTTTGGTGCTCATGTCAGCAGATGCCGTAGGCATGAACATGATAGCGCCCACCATCATTCCAACGGGGATCATGACCTCCATCGTAGGGGTTCCATTCTTCATGTATCTCATGATGAAGGGCAAACGCAAGGAGTTCTGGACATGATGATCAAGCTGCAGGCCAAGGAAATAATCTTCGGCTATGATAGCAATCCGATCCTTGAAAATGTGAACTTTGAGATAGCACCCTCCAGGCTGGTCACCATCGTCGGGCCAAATGGTTCAGGCAAGTCAACGCTGATCAAATGCATAGATCGAATAGTATCTCCTCAGGGTGGCAGCATTCTCATAGACAGAAAGGATGTTACAAAGATGAGCCGGATGGATGTGGCCAGATATCTATCGTATGTGCCACAAAGCTCAGTTCGCATCTTTCCCACAAACGTCTTCGATACCATCCTCATGGGAAGGAGGCCCCACATCGGGTGGCTGGGGAGCGAGGGTGACGAGGAGAAGGTTTGGGATGTTTTACGGCTTCTTAACATCGAGCGGCTCGCAATGAGCAACTTCAATGAGCTGTCCGGGGGCCAGCAGCAGAAGGTGCTGATAGCCCGTGCACTTGTTCAAGAGGCTGAGGTGATGCTCCTTGACGAGCCCACCAGCAACCTGGACATCTGGCATCAGCTGGACGTCATGAATATAATCAGAGACGTAGTAAAAAAAAGAGAGATCACCGCCATCATGGCATTGCATGATCTTAATCTGGCCTCAACCTACTCGGACCGCATCATCATGATGAAAAGAGGAAGGATAGTTGCAGCAGGAGATCCGAACTCTGTGATCACTGCAGAGAACATAGCCTCCGTCTACAGGGTAGAGGCAGCTGTGAGAAGCTTATCTGACAGGCCCATGATCATACCTCTGCGGCAGATAAAAGGATGATTGCTGGCTGTTTTATTTAGAAGCCCATTTCGGCTCAAAAAGCTTATGGATATGGAAACGAATAGATGTTATCATGAGATCAAAGAGCAAAATTTACATCCTATTCATATGCGTGATGTTCGCATCTTCCATGATTTGTCTGGCTGAGAATATCACGAGCACCTCGGCAGCGAATCTGACAGTTCCTAAAGAGATGCTGCCTGAGGGCTTCAAGCTTCTTGCAGTCCTTCCTGAGATGGATCAGCACGTAAACATGACAGAATATATATTGGATTTCTATGGCGCAGATGACATTGGGCCTGCTGCTGTCACTGTGGGAATATATCAGTGGGGGAAGCCCGGAGAGGCCTATGATGCCAAGGTTACCTTGATCCAATTACAGGATGAGGAGCATGCCGATGCTGCGATCTCCAACTACAAGTCGAACCCAGAATTTCAAAAGCCGCCTTTTGTTGGAGTCGACAGATTTGCTACAGCCTTAATCAATGGTCACAATGCAACTGAGATCCGAAAGAGCGTCAACGGACAAACCTTGCGCTATCTGTATTTGTGGAGAAATGGCAGCATCGTAGTACTAGTAGAGGGCAACGGCGATCTGGGCAAGAGCCGGGACCTGGCAAGCGCAACAGGACTGTGAAGCCCCAGAAAGCCCAAATTTTTACTTTGCCATGGATTTAATGGCCCATGCCAGCCTTGATATGCCTTCATAGATCCTGTCCTTATCGGAGTTGGAGAAGTTCAGCCTCATGGTGTTGCTGCCGCCGCCGTCCGCGTAGAACGCCTGCCCTGGCACAAAGGCCAACTTTTAATATTCGTCCAAATGTCCCCTACTTTAAAGTATCTATGTCTAAAAACTCGAGCATTGGTAGGACAGATGGCGCAAGTAGATGAGACAGAATCTGGTTTACAAAGGCCCCTGGGTCAGAAGCGGGTAGTCTAACTTCATTGAGTTGACCGGTCCTCTGTTGATCTCATGCTGTCAATGGCGGGATAAATCTGTCCAATTGTGGCGGGCATCGCTGGATTGCGGCTGGGGTCTATGCTCCATCCAGCTGGATTTGAGCACATCTAGAGCACCAGTGACAACAACAGGGAGTTAACCTCCGCCAGATGATGAGAGCGAGCCTTTCCCCTAAACACGTACAACGAGGCTACAGGAGGACCGTGGCACCGCTGGGCCTTGTATAGAGCAGGGACTCCCCGTATCATTCTTTGCAGTTGCAGCCTGAGACAAGGGATACCTTCAGGCAGGCAATTTTGGGCCGATGCCCATCGGATACAGGCCAGGTGGGCCGGCATCCTGCCTGCTTGCCTCTGGCAGAGATCACATCGACCCAATTATTCCCGGGAGCTATAAGGACTGTCACGCTGGCAGAGCATACTTAGATCAGTTCAACTGTTCGCTGACATCCTCCTGATATGACCCATCCTCCTCGCGAAAAGGCGTGATCCTCACCACATTGATGCCCTCTATCTTCTCCAGTATCAGATCATCGGGCGCTGTACGCGGGTCGAACCCATGAATAAGGCCTCCAAGGCCGCTGTTTTTCAAGATCTGCCTCATCGAGTCGACCCTCTCTCTGGAAACTGTTACCCTCTCGGAGAACCCAGATATTGGGCCACGGGGAAGGAGTACCTCGACCTTTGGGTCTGCCATCAGGCTGAGATACCACTGCCCCTTCAGTCGCTTGCCTTGATAACAGTAGATCTTTCCATCGATGACAGCATAGTTCACAGGCGCATAACGAGTCCTGCCCGTCTTTCTCCCCTTGAACCTGAGGACCATTATCTGGCCTGTAAGAGGATTCGATAGTAAACCTCCCAAGCCAGCCATGAAGGCTGGGACTATTATGAACCGGTTCAGATACCGAAATATGGCCCTAGATATGGATCTATGGTTCATCTCCTAAGGGATTAAGGGCTTTGGGCTATAAAAATTCCGCAGCGAGCAGGAAGGAAAAGCAAAAAGGCTGCCAGGCCAGTCGCGGCCCCTCCCCTAAGCCATCAGGCGCTTCCAAAGGCATCCCTGAGTAAGCTATATGAATAATGATGAGGATAATGCCTCAGGAGGAATAACAATGAGATCCATGGCTTTGATCGTGGCCCTGCTGGCAGTATCTGGAGTATGCATCGGACAGGATGAGTGTCCTCCAGGGGCATTATTTTATTCTATCTCTGTGCCAGATGGCTGGAATATCCTTGGCCTTGGATGCTGTGGGGTTGCCGCATCTGATCCTGAGAACCCGGCCAGGGGTGTGGTGGCTCTGAACCACATCCACAGGGGCTTCTACATGCTGCCTCCCTATACGTCTCCTGAGGCGTATGTGGAGGGCTACATGTCCCAGGACTTCAGCCTGGGAAGAAATCGGATAGAAGACATGAGGATCCTCTCCTATGAGACAGATCAGTCTCTTGCCTCTGCGATGGCTCAGTACTCAGGGTTCATGGCAGAAGGAAAGTCGATGCGCTGCTCGTTCTCTGTCAACGGCATCCCTGCAGAAGGCTCCTTCACTGTTGTGACGAACGAGCTGATGGGCTACGGCACAACTGTGGACTTCCTAGCAGGCATCTTTGCCCCAGCAGATCAGTTCGAGACAGAGGCGCCGATGCTCCTGAATGTCTTAGGTTCGATTATGTTACTGCCTCAGTACAGAGGATTCTGCCTCAGATCAGGAGGAGAAAAGAACGAGACTGATGACTGATGATCTCTGCCCTGCGGTCAGGAGGCTGCCACTGGCAGGTTCAGCTCAGGATAGAAGGGTCGAAGGGTACTATGAAGTGGTACTCGGTCACGCTCTTGGAGACGATCCTGTAGGTCGTGTCTGACCTCTACAAGACCCTTCTATCGATTAATCCGCCGGGGCTCTCTGTATACATGGCTGCCTCCTAGAACCTGATGCTCATCTCCAGGACGTCGCATCAGCATCATAATCTGTCTGCTGCTCAAACCCATCTCGCCGAGCCTGTCTAAATGCTTCATCCGTAAGAGATCCTCCTCCTGATCTGCCAGGAAGATGTCGTCATAGGTGATGACGGTCCTCTCCCAGGTTATACCTCTGTAGAGCGCGTACCCTACCGGATCAGGTTTAGGCTGCCGACAGATCAGCCGCAGATCGGCCTGTTTGATCCGTCCACTGCAAAGATGCAGCCTGCGAAGTAACAGGGATCGATCGGGATGAAGTCCTCGCTTCTGATTCCCGTCTGATCGCAGTAAAGCTCTATGCCCTCAAGCGCTATGTGATCCCTGATCAGCTCAGCCAGGGCAGAAAGCCTGCTCTCGTCCAGCGCGATTCCACCGCTACCTGGGTCGAGGATGCGGGGCAGGATAAAAATCTAACACCTGCGCTACGAAAGTCAAGCCCATGATGGCACCTGACAGACTCAGGGCTCGGCCTCGGCATGCTCCCCCTCCTTGGATCTGCACTCAATCCGCGCCCTTGCATCCTCTACCTCCTCTCTGAGTCTCATCAGCTCCTCGAAGCATCCCATGAGCAATCCACCAGCCCACTACCTCCTAGATAAGTTTTATAATTTGCCATCCGAAACTTGTCTTGAGGAGATGGAGGAGCTGATGGCTGGGGTTGTGCTTATGGCCTCCCAGGAGGGGATCTTCCGGGCCATAGGCTTATGCCACGCTGAAGGCCAGGGCAGTAAGGCTCGCGGCAGGTGAGATCATCAGGATTGGCAGCTATGAGATGGTCTTGGCCGAGGACGATGAGGGCGCGGGGTTGCGGGGCATGGGAAGAGCATCGCGCGTATACCTGGAGCGGGCAGGCTGGCGACTGACGACTGGGCCGAGCCAGGAACGATCAGCGTCATCGAGCCCTAAGGGTGGCCTCACCTGAGGCCTGGGGGGCGGATCTGGCGGCTGGCAGTAGACCAGATGAGGATTTCGAGCTACTTGGCCCGACCATTTTAATTCCGAATGAGACAGTATTCCACATCCACATTGCTATGAAGCTTATACCCGAAATTGTACTTTTCTCCTTTCTTCGCCCAGGTTCCATCTTTTCTGCTACGGGTTCTTGCCAAATCTCCTCGTGCCTTGTTTCCAGATCTCCCGGGATCTGATGTTATGAACGTCGCATCCTGGATGCCACCCTCCTTAACAGTTAAGCCGTTTGCTTCAAGCTGTCTTTGAAGCTCTTGTCAAATGGATTCGAGTTTTCCTTTCTTGATCAGACGTTCTGTGAATAGCCATATAGTAGTTGAATCGAAAATCTTCTCAGGAAAGCCCAAAAACTTCAGGAAGGAGAGTCTATCCGCTATTCCGCGTTCCATAGCTGGATACGATAAACAGTACCATTGCTGCAAAGCAAGGATTTTGATCATCAGAACACTATTCGAAGTTGGGATGACCTCCTTTCTCTGTTTTATTATCATAGAGTGCTTCTGTTATCGGCCAAAAATTGCTCCCAATCAAGCATAGAATTGATCCGGGATAGTGTGTCTCCAAGTTCGATAGCCTGTGATAAGCCTGGTTAAGACCGTAGCTAATAAATTAATTCATAATTATTAATAATATTAATAGTATTTAAATATTTCGATGGATCGGATGCTCGAGATCCTCACTTGATATGTATGAATGGTTCCTCGATAGGACAAGAGCCGATCGCAGGCAGTACAAGCGCCATTTAAAGAGGCTTAGGAAAAATTGCATAAGTACATGAAGGAGAAGCGGAGCTGCTCTAGAAAGATATGACCTTCAAACCTGGCACACGCCCGAAGTGACCATCCCGTGAGACCACCGCAGCTCCTTGGATCAGCGAAATAGATGCGATCAGTTCATCGAAGTCTCCAATAGAATCTCCTCTCTTTCGGAGCATGGCAGCAAGCTCCCCAAACATCTCATAGGTATCTTCATCAATGGACAGGATGAGTAAGGCATTTAGCAGCTTTCTGATCTTCTTCAACCCGTCCTCAGACCTTGTAGGAGTAAAAGCGCCCTTGTACAGCTCCAGCACATTGATCTGCGTCGTGCACAGCGTCTCGCCGGTCTCTTCCAGCTCCCGGATCTTTCGTAAGGTCGCATCCTTTCTGTGCAGGGCGTCGATGAGAACGGATGTGTCGATTATCAGCATCTACAGACATGCCTCGCGCATTTTGGACTGGCGCATCTCTCTGGATGCAGCCTCGATTCTGTTTGCAAGCTCGTCATCCCTGCCTATTTCCTCCAGGATCTCAGAAAGCTTCCTCTTCGCGGGTAGGTTCTGCAAAATGACCTCGGAGAAGCTTTGATTCTCGCTCTTTCTGCTCTTGAGCCGCTCATATGCTTCTTCGGTGATAGTTATAGTCTTGGTTGACATGATAAATGTACGTGTATTTACTTGTATATCACCTTTGCCAGAGATTCGCTCAGCCTTTCTGTCTAAACAGACCTGGCATGGGCTCTGGCAAGACAAAAGAAGAGACGCTGGAGCTGATGGGGGAGGTGTGGAGGTTCATATCGATGAGCTGAAGGCCAAACGCCTCAGAATACCCAAGCCGACAACGATAGCCTCCTACGTTGAAGTGAGCGTGTAAAAACGCTAAGCCTTCTGTTCTTGAGCTTGGCTTAGGCTTTACAGGCTACCAGTTTTACAGGCTATCCGCTCAGGCCCGCTTGCACGCGAGTAGGAGGGTGGGAGCGGACAGGCGTTTGCGATATGCATCCTATTCAAGTAACTCGGAAGCTGCACTGATCGCCGGGAGGCCGGCCATATCGGTCACCCTGGCATCCGTAGGCACTGTCGTGCCTCTTTCCCGATAGCCTGCACTCTAGAGGGTTATATCCTTGGTCCTTTTATTTTAAATTTGGAGATTTGCTAACCATATCTCGTGCTACTTTTGGCGAACATAACGGTCCTTTTATGTACACATACCAGTAGATGACTGCCACAAAAAGAGCCGCGCCCACGATGTTGCCAAGGGTCACAGGTATGAGGTTAGTGATGAAGAAATTATACCAGCCGGTGCTGCCAATAAGGTTTGTTGTATCAATGTTCGCATACGCTAGATTTGGGGCTATAGTCGCGTCGTTTGCGACAAACACTCCCAAGGGTATGAAAAACATGTTCGCAACGTTGTGCTCGAAGCCAATGGTGACGAATGTCATTATCGGGAACCAGATGGCCACGATCTTGCTGACGATGTCCTCGGCACTTATGGCCATCCAGATGGCCAGGCAGACCAGCCAGTTGCAACCAATGCCTCTCAGGAAAGCAGTAGTGAAGTCCAAGCCACACTTTGTATTGGCAACAGTCACAGCCCACCCTGCCCATGGCATGGTGTTGAAGAATCCACACTTATATGCGAGGAAATATGCCAGAAATATCGAGCCGATGAAGTTGCCAATGAGAACCAATGTCCAGTTTTTGACGAGTCCTTTGAAAGCAGCCTCTTTGTTTAGGACGCTGACTGGTGCGAACATGCAGTTACCAGTAAACAGCTCCGCTCCTCCTATTACTACCAACATGAGCCCTACAGGAAATACCGCACCTGCTACAAACCTCACAAGGCCTGCAGGAAGAGCAATCTTCCATATTGCTCCATCTGCAGCAGTTATGGTGCCGCCCGACAGGCCCCCTGCCACGATCTCGCTCAGAAGGGCTCCGAAGGCGATGTAAGCTCCGGCCAGGAAGCCGAGAGCAAGCAGCTTTTGAGATGTAATACTGCACTTGGTGCAACCAGAAGCTATTGCAGCTTTTGTGATCTCTGCAGGGACTTTGAATGCCACTTTTGAGCCTCCATTTCAATCCTGCACCAGACTTTGGCTGAAGGTCGTTTGGTGCAGACCTTTGGCATTTATAGTGGGTAACATGCTTCCGGTGGTTGGTATATATATCTATTCCATCATTATTATTATCAATGAACTTGATCTTGGCTGCTAGATTATCGAATCTATAGAATACGATCGGCATAACATTTTATAAAATTTTGTCGAAACCTATCAAAAAAATTTAAAATAAAACAACAAGCACTAAATAGTAGCAGACGAATCGACTCTTGAATCTCACACTGAGGGACTAATATGGTTAAGGACGTTCAAGATAGATCTATCGATCCTGCCAGCCTGGAGATGCTAGCACTTGCTGGGAAGGCGGGCATTGAGACTGCATGGGACCGCTTCGAAAAACAACAGCCGCAATGCGGCTTTGGCGAGCTGGGGCTTTGCTGTCGCAACTGCAACATGGGCCCTTGCCGAATAGATCCCTTCGGAGAGGGTCCAAGCAAAGGAGTCTGTGGAGCCACTGCGGATATCATAGTAGCACGCAATTTGCTTCGCAGCATTGCTGCAGGCGCAGCAGCTCACTCCGACCACGGAAGAGGCGTGGCCCACACATTCAAACTCATGTCTGAAGGCAGGGCTCCAAGTTATCAAGTCAAGGACAAAGCCAAGCTGGAGCGGCTTATGAAGGAGTACAATGTAGAAAGCCAAATCGCCCTGGCCGAGGCCATAATGGCTGAGTTCGGCAAGCAGGAAGGTCCCATTCAATTCACACTTCGTGCGCCTGCAAAGAGGGTCGAACTGTGGAGAAAGCTTGGCATCGATCCCCGGGGCATCGACAGGGAGATCGTGGAGATCATGCATCGCACCCATATAGGCGTGGACAACGATCACGTACACTTAATACTGCAGGGCCTGCGCGCTAGCCTCGCCGACGGCTGGGGCGGTTCCATGATCGCCACTGAGCTGCAGGATGTGATGTTTGGCACGCCCAGCCCAACGTTCTCCGAGGCCAATCTGGGCGTTCTGGAGCCCAACAAAGTTAATATAATAATTCACGGACATGAACCCCTTCTCTCGGAGATGATAGTGGCCGCAGCATCAGACCCTGAAATGGTCGAGCTGGCCAAAAAGCAGGGGGCCATTGGAATCAATGTCTGCGGCATGTGCTGCACAGGCAATGAGGTGCTCATGCGCCACGGCGTCCCCGTTGCTGGCAACTTCCTGCAGCAGGAGCTGGCTGTAGCGACGGGCGCGGTTGAGGCAATGGTCGTGGACATACAATGCATCATGCCAGCCCTTGGGGCGCTCGCCGGTTGCTTCCATACAAAGTTCATTTCGACCTCTCCCAAGGCCAAGTTCCCTGGTGCCACGCACATGGAATTCCATGAGGAGACTGCACTTGAGACCGCCAAAGAGATAGTATTGGCAGCGATCCAGAACTACCAGAACAGAAATCCCTCCAAGGTCCATATCCCCGACATCAAGACCAAATGCATGGTGGGCTTCTCTGTCGAGGCCATCGTGGGCGCTTTGGGTGGCACACTTGATCCCCTGCTTGGCGCAATCAAGAGCGGCGCTATTCGTGGCATTGGGGCAGTGGTCGGCTGCAACAACCCAAAGGTGAAGCATGATTTCGGCCACTTGAACTTGGTGAAGGAATTAATAAAAAACAACGTGCTCGTCGTTACAACCGGCTGCAACGCCCAGGCATGTGCCAAGGCAGGTCTGCTCCTGCCTGAGGCGGCAGATCTCGCAGGAGATGGCCTGAAGGGCGTGTGCAAAGCATTGGGAGTTCCGCCAGTGCTGCATATGGGATCTTGCGTGGATATCAGTCGCATCCTCGTTGCTGCTGCTGCCATTGCAAACGCTTTGGGCGTTGACATCAGCGACCTGCCTGCTGCAGGCGCAGCACCGGAGTGGATGAGCGAGAAGGCAGTATCCATTGGAGCTTATGTGGTGGGCTCAGGAGTCTTCACAGTGCTTGGCACAGTTCCGCCCGTTCTGGGAAGCCAGGCAGTGGCTGAGCTGCTAACCGCAGGCGCAAAAGGCGTGGTGGGTGCAAGCTTCGCAGTAGAGCCAGATCCCTTAAAGGCAGCATCACTTATGATCGAGCACATCGACAGCCAGCGCAGGAAATTGGGGTTGTGAGCGAAAAATGAAAGAAGTTTTTGTGCGCCTAGACCGTTGCATGGGCTGTAAGTCATGTGAGATGGCCTGCGCAGTGGAGCATTCTGCAAGCAAGAGCCTTTTTAATGCGATCTACGAGAGGCCCGCTCCGGTTCGACGGGTTTATGTTGAGATGGCCGAGGGTCAGAAGGTGCCACTGGTTTGCCGTCACTGCGAGGACGCTCCATGTGTGGCAGTTTGCCGCACAGGTGCCATGTCCCAGGACCCCATCACAGGCATAGTTGACAGGGATGAGGAAAGGTGTGTGGGCTGCTGGATGTGCGCCATGATCTGTCCCTATGGAGTCATCGGGAGGCACAAAGAGGTGAGGATCGCAGTAAAGTGCGATCGGTGCAGGGATCTGGATGTTCCGGCATGTGTGCGTGCCTGCCCCACTGGTACCCTGATCTACGCCACACAGGGTGAGTTCGTGGAGATGATGAGAAAAGAAGCTGCAGCGAAAATTGCCCGCGGGGTCAAGAGCCTGGCTGGGGCCTAGACAATAGGCGTCAGGCTAATCCTGTTGCTGTCCTCCAGCAGCATATTATACGGCTCGGTCCTGGGTATTACACCGTAAAGGCATAGTCCCCCGTTCAGCTCGTTGACCAGGAGATATGTATCGGCTGTGTGTATGATCATATTCGTGCTCTCCTGGCCGCTTTTAACTACTAGCACATTTACGTCGTTTGTCTCCTTCCAGTTGCGGATCATGAGGTTTGCTAAATTGAGGACTTCTCTGTAGCCGAAGGTAAATTCGATTGCGTCAAGGCCGATGATGTTCAGGATCGGCCTTCCTGTACGCTCGCGCAAAGCGTCCCACTTCTCCAGTTGCTCCTTTCCCCAGCTCACTGGATCCTCTCCTACCGGCTGAGAGACGATGACATTGGTGGGCACAAATATGTCACGGGAGCTGAGCTGGTAGCCTATGCTTGGCAGGATGAAGACTCCCCGACCGTTTTTAATGGCGTTGGAGGCCAGAGCAGTCAGTAGCTGGTAGTATCTCTTGCCAACGCCATGATCGATCTCCAGCACATTGCACGATCCATACTTCAGGCCTCCTGTCACAAGATCCAGATCTGGAATGCCTGTGGATATTCTATCTTGTGCAGGGTCTCGAACTCGGACTCCGTCGCTGGCAATCCTGGCGTCATTATTTTCCCGGTAAGGCTCAAAGAATCTGAACCGTCCACCGTGCAGCGTGGTGGTATAGGTCTTCTGGCCGATCTCAACCCCCCGCAGCTTGTCCAGTTTGATCTGGCGAACATAACGACATCTCATGCTTCCTTCATCAAAGCCCGGAAGTCGGAACTGCTCCATGGTCACCACGCCGTCCACGATGTAATCCAAGGGCATGACGTTGGCAAACTCGGAGACGAAGATGAGATGAGTGTCTAGGTCGCGAGCAAACTCACAAATGTTTTGCTCAAAGCTCGCTTGGGCTCCTCCGATGAGGTGAGCTGTATAATTGAGTACTGCATCCCAGCTATCGATGACGATCATGGGATTGTCCATATCCTCAGCCTCATCGAAGAAAACTTTGAAGAAATCCAGGACAGCCATATAGTTGGTCAGATCTTTGCCCATGCCGCTCAGGCTCTCAAGAAGCTTATTTTGGGTGGCATTTATCACATTCCTGGGCGGAATGACATCTCTTATCCAGGGATTCGTAGCATAAAGCCGACGCGGATCTATGCGAGTAGATATGTACATCCCATTCTTTTCCTCGCATAGGCTATTCACTATCTCCAGGGAGAGAGTTGTCTTTCCGGTTCCCGGCAGCCCTTTGATGAGAAACGTCTGGCCCCTCTCTAGCTGGAAGAAGTCCTTGATCTCCTTTGGTATGGGCATCTGAACTTTATTTGGCATAAATGGCCATCCTCAATTGGTACTGATCTGAAACCTCACAGATAGCATCTATTGGCTCGTTTCATGAGTGCGCAAATCTGATCCGAATTGACTCTGAATGAAAAATACATGACCTTATCCTCGTCATTGCAAAAGCCAATGTCCACTGTGGGCAGACCACCGACCTCTGAAGAAGTCACACGTTCCTCGGCATATCTCGCGCTAGAATTCCTGGTCCTCCAGAGCTTGGAAGGGCCCACTTCAACGAACTCGACTTTGCCCTCGGAGCTGAGCACGGAGAGGTATTTTATCACAGTGGTTTTGCTGACGCCAGCGTTTTTTGCAACATCCACTGTGGTAAGACCCACATCCGATTCCCCGATGACTTCCAGTATCCTCTCTTTATAGGAAGTCATTTACGCCACCATTCTTCTGAAGGATTAATTCTCATTGGGGTCATTCTCATATCCTTACTCGCCTACCCAATTTCTCATCCTCATATTTCTATTTTTCATATTGCCCAAAAAAATTTATGTTCTAGTCTGTCCTTTGAGGAACTAGATGGAGCTTCAATGACCAAGGAATGCAGTAATTCTCGAACAGAGCATGACGATTTCTGGCCGCCTGTGCGCGGCGATTTTGTGGTGGGGGATCCCGAGGGAAGGGTAGCTGTTGTCACCTTGGCCAGCAGGCTTCGTGCTGAGGGTGCCGCCATCAGCGGGCCCTGCAAGACTGAGAACCTTGGGATTGAGAAGATCGTGGCCAATACGATCTCCAACTGCAACATAAGGTTCCTTATCATCTGCGGGGCGGAGTCGAAGGGCCATCTGCCTGGAGATACTCTCCTCGCATTACACAGAAATGGCATAGACGAGCAGGGCAGGATTATCGGCTCAAAGGGCGCAATTCCCTTCATCCAGAATCTGCCACCCGAAGCTGTGAGGCGCTTTCAGAAGCAGGTGGAGCTGATAGACTGCATAGGGCTGGAGGATGAAGACGAGATCGCTCTGAAAATCGCCAGATACAACTGCCTGGCTGAGCCCTATCCTGATGAGCCTTTCCTGGTGGTCAAGAGGAAGGCTGCGCGAGAGGAGATGCAGGCAGGAGAAGGAGACCTGATCTTAGGAGCTGGAACGGTCATGGACACAGCAGCGTGGCTCGTTTTCGCAGAGGAAAAATAGCTGGGGGAACCCGTGTGTTCAGGTTCAAGCACGAGCAATCAATTGTAAACGTCGGGGGCGTGAAATTTGGAGGCCAGCCTGGAGAGCTGCCCACGGTCCTTTGTGGCACAATTTTTTATCAGGGGCATGGGATTGTGCAGGATGATGCGCTGGGCGTCTTCGACAGGCTTGCAGCTGAGCGGCTTGTGAGCCGTCAAGCTGAGCTCTCCGAAGAGACAGGAAATCCGGCAATCTTGCATCTTTACGCCCGCACCATCGAGGCTGCTGAAAGATATCTTGCTTTTGCAGACGATGTTTGGGATGGACCGCTGATCATCGATTCTGCAGATCCTTCAGTGCGTGCAGCCTCGGCACAGCTCGTCTCGGAGATTGGATATGCAGACAAGTCCATTTACAACAGCATCAGCGTCGCCACAGGTGAGGCTGAAGCGCAGGCAATCAGGGATTCGGAGATGGATTCGGCCATAATCTTAGCCTACAACCCAGCGAACTCAAGCGTTGACGGATCTCTTCAGGTTCTGGAGACAGGAGGATCTGTCAAGGAAAAGGGCTTGATTTCGCTCGCAAACGACGCTGGATTGGTCAATCTGCTTATCGACCCTGGCATCGTTCCACTCGGCAGCGGCGCCGGATCGGCGCTGCGCTTTTCCGTAGTTGTCAAGGCAAGGCTCGGGCTGCCCACAGGCTCAGGAATTCACAATGCTGTAAGCGCATGGCCTTGGCTGCGTTCAGCGGATAAGGCTACAAAGTGGTGCTGCGATGCTGCAGCCTCAGCCCTGCAGCTTGGGGCAGCGGGCGACTTCTTGCTTTACGGGCCGATTGAGAGTGCGAAGTTCATCTTCCCAGCGGCAGCAATGGCCGATATCATGATTGCAGAGGCAGTGAGGGATCTGGAGATCGAGCCCGCCTTGGAGCATCCTCTTAATCGATTGGTTTAGAATTGATTTATACGGGATAAGAGCAGACGGTACATCATGTATCTTTCTCGCGAGGAGGAGGACATCTGCAGGGGCGAGCATGGACCATGCCTCCAGAAGATGATGAACATATTGGTGGCTCTGGGCGAGATCTATGGCGCAGAAAGGCTTGTGCCCGTTAAGTCAGCTCAGATTGCAGGCGTATCATTCAAGAACATCGGCGATGCAGGCCTGCAGTGGATATCGGACCTCGAGGGTCACGTGCGGGTGCCGAGCATCCTCAACCCATGTGGAATGGACCTTTGCCGCTGGAAGGAGATGGGGATCGGAGAAGATTTCGCTTCCAAGCAGCAGGCCGTCATAGATGCTTACCGTAAACTGAAAATCACCATAGATTGTACCTGCACGCCCTACCAGATCTACGACCGCATGGCAAGCCGGGGAGATCACCTGGCCTGGAGCGAATCGTCTGCTGTCTCATACGCCAACTCTGTCATTGGCGCCATGACCAACAGGGAAGGAGGTCCTTCCGCGCTGGCGGCAGCAATGATCGGAAAGACGCCGCTATATGGTTACCACCTGGATGAAAACCGAATGCCTACGCACCTAGTAGAAATTAACGACGAATTAATGGGCTCAGACTATGGTGCTGTGGGGTTTCTGGTGGGCAGGATCGTCAAGGATGGCGTGCCCATTTTCCATCTGCGCTCCAGGCCGAATTCGGCCGAGCTGAAGGCCCTTGGTGCATCCATGGCCGCCAGTGGATCTGTTGCCCTCTACTACGTCGAGAACGTCACGCCACCGCCTCCTTCCCGGGCGATGCCGGACGAAAAAATCACTCTTGGGAGAGCGGATATCGAGGATGTTTACAGAAATCATTCAGGTGTAGATGCAGATATCATCGCCCTGGGATGTCCTCATTGCTCCAGGGAGGAGCTGGAGCAAATAGCCGCTCTGCTAGAGGGAAAGACTGTGAAAAAGGAGTTGTGGGTCTGTACAGCCAGAAAGATCGCAGAGTCGTGCCCCGAGCTTGTGGCCAGGATCGAGGCGAGCGGCGCTAGTGTCTTTTGCGACACCTGCATGGTGGTCTCCCCTGCATGCGAGCGCTACAAGAAGATGATTGTGAACTCGGGGAAGGCACTGGTCTACATTCCCGGCCTTTGCGGCGTTAAGGCAGGCTTTGGTACCCTGGAGAAGTGCATCGATTCCGCGCTTGGGAGGCTTTGAGAATGGAGATACTGTGCCATAAAATTTCTCCTGGCTGTGCAAGCGGCCCGGCCATGGTCACGAAGGAGCCAATATCCTTCCTGGGAAACGTCGATCCCAATACAGGCGTGGTAGTAGATCCAGAGCACGAGCTATTTGGCCAGTGCATCGCAAGAAGGGTTCTCATCTTTCCCGGAGGCAAAGGCTCCACTGTTGGGTCCTATGTGATTTACCAGCTCAAAGGGAGGAATGTAGCTCCTGCAGCCATGATTAACCTGCGCTCCGAGCCCATAGTGGCAGTCGGGGCAATCATCAGCGGCATCCCGCTTGTGGACAGAGTGCCGGAGGAGATCATGCGAATTAAGAGCGGCACATGGATAGAGGTCGACGCAGACCATGAACTTATCAGGATTTGAGTGCCCTCCAGGGCCAAAAATTTCTGTCAGGCTTCTGTAAAAGCCTCAAGAAACCTTTCATTTTGCTCTGGTGTCCCGATGCTGACGCGCAGGCAATGCATTCCCGCACCAGGATAAGAGCTGCAGTCTCTTACCACAACTCCCTGGCGTAGTAACCGTTCTGCTACGAGGCTTGATTTTTCCTGGGTAAAGATACAGATGAAGTTGCCCTGTGACGGCTGAGCTCCATCCAGGCGCAGGAGCAGTCGCTCTCGCTCAGCGATTATTTTTGCCGTTGTCTTCTTCATGTAGTCCAGATCCTTCAAGGCGGCCACGCCTGCTGCCAGGGAAGGGCTGCTAATGCTGAACAGAGGCGCGATGCGCCGATACCAATCTGCCAGCCACTGCGGCGCGATAGCATAGCCCAGGCGCAGGCCTGCCAGGCCGAATGCCTTGGAGAGCGTCCTTCCCACGACCAGATTATCATATTCCCTGACCAGAGAGATCAGGCTCTTTTTGGCAAACTCGGCGTAAGCCTCGTCCAGAAAGACTATCCCCTCTGTGCCTTCGAGAATCGCCCTGGCCGTCTCTTCCGAGATGACGTTGCCAGTCGGATTGTTGGGAGAACAGATGAAGATCATCTTCATCTCATCGGGGATGTCCGGATTCACTTCAAAGCCAGGAAGCCTCGGTTGGTAGACGATCTGAGCTTGGCAGAGCTGAACGGCCAGAGCGTACAGATTGTAGGTAGGAACGGGAATGAGAGCTTTGTCTCCGCTGCCCAGGAAGAGCCGTACGATATTCATTATGATCTCGTCCATGCCTGCGCCTGCGACTATATTTTCTTGTGGAAAGCCCACATAATTTGCCAAAGCACTGACAAATGGCTGAGGATCCGGGTACCTGTGTAGCGACGCCTCTGACAAGGCCTCACGCACTCTGGGACTGGGACCGTATGGATTCTCGTTGCGGCTGAGGATGACGAGATCTTGCGGGGAAATGCCGTATCTGCTGCAGACCTCAAGGGGCTTGGGACCTGCCTCATCAGGCTCGATATTTGCCAGGAAGGGCATGAGATTGCGAGAGTAATCCGACAAGTTGCTCACTGGGACGGTTATTTAGTCTGGAGGGGTATTTATCCTTTCAACTGGTGAGCAGCACACTGGCTCGACAAAAACGAAAACCCTTTTATCTTCTCTCAGCCCTCAAGCATTGCATGTTCAAGATCGGTTTTGTAAAACTGGGAAACATTGCTACATCAACTGCAATCGATCTTGCCCTGGACGAAATTGCGGAAAGGGCAGATCTAGAGTTCAAGATAATCAGCTTCGGACCCAAGATGACCAAGAAAGAGGGAGAAGCTTCAGCAGAGCTAAAGGCGTGGGGGCCGCAGCTCGTCGTGATAAGCAGTCCCAATGCTGCGACCGCAGGACCCACGAGCGCGCGCGAGCAGTTCAAAGGCATGCCTACCATCGTCGTCTCTGACGGCCCGACCAAGAAAGAAGCACGCGATGCTCTTGCCTCCGAGGGCTTCGGCTATATCATCCTTCCCGTAGACCCGCTCATCGGAGCCAAGCGCGAGTTCCTCGACCCATCAGAGATGGCGCTCTTCAACTCCGATGCACTGAAGGTCCTGGCTGCCTGTGGCGCAATCAGACTGGTTCAGGAAGAGCTCGACAAGGCCATGACGTCAATTGCTAGCGGTGAGCCAAAGCTGCCCGCGATCCTTGCCACGCCTGAAAAATGCGCTGAGCGCATGAACTTTTCCAATCCCTATGCTCGCGCCAAAGCAGTTGCTGCACTCTATATGGCACAGACTGTGGCAACCATCGACGCTACTGCCTGCTTCCGTCTCAAGGAGCTAGAGGCCATAGCCCTTACGGCTGCCGCAGGCCACGAGGTCATGCGAGCGGCGGGCCGCCTGGCGGATGAGTCCAGGGAGATGGAGAAAGCGAATGATTCTGTCTCCAGAAAGCCACACGCCCGCACTGGAGAGTTGATGGCAAAGACGAGACTGCTGGAAAAGCCGGGAAAGATCTGAGGAGATCACTTTCGCTCCGCGCGGATCGCGAATAAATACATTGCAGTGCAATCAGATCTTTATTGCGAAAAGAGAGATTGCAGTTCAGCCCTACACGTTTCTGGGCCTTGAAGGCAATCTTCTCTCCACATGTTTCATCTATTTTTTCTCTTGCTTCTTGATATGCTTCAGCCTTCCGCCGCAGATCGTGCAGAGGTCTTCTGCCATGAGATAATGCCTGCCACACAAGGTGCAGTAAAGCCCACCATGCTTAAGCACTGCTGAATCCAGCTCCACAGCCAACCTCCTCTACTAAATTGTTACGTACAATTGTACTGTCAGACAACCTAATGATAATAGTTTCGGTGAATAAAATTTTCGTAATTCAAATTATAATCACTGTTTATGAGTACTTATACTGATGAAGTTGCTTTTTTTTAGAGCCGTCAGATCATCCTGTCCTCGTCTTTTTCTTCCGCATACATCTCCGGCAGCGCGTTCATGTACTCCTTGATCATTATTGGAAAGGACCTCGATTCCATGAAGCGCAGGCCAAGCTGCTCTGCCCATCGCTGGATGCCCAGGTCTTGAGAAATCACAGCTGCATCCAGCTCCTTTGCCAAGAGCAAAACATCGATATCAGGTGCACTGTCGAGAATGCCGTAGCGAAGCGCAGCTCTGTATTTCTCCCTGAACTTGCGGATGATACTTCCCACGACCTCTCTTTCAATCTCATCCTTCATCTCCTTCAAGCTGGTATTGCCTTCGCTCAAGGCTATGCACCGGGTTACTGATTCCCAGATGGCTTCTTCTGAGATGTTCATGCCCTTGTTGATGCGGCTGCGCATGTAGTCGACGTACTCATAAAAGATCTTCGAAGGCACTTTAACCTTGTACCTGTCCGGGGTCTTTTTGACGAGCCACGTATCGACTTTGCTCAGCACTACAGAATCGCAGTTATTGTGACGGGCGAAGTCCTTGATCTCATTGTATACCGAAGGATAAGGGATATAGCAGCTGATTCCCAGATGAAGTCTTCCCTGGGCTACGCGGTCTAGGATGGCATTCATTCCTTCGCAAATGCTGGTGCAGCCCTCGCTCTCCCAGGCAAGTGAGTCAGTGAGAGCTGTTGTATCCAGCACGAACCTTTGGCGCAGCATTGCTAATGCTATTTGAAAGAAGTGCTATATGACTGCTTCTAGAAGATGAGCGCAAGCTATATGAATTTCGACACAAACGGGAGGCGGTGATGAAAATGGCAAAAGATAAGAAAAAGAAGAGCAAAGGTCCACAGGATCGCAACAGCAATTATCAGTTGAAAAATGGCAATTCAGTTTCCAGGAAGAAGGAGAAGAATTCAGAAGCAAGCAAGTCTGTCGCCACAAAAACTTCTGGAAAAGCCCAGGCAAAGCCCTCAGGGCAAAAGGACTTCATGTCTGGCATCTCCCGCAGCATCTCCAATGCTACCAGCAGCATCACAAAGATGCTTAAACATTAATAATATTTTTGTTAGATGTTAACAGGTCTTATGCTTCTTCCTTCCTCCTGCTCTGGAACTCCTGTTGTACATCGCATCCTAGGCGTCCTATGGCATCGGATCGGCACTGACGGCAGTGCTTCATCTGCTTGATGATCCTGCCCAGCTCCTCCTGGATCTTTCTCTTCTCCTCTGGCGACGGGGGCTTGATGTGCGCAAACTTATACTGAGGAATGAGCGGCATCACATTGTGGATGTAGACTCCCATGGACTTGATCTTGCGCGCTATGTCGAAGACGTGCTTGTCGTTGATTCCCGGGATGAGTACAGTGTTGATCTTGACGATCTTCTTTTTCTTGAGGGCCTCTTCAATGCCCTTTAGCTGCTGGTCGCGCAGCAGAGTTGCAGCCTCAAGGCCCTCGTATCTCTTGCCCTTATAATATACGAATTCATAGATTTGCTGGCCGATTTGAGGATCTATAGCGTTTAGGGTAACTGTAATATTGGATACGCCGAGCCGATCCAGTTCCTCAATCCTGTCAGGCAAGAGAAGGCCATTGGTGCTAATGCAGAGGATGATGTTGGGATACTTCTCCCCTACCAGGCGGAGCGTCTCGAAGGTCTCCTCGTTTGCCAGGGGCTCGCCAGGACCTGCTACTGCGACTACCTTGATGTAATGATACTTATCAAGCACCTGATCCACGCGCTCCAGGGCCTCCAAGGGTTTCAGGACTTGAGAGGTCACGCCAGGCCTGGACTCGTTCACGCAGTCGTAGTCCCGCACACAGTACTTGCACTGAATGTTGCATTTAGGCGCCACAGCCAGGTGCATCCTGCCGAAAGCATGACAGGCCTTCTCGCTGAAACACGGATGCTCCTGAATCCGCCTGAGCTGCTCAGGGTCGTACGGGACCTCCCTACCACTTACGTTGGCAACGGGAAACGTCTCTTGGCTCATGATTGGAACTCCACAGTTGTTCTTCTTTATTGGTTAATGGTCCTAAGACAGCTAAAAGACTTGCGCAAAGCGAGATGGTCACTCCGTCGCAGATGAGAAACAAAGCTACTTATCGTATGACTCTGCAAGTAGCCTGCCATGCCTGATAAGGACAAGCTTGTGATATGGCCCGTGTATTTCGATGCCGCCCGCTCAAGGAGCGAGGGCAGGATGGTCTCTTTGCAGGAGGCAGTAAACGAGCCCACTCTTGATATTGTGATCACCGCCGCCATTAAATCAGGGCTCAAGCCGGAGATCGAGCGTGAAAAGAGGCATCCCAAGACCTGGCATAACCCAGAGGCATCTGGAAGGATACTGGTTTTAAAGAAAGGCCCCAAGTCAGCTGTCATTAAGAAGATTGCCGGATCTTTATCGCGAAAATTGAAGAAAAGAAACTAGTCGGGCCGACCAAACCAAAACTAACGCTCCTGAAGGGTTTCATACTCCTTCACTATCTCTTTTCCGACCACGACCTCATCGATGCTGTGAACTGCGGCGCCGAAGTTCCTTATCACATCTTCCACGCCCTCGTAGTCGATATTCTCGCCCTGGATGGTGGCCTTGACGGTTTCTGTCTGCTGGTCCACCTCGTAAAGGCTTAGGTTCACGCCAGTGACGCCGCTAACCTTGGCAAGTCCCGTGGCCAGGTCCAGCATGGTGGGAACATGGGGCTTCAAAATATCCAAGACCAAACGTCTTATCATTGTATTGCTCATTTTTCCAGGTCTCTGGTGCATCCTTGTTCTACCTTAAGATCCACTTTGTTATAGCTGTAAGGTTATTATTAACTTTTTGCATCCATCATTTGATTGTAGATATGTTTAATACACTTCAGGCTTTCAGCCAATGATGCATGATTGATCTTCATACTCACACTACATTCA
>CAZRYL010000029.1:0-28023 GCA_964604285.1 uncultured Methanotrichaceae archaeon
CAAGGAGAACCTGATGGTGAGCAAGGAGAACCTGATGGTGAGCAAGGAGAACCTGTCCATCGGAAAGAAGATGCTGGAGAAGCAGGACGAGGCCCTCGGTGAGATTCGTGGCGTGAGGTCAGATCTGCAAGAATATACTGACAGGCGATTGGCTCGGATTGAGAATGATATCGTCGAGATCAAGAGGTCGATAAGGGAGCTTGGAGGGAGCTGTACCTAGCAGAAATGGACTTTGGCTGCCAGAGTTAGCGTTCTTTGCATGTAGACGGGCAGCAGATGGTAATGGCCCTGATAGAGGCTGATGAAAGAAGGGTCCAAAGATTTCTTAGCAATCTTAATGAGAAACGGCCTTCGCCTGCAAAAGTTGGCAGCATTGGCAGCATAACGTCTGGGGATCATTCAGGCGAGATCATGCCTTTGTGGCAGACCGCCGCTATGGATGGCTACGGCCAGATGAATAAGGCAATTTTCATCCTTCAGGCGATCGAAGACAACACGCGCTTGATTCCAAAAACGGCTAAGAACACTGAGAAGATCTTAAAAGAGGTTAAGGGGCTTAGAGATGGGGTCCAACCAGGTTTCAGGAGGACAGCTCAGACAAATGCAGGCGGATATTGGAGCCCTGAAGGGTCGCGCGTGCATGCTGTGATGGGCCCGCGTGACTGAAAGTTGCGGGCATCATTGCATGGGACTGTCGCAGATACAGGGACCAGATCCTGCGCCAGATCCCCGGGGCATATTCGGGCCGAAGAGCAGGACGCAAATTGTCCAATCCTGCGGGCTGAATTTTCATGCAGTGCAGCCGTACCTGTAGATGGTCACAGGGAACGATCTGGCGGAAAAGGTCGGGGGGCAGTGCTCAGGCACAGGACGGCTGCTGGGGAGGAGGCGCTGCTGGTGCATGAGGCGGCTTTCCACAAACTGTAAGTAGTTGGACAGGGATTGATGTGCGATCAAAGGCTATGCCCTTGACTGCGAGAGAGGCAATGATTTTCAGAGAGTAGGTGAGGGAGACGAGCGATACAGAATTAAGGGATCGAAGAGAGGCCGGACGGGTCGATATCAGTGGCAGCCTGATCGCGAGAAATACCCTCCTGAACCTGATTGGCCAGGCATTACCTCTGCTTGTGGGCGTAGTAACCATACCCTTGGTTGTACACGGACTGGGGACAGATAGATTTGGGCTGCTCTCGCTGGCCTGGGTGATTCTGGGGTACTTCACCATCTTCGATCTGGGCCTGGGCAGAGCTACAACAAAATATGTGGCCGAGGTCCTGGGTAAGGGCGAGAGCGATCAAGTCCCAGAGATCATATGGACGGCTGTAACATTTCAAGCGGTGCTCGGTCTTGTGGGTGCTCTTGTTTTATTTGGGATCACGGATTTGCTGGTGGAGAGTGTCCTGAAGATTCCTCCTCAGCTTTTTGGGGAAGCAAAAGATACATTTCACCTGCTGGCGCTCTCCATTCCTCTGGTTTTAGTTTCCAGCTCCTTTAGCGGCGTGATGGAGGCAGCTCAGCGGTTTGATCTCGAAAACGCCGTGAGGATCCCGTCCAGCATTTTGACGTTCATCCTTCCACTGGTAGGACTGTATCTGGGTTTTGGCTTGGCTGGCATCGTGGCATTAATTCTGCTGGCCAGGGTCGGAACGTTGGTCGCTTTTTTTATGATGGACTTACGTATTATTCCAAATCTAGGAGAATATACGATCTCATTCGCTCGTTTCGCTCAACTTTTTTCTTTTGGCGGATGGGTTATGATATCGAGCATCTTCGGTCCTGTTTTGGTGTACCTGGACAGGTTTTTGGTAGGCTCGATTCTTACCATCTCTGCAGTAGCATATTACTCAGTTCCCTATGATACGATAACCCGTCTCTGGATCGTCTCAGCAAGTCTCACAGCGACGTTATTTCCAGCTTTTAGCGCTATGGAAGGTGTCAGAGATAGACAGAGACTCAGCATGTTCTTTGCTCGTTCCATCAAATATGTCTTCTTGATCACTGGAACAATCGTCGTATTGGTAGTAGTTTATGCTAAGGAGATTTTGCAGATATGGCTTGGAAGTGACTTTGTAATAGAAAGCACAGTGGCGATGCAGGTTCTTGCCCTGGGCGTGCTTATAAATTCACTTGCTCAAACACCCTTTGCGCTCCTTCAGGGGGTAGGGCGTCCTGATCTTCCGGCCAAGTTTCATTTGATTGAACTTCCCATTTATGTTGGGATAGCATGGATCTTGGTGAGCCAATTTGGAATTGCTGGAGCAGCGGGAGCCTGGACCATTCGTGTGGTGTTAGATACAGCTTTGCTATTTATGGCTACATTTAAGGTCTATCGGCTCTCGCCCAGTCTATTGGCGGAAAATGGCATGATGCGTTCAATTATTGGGCTAGTTATATTTGCAGGCATTGCCTATGGGCTGAAGGAGCTTGCATATGCCCTTCCAATAGCAGTTCAATCTTTGCTTTTTATCGGATTTTTTGGCATCTCTGCATGGATAGCCTGGAATTTCATGATTGATGATCTAGACCGCGGGGCCATATATAAGATGGTAAATTTTAGGAAAATTATGGAGAGAGTATCATGAAAGACAATGAAGGCATTCACGTAAAAGAATCTAGATATTGCCTTCTATGTGGGGGTGAAGGTACAACTTTATACAGCGGTCAGCGTGACCGCCTTTTCGGCGCTCCGGGCATCTGGACTCTGATGCAATGCCCCAAATGCCAGCTTGCATGGCTCAATCCACGACCTGCCGCGGATGATATCGGAAAGCTTTATGCCAACTACTTCACGCATCAGACTCCTAATAATCAGAATAGAAATAGAGGCCTTCGAAGAGTTGTGAAGGCAAGCATATTGCAATCCAGTTATGGCTATAAGGTAGATGGCGCAAACATGGTGGTGGGATCTGCTTTGAGCCGTATAGGACCCCTGAGAGCGATAGTATGCGGCAGTGTGCGGTGGCTTGAAGCCCATGAAAGGGGCCGTCTCTTGGATGTGGGCTGCGGAAACGGAAGCTTCCTGGATCAGATGAGACAGCTTGGCTGGGATGTCACAGGTGTAGAGCCCGATGGGGCGGCTGTAACCGTTGCACGCGAGAAGCTAGGGCTGCAGGTATTTGAAGGCTCCCTGGAGGAGGCAGGGCTTCCTGCTGGTCACTATGATGCCATCACCATGAACCATGTAATAGAGCATTTGCCAGATCCCATCGTCACGCTTAAGGAGTGTCATCGGGTGCTGAAGCCAGGCGGCGAGCTGGTGGTGGCCACACCTAACATCAAGGGCATGGGATCTCAGTTCTTTGGTGAGCACTGGAGAGGACTTGAGGTCCCACGCCATCTGCACCTCTTTTGCCCGCAGTCACTTCGCATGGCTGCAGAGCGCGCGGGCCTCGAAGTCCGGGCGCTTTGGACGAGCGCGAGAAGTGCTCCCTGGATGTACGCGGCCAGCAGCTTTATTCGGAGGGATGGCAGGCTGCCGGGCGGCTCGCCCGAAAAGACAGGGGCTTTGGTCAGGTGGCAGGGCTTGGGGTTTCTGGCGCAGGAGCACGGGCTTTTCGGGCCAGGGGAGGCGGGCGAGGAGATCGTGATGGTGGCGGGGAGGTAGGATCGTGAGCGAGGAAAAATGGCCGAAGGTTGCAATCATTATCCTGAACTGGAATGGATGGAGAGATACGATAGAGTGCCTGGAGTCGCTGTACCAGATAACGTATCCGAACTATGAGGTCATTGTGGTGGATAATGGTTCGAAAGATAATTCCATTGAGATGATTAGCAAATACTGTGAAGGAGAACTGACTGTTGAGTCCAAATTTATTCCATGTAATCCTGAAAATAAGCCGATCAGCATTAAGGAATTTGCAAAATGTGAGATCGAATCTAAAAGAGAAATCAATAATCTATTTGAGAATTCTTATGCAAATAGCGAATTAATTATCATCAAGAATGAAAAAAATTATGGCTTTGCGGAAGGAAACAATATTGGGATAGAATTTGCCCTAAACAATGGGGCAAAATATATTTTTATGCTTAATAATGATACTGTAGTCGCCAGTAATTTTTTGGAGCTCTTAATCGAAGTCATGGAAAAGGATGCTGAAATAGGCATTGCAGGACCGACATGTTATTATTATGATGAACCCAGTACAGTATGGCAAGCTGGCATAATATTCAACTGGTGGACTGGCGAAATCAAGAATATCTCGGCCAGCAGAATACAAGAGGTTGATTGTGTCTCAGGCTGTGCCATGCTTATAAAAAATACAGTATTTAAAAATATATCTTTGCTCGATACCAGATTCCCATTTGGCAATGAAGATTTTGAGTACTGTACCCGAGCACGAAGAAAGGGCTTTAGAGTTGTCCATGTACCGGATTCTAAGATTTGGCACAAAGTTTCAATGTCAAGAAGAGAGCTAATGACTAATATGGAGGAAAGGAAAGCTCTTATAGGGAAGACTGGCGATTTTAGATTAAAAGATAAATTTCTTTTTTTAAAAATATGTACTCCAAGAAAGATCCAGCGCGTATCACAGATTGTCTTTTTTTTTGCATACGCTTTGCCTTTGTCAGCCTTGCTTTCATGCAAGAAATCTGGTACAAAGGCGACTTTAATGAAAGCTGGAAATTTTATCAGGGAAATAATAGGATTACTTAAATAAAATTTTTATATTATCTATATTTTATTAAGATATCCCACCTGCACAACAAGGTCGAACCTAAGCTCCCCATGATTTAGGCATATTTTAATGAATTTCAGCCACAATGACCGAAATCTATAAATATCATTATGTGCCCAAATAACACATGAAATCTTTTATTCGAATCAAAAAGATAAATGGTCAGGAATATCTCTACGAAATCACGCCTTATTACGACAAGGAAAAGAAACAAATTCGCCAGAAGAGCAAGTATTTGGGTAAAAATGTTAATGGAGTTCCCGTGAAGGTTCGCGCCAAGGATCAAATACCTGAGAAAGTGTTGTCACATGGTGAATTCGTTCCACTCAAAAAGATCGCGGAAGACCTTGAGCTAGAAAAGTCTCTCCGATGTTTTGCCTGGCAAAGAAGTCTGGCCGATTTTGACTCTGGCGATGAGTTATGCTACACGCCCCCGGGCCTTAACCCATATCCAGAGTTGGTATGAAGGGACGGCCATGTCTGAAGACCATCCGGATCTTCCCTTATCCTCCCAAAGCCTTTCACGAATGCTAAGCCGTATCGGTGAAGGCACGGTGAACCTGGAATTCTCTCGCAAGCTCATTCAGCAAATATGCACAGGCCGCACCTTGGTCTACGACATAGCTTCATTTTCATCTTATTCTCAAAACATCAGCCTCCTGGAATACGGTTATAATCGAGATGGCCTCGACCTGCCTCAGATCAATCTGTCTCTAATCGTGGACAAAGATCTGGGCATACCTGTGATGCACGATCTTTATCCTGGAAGCATCGGAGATGTATCTACGCTTAAGAATACTGTCAAGAAAATAGAAGCGCAGGGAATCAGAAATTATACTCTGATCATGGACAGGGGCTTCTTTTCAACCACTCTATGAAAAAGAGCCGCTGTTCGTGATGCCTGTGAGCATCGATGTCGGCGAAAACAGGCTGAAGGGATATGCATACTACGATCAGAAGCGAGAGCAGCAGGAAAGAAATACATTTTATAAGCGATTGTATGATCTGATGGAGGTGCTAAGGTCGAAGAACCTGAAACCCTGGATGAATCCGGGAGAGGTTTTCAGGGCGACGGCTAAAAGAGACGCCAAGTTCATAGAATGGAAAGCTGCAGACGGCAAGTTTTTGGTTTCGCTCAGAAAGAATGCGGTCTCCCAGGCCATTAATAAAATGGGAAAGTTCATTCTGCTTTTTCGTGGCGAGTTCACCTGGGAGGAGTGCATTGCGCTTTATCGAAGTAAGGATGTCGTAGAAAAGGGGTTTGATATTTTGAAGAACGACATTGATTTGATGCCCGCGAACTTGAGGACCAACAGCAGTCTAAGAGGCTACCTCTTCATTTCGATCCTTGCTCTGATCCTCAGGATGAAGCTCATGAGGATGATGTGCGATGTCGGACTGATCAAAAGATACTCGGTAGAGGGATTGCTGACAGAGCTCGAAAAAATCAAGATCATGGTCTTGCCGGACGGAGAGAAGATCACTACTGAGATCTCCAAGAAGCAGCGCGAGATCCTGGATGCTCTGCATATGTGTGCCTAAAAATGGGGAGGTCAGGGACGAACCACTTCGTTTTAGCTTACTGAATATCGGGCTATTTATACAGCCCGTTCAATATCGAGATAACATCTGATAACCCCTCCCTGAGTTAGAATCATAAATCCTGGAAAATCCCATTTCTTCAAGCCGTTCATTCAGATCATAGTCTAGCTTATTAATGCTATCAAAAATCTTGAACGGCCTTCCAATGATAGCTTTACGGATCAAGATAAGACTATCTCCCATGCTAACAAAGTCTTCGGTGTAGATCTGCTGGCAAAAAGATGATACCTGGGGATACTGAAAACTCTGAATTCCCGCAAAGTAGACATCGGTTTTTATCGGGCCATCCCATTTCCCTGCGAGCGTCTCGATCGATTCCAATTCCGCTTCTGTAAGTGTATACCTCATATTACTGTTCGGTGAAAAGGACAGGTTATCAACATTCGCCGTGGGACTCGCGATCATGAGAAAGCTCAAGAGGACGACAAATCCAAAGACAAAGCTGTAGAGATGGAGTGGCCCTCTCGATTTCCAGGTCCCTACAATGTAGATAGCAACAGCCAGCGGGATGCTAAGCAGGATCTGTGCGAAATACCACCATCGGTGTTCAATCACAGAATGCCCGAAGATAAGAGAAAAGAAGCCGATTGCAAGAGGCGCCATCCCTACCCATGCCATGGCAAAGCTCGAGCTGCTTCTCCTCTGAGAGATCATGTAAAAGACGCCGATAAACGAGAAGGCAAAGAAGAGGAACATGCCGAGGTTATTGAATAACTGCTCGCCGAGCGGTACAATTGCTTCATAACCTCGGAACTCTTCAGGGGTCTCAACAAAGACATCTATGTTGAAACCCCACTTGATGAGTCTGGCCAAGGTTGTTATGCTGCCGGAGGCAAATGTCCACCAGGCGAACATCGCTACCGTAAAGCCGATAGGGCGCATCAACGATGCATTACTATCTTTTCCCGAATGGTCGTAGGCACGATAGATGACCAGTGCGCCCCAGCTAACGAAGAGAAGTATGGCCATGCACATGGCGGTGATCGTGTGTGTCAGGATAATAGTGGCTAGAACTAAAATATAAAGGAGAGCGTAGGAAGGAAGAGAGCGATCTCCAAACTTAAAAAATAGCAGATAGAGGGCGATCGGGATGAACACTGCAGAGAAGCCGTTTGGGATCGACCAGTAGGACATGTAAATGTGATGATTTGCGATGATCACCATAAGAGCGGCCAGCAATCCTGCCCGATAGTTCCTAAATAGGTGGCCTGCGATGAGGAATACAAACAAAGCGTTGCAGATGATCTGTCCAAGACTCACCGAGACCATTGCAGCAAGCTTGTAAGGCAGCCCGGCATTGAGAGATGTCGCAGCTATCAAGAGATGAAAGAGCGGCAATCTTGAGTAACCGAACCCCTCCGGGAGAGCGCCTTCACCAAGGATCCTATTGGTGAGGTCAGAATGATACCAGGGATCCACTCCGAGAAGGCTCGGGAAGATCAGTAGCTGAGACCATGCGATGCTCACCCCCAGCAGCATTACCTGAACGAGAATGAAGCCGACATGTCTTCTTCCTGATGAGAAGATCTCACAGGCAATTGCTCCTGCCATGAGGGCTGTCAGGATGAAATAAAGGAGAGGGCGCTCATAGAGTTCCGGCCGGAAATGAACCGAGAGGATGCTTAAAGCAAAGAGTACGAAAAAGCAGATCGACCAGAAAGAAGTCAGTGTCCTGGACTCTGGGAGGCGGAACTCAAAGGTGTGGCTTTTGCGAATCTCCAGCCAAAGCAGGCAGGAGATCAAGGCCAGAACCCCGGTGAGCAGATAGACCACCCGGCCGATCTCTCTGCCCAGATATAATATCAGAATTGCTGAGAGAACAACCCCCGCAATGGCAAGCGTTCTATCCAGGTCACGCAGGAGTGGCGAGTCTCTAAAACTCATATCTCATCCAGCACTTCCTTCCATCTTTCAACCGCGCGCTCAAACGTGAAATTCTCCTCCACAAACCGCCTCCCAGCTTCCGCGATCCGCTCCAGCTCCGGATGCTCCAGAGCTCGCATCACGTTCTCTGCTATGCACTCAGGCGAGTTGTTCTCCATAATAAATCCTGTCTTTCCGTCCACTATCACATCCGGCACCGCCCCGACTGGCGTTGCGAGCACAGGGGTCCCGCAGGCCATGGCCTCGAGCATGATGTTTGGGAGCCCCTCGGTGTATGAGGGGAGGACGAGGAGCCGGAGCTGGTTCAGATACTTGGGAAGTTCATCGTGGGAGATCCAGCCCGGGAGGTCGACGCGCTCGGCGATGCCATCTTGCTGCAGGGAGGATGCGATCGATTCTTTAAGCGGCCCGTCCCCGCCGATGAGCGCGCGAAGGTCCTGCTGGCGGCCGAGGATGGTTGGGAGAGCCTGGGCGAAGTGCTGGACGCCCTTCTCACCGCTCAGCCGGCCGATGTAGCCGATGAGGTGAGGGCGGTTGGGAAATGGGGTGGTGACGGCGAAGGCCTTGAAGTCGAGGAAGTGCTCGTGGGCGATGAGGATTTTGCTGCTATATTGATCTAAATCCCAGCTTGAAATTAAATTCCTGGAGTATAATATTATAAAATCTGCAAGTTCGAAAGTTACGGATTCGAATATCACTAATAGATCATTCAGCCAATTATTCTGTGCCGTCCCAGATCCTTTGATTGAAGCGGCCAGAGGAAATACTATTTTAGTTCCTAATAATTTGGCACCAAGCACTGGGAGGATAAGTACATGTGAATCCAGAAAGAATATCCAGGTAGTAATACTTCTGCGTAGTTTTAATATATTGAGAATTATTTTAACTTGCAATGAGAAGCTATTGACTATTTTTTTAAATACATTCTCCTCATATTTATAGTTAAAGGAATTTATAACTAGTCTCTCGTTTTCTCCAGGATTTAAATTCGCCCCATCATTCGCCGTGATTATATACACTGAATCTGAAATAACTGTAAATATTTTAACTAAATTAGAGACAGGAACAATACCACTATGGCCTAGGGGTTTAGTTATTATTCCAACAGTTTTCTTTAGAACCATTTTGTGCCTCATATCAATATCATGTATTGCACGTTAGGATTTTCTCATATAATTTTAAAAGTCTGCCACTCATAATATCCCAAGAATAAATTTCATCGTATGCCTTTCGGCCATTGAGTCCCATTTGTATGGACATCTCAGGATCATTTTTTAATTTACTTATAATGTTAATAATTTCTTCCACATTATGAGCATCCACAACAAAACCGCAATTAGTTCGTCTTACCATGTTTGCTGTTGAACTTCCGTTATTCACGATAATCGCTGTTCCACACATCATCGATTCCAATATCTTGCTTCCACAGATATACTTATTAACTGGAAGAACAGGATCACGGAGCATGAACAACAAATTGGCATCGGCGCTACGCTGAAGAACTTCCGCATGAGATATTTCGCCGATATATTTGACTTTTTCAGGCATTCTTTTTTCGACATCTGTGATATATGTTACTAAATCTCCATAACCAGCAATAATGACTCTTACATCATTTAAACGCTCCAATGCCTCAAAGATCTTATCTAAATTCAAATACTTCCCAGACTGCAGAGAACCAGCGAAAAATAATGTAAAAACGTCATTGTGTCCATTTTTTTTGCTTATCTTCACATTAGTCACAGGAGAGTCGTAGATAACCTCAACGTTATTGTTTGGAATACCATTGACTTCTTGTATCTGTTCCTCGTCAGCAAGAACTACGGCATCAGCAAGTCTCATAAGCGATTTGTCAATTGCCACAAAAAAATTACGGATGATCAGAGGTAAGAAAATTGAATCTTCGTAGGTATCGAGCATGTCATATACCACTGGTCTTCTCTTTATCTTACCCGCAACAATTGCTGGAGGCAGCGATATGATTTGAATTGTGTGCACAATATCCCATTCTTTCGTTAAAAGATGGAAAAATATGAATGCCCACCAAAAAGGCAAAAATATGAGACTTTTTGGCCCCCAGAGCGCTTTAAAATTGAAAACCGTTTCGCTAAACTGAGTGCCTGCTTCCCGTCTTTCAGAGCGTCGAACGTTTAAACCTCTATTCCACCATAGCAAATGTACATCATAATTGTTTTCTGTTAGAGTTTTTATGATTTTAGTGGCCCTGGTTTCCCGATCTAGCGAGCTACCTCTAATAATAATCGCTTTCCTTTTCTCCATATAAGGTTGAACTCCCTCGGGATGTACGGTTACGATGTTTAATATACGCCCTCGCTCTGCAAAAGCCTAAAGCAAGATCGAAATTATATATGGGCAGTGCTTCGATCCCCGATATGAAGTATGTGACAACCAGCGAGATTCTCATCGGTGCACCTAAATAAGCATATGTAGGCTAGAACTCCGCGCTCTTCTTGATGTTCTCCCAGTTCTCCGCAAACCACTGGTACGTTACCTCAAGCCCCTTCCGAAACTCGGTCTGTGGTGTGTATCCGAGGATATTGCCCGCCTTGTCGATGCAGGAAAGCAGCCGATTCTTCTTGTCCCAGTCCCGTCGCTCTCTATGGACAATCCCTGCCTCATTCCCTGTCAGCTCGTTGATCCAGTTCGCAAGATCGATGATCCGGATCTCCCTGCCGGCACCGAGGTTGATCGCCTCACCAACTGCCCTGTCCTGAATAGCCATGGAGATCAGGCCGTTGACGATATCGGCGACATAGGTGAAGTCCCGGGTCTCTTCTCCCGTGCCGGTTATCGGCAGGGGTAGTCCGTTCATAGACCAATAGAAGAAGTTCGGGATGACATTTCGGTACTTGCCGGGAACCTCTCCTGGGCCGTAGGAGTTGAAGAACCGAGCGTTGACGATCGGAAGCCCGTAGAGATTGTAGAAATAGTTGGTGTAGAGCTCCCCGAGCATCTTGGTGACCTGGTAGGGAGTATAGAGCTTGATGGAGATATCATGCTCTTCAAATGGCATCTTGGAGTCCAGGCCATAGATGCCGCAACCGGATGAAGAGTAAATGAATCTCTCGACGTCTACGAGATGGGCATACTGCAGTACCCTGAGGATCCCCATGCCGTTAACCATCAGGTCTTTTTCCGGGTTGTCGACCGAGTTCTGGTTGGCAAAATGTGCTGCGAGGTGGTAGACGATGTCGGGCTTTGATTTAAACCCCCACTTCAGCTTCTCCTCATCCAGAATGTCGCCGTGGATGAACTGGACATTCTCCGCCCGGACAATATTCCACTCATATGATGAGGAGAGGTTGTCAAAAATAATAATCTTCTCTGCATCAAGGTCTGAGAGCCTCCTGACCAGGTTCCCGCCGATCGCACCAGCACCGCCGGTCACAAGCACTGTCTTTCCCTCAAAGAAAGCTTTTTCATTCTCCATCATCCTCACTCACCCATCCTGTAGTACCACTTCATCCATTCCACAGTCCGCCGGATCCCCTCCTCAGGCGGAACCTTTGGATCATGCTTGAGATCCCGCACCGATTTGGAGAAGTCCATAGTCTTTACCTTGGTCGTGAAGGGCTCGGCCTCCTTGTAGGTGACGAGAGCATCATCTCTTCCCACAGCCTTCAAAATCAGGTCCGAATACTCCTTGATATCCCTCTCCCACTCCTGGCGGCCACCCACGTTGTAGGCCTCTCCGGGAATGAAGTTGTCCACGATATTGGCGAATGTCCGGGTCGTGTCCTCCACGTAGTCAATTATCCTCTTGTGGCCCTTGAAAACAGTGTAGGGCTTGTTGAAGAGGGCGTGATAGATGAACTTGGGGATGAACCCTCGGTAAGGATTGTAGTGCTCATGCGGTCCGTAGCAGTTCACTGGCCGCACCCGGACGGTCTCTGTGCCGAACATCTTGGCCGAGTTCATGCACATCAGCTCCCCGGCCCATTTGGTGATGGCGTAGTCGTTCATCTGATAGGTGTCCTTGATTGGGTTGTTGACCATAACATCTTCGGACATGATGCCTTCATAGTCCCCGTAGACCTCAGCGCTGGAGAAGAAGATCATGCGGAACTTCAGCTTCTCTTGAAGCCTTATGAGATGCTTGGTTCCTATGACGTTAGTCTGCCATAGGTTTTCGTAATAATCCTCGCCATTCCATCTACCGTATTCGGCAGCCAAATGATAAACAAAATCGAACTCGTGATTTTTAAAAACTCGTTCTAGTTGCCTATAATTTCGGACGTCGGCACGAATATAATTTTCTCGATCGGTGTTATTTAGATCTAATGCGATAACTTCATGTCCTCTATTATTTAGCTCTCTGACGAGATTTGTGCCTATGAAACCTGCCCCACCTGTCACAAGTATTTTTTTTGATGACATCTTATGAACCTCAGCGACCTTAGTCGTCCTTTGATACAAACCATCAGGGTTTTGCGATCAACATCTCCTCGCACTGCCTTTAACATATCGGCTATGCCATAGCGTATAGAGCCTCAGACCGTCTTCAATTGTGGTTTCAGGCCTGTACCCAACCAGCTCCCTCGCGCGCCCCACATCAGCCATCGTATGCTCCGCATCGCCCTTTTGCTTATCCGAGTACACCACCTCTGACGTGCTCCCTGTGATCTTCCGAAGATGAGCGATCAGGTCGTTCACTGTGATCCTCTGTCCTCCGCCGACGTTCATCGCATAGCCATCGGCCGCGTCCGTCTCAAGCAGCCGCAGGTTCACCTTGACGATATCGTCGATGTAGGTGAAGTCACGGGTCTGCTCGCCGTCCCCGAAGACCGTGATGGGCTCATTTGCAAGCATCTTCCTGGTGAAGATGGAGATCGCAAGGTCTGGCCGCATCCGGGGGCCGTAGACAGTGAAGTAGCGCAGGGATACTGTCGGGAGGCCATAGACCTCGTAGAAGACCCGACAGTAGTGCTCGGCTGCAAGCTTCGAGACCCCGTAGGGTGAGACCGGCATGGTGGGGTGTGCCTCGTCGAAGGGAAGGTACTGCACCTTCCCGTAGACCGATGATGAGGAGGCGTTGATCACCCTCCTGACACCTGCATCAAGAGCAGCCTTGAGGACGTTTAAGGTGCCCAGCACGTTAACGTTATTCGGCTTGAACGGGTCCTCGACAGATATCCTGACGCCTGCCTGGGCAGCCTCGTGAAAGACATAGTCGACAGTGTCGTCGATGACTCTCCGGACAAGATCGAGATTTGTAATATCACCCTCGATAAAACGCACATTAGGGTTTGCGAGGAGCATATCGAGGTTTTGTCGCTTCAACTCCGGCGAGTAGTAGTCATCAAGATTGTCGACGATGACAACTTCATGATCCTGAACTAATGCCTCTGCGATATGCGAGCCAATAAAGCCAGCCCCGCCGGTAATCACGATCTTGGACATTCTCAGATCTCCATATTTTCAGAGCGTGCCAGAACAGCCCTTTCATCACCCTGCGCCTGAAGGACAGCGTTGTACAATCCAAACGATTTCATGTGCTGAAGAACATCATCACGGGTCTCATGATTTCCTAATGCGAAATCGATGATCGCCTTGATATATCCCGCCTTGTCCCCGGTATCATACCGCCTCCCCTGAAACAGATGTGCATAGATCTCCTGGAACTCAAGGAGGATCCGTATCCCGTCGGTGAGCTGGATCTCGCCGCCTACACCAGGGCTCGTATGCTTCAGACACTCGAAGATATCAGGCGTGAAGATGTAACGGCCGATCGCCCCGATGTTCGAGGGGGCCTCTTCGAGCCGAGGCTTCTCGACGATATCCTCGATCCTGTAGAGTGACGGGCTTACCTGAGTCCCCCGGATGATCCCATAACTCCTGATCTTCTCCGGAGGGACCGCCTCGACCGCAACGATGGAACGCTCTTTCTCCCTGTAGAGGTCGATGAGCTGCTTTGTGCAGGGAACGCAGTTCCTGATGATATCGTCTCCGAGAAGCACCGCGAAGGGCTCATTGCCGATATGCTTCTCGGCACGAAGGATCGCATCCCCAAGCCCTCTAGGCTCCTTCTGTCTGATGTAGTGGATATCGACCAAAGAGGAGATCTCCTGAACAGTCCTTAGCGTCTCGAACTTCCCGTGGTCTCTCAGGTGCATCTCAAGTTCCGGCGAGTCGTCGAAGTAGTCCTCGATCGCCCGTTTCCCCCGGCCGGTGATGATTATCAGGTCCTCTATCCCCGAGTCGATCGCCTCCTCCACCACATACTGTATCACAGGGCGGTCGATGAGCGGGAGCATCTCCTTGGGCATCGACTTGGTCGCCGGGAGGAACCGGGTCCCAAGGCCCGCAGCCGGGATGACGGCCTTCCTGACCTCCTTCACCAGCAGACCCCCTCATAGACCTCTGCAGTCCGGCAGGCCGCGGAAATTCGCCTGCCATCGATGACCGTCTTTCCACTGTAATCGAGATGCTCGAACTCCTCCCATTCAGTCGTTATCAGTACAGCATCAGCCGCAAGAGCGGCCTGTGACGATGCTGCGTACTCTATCTCCGGGAAGAGAGCGGCAAAGTTCTCCATGGCGAGCGGGTCGTAGGCTACGACCTCGGCTCCAGCATCAAGAAGCGCCCTGACGATCGGGATGGCCCGGCTCTCCCTGACATCATCGGTATTGGGCTTGAATGCCAGGCCCAAAACGCCAATCCTCCGACCCTTAAGGTCTGGGATGCGAGCCTGGAGCAGCCTGACCAGCTTCAGCGGCTGGTCTTCGTTGACCCGCAATGCAGCCGGGATGATCTGCAGATGCTCGCCACAGCCTCCTGCACCGGCAATCAGGGCCCGAACATCCTTGGGAAAACACGAGCCGCCAAATCCAATCCCTGTCCTGAAGAATGCAGGGCCAATCCGGCTGTCGAGCCCGACCCCGGCAAAGACCTCCTCAGAGTCGATCCCAAGCCTCTTTGCGAGGTTGCCGATCTCGTTTGCGAAGCTGATCTTCGTCGCAAGGAAGGCATTGCTCGCATACTTGATCATCTCTGCAGTCCGAATTGAGGTCTCGATCTTGGGGCAGGTGAATGATGCATAGAGGTCCCTCAGGGCTTTCATCGTCCTTGCATCTTTTGCGCCGAGAACTATTCTGTCGGGCTCGCAGAAATCTTGGACGGCGTTTCCCTCCCTTAGAAACTCAGGGTTTGATCCAAGGCCGAAGTCCACAAACGCCTGCTTGCCAGATGCCTCTTCTAGAACAGACCGAACCGGCCCCTCGGTGCTCCCTGGAAAGACAGTGCTCTTGACGATGACCGGATGAAAATCAGAAGTCTCCTGCAACGCCTTTCCAATCGTGGCGCTCGCCGAGAGGACGTAAGCGAGGTCGATTGATCCGTCCTCTCTGGATGGGGTGCCCACACAGATGAACGTGATATCAGTACCTCGCACAGCAGCAGCAAGATCTGAGGTCGTGGCGAGGCGCTCCCGTCTCCTCTGGATCAAATCATCCAGAGAGGGCTCATAGATCGGAGCCTTCCCCTGGGAGAGAAGATCGAGTTTCTTCTCATCGATATCGTGAAAGAGGATGTCGTGACCTAAGTCAGCAAAACACACGCCGGTAACTGTGCCGACATATCCGCAACCGATGATCGAGATCTTCATATGGTCTCACTCATATTCAAAACGCCATCCATCCGGCTCACCTCACGTTCTCAGGATGGGAAACCCCGGCTACACGTTTGAAATGGCCATCCCCATTTTCACGAGATTTATCTACCACCCGGCCTCTAGCAAGAGATGCGTACAGGCTAAGAGTCTTGGAGACAGTATCTCTCCAGGAGTACATAGACGCCGCTTTCTCCCTTCCATTCCTTCCGCAAGTTTGAGCCATCTCAGGATCTGATATCAGGGTTGAAATAGCAGCGGCCAGAGCGTCTGGATCCCTTGGCGGAAACAACAGTCCACACCCCGATACAATCTTTACCAGCTGAGGCAGCTCTGTGCAGGCCACCGGGACGCCGCAGGCCATTGCCTCAAGAATCGTCCTCGGGACTCCCTCCTCCAGGCTTGGAAGAACAAACAGACAGGATTGTCGGTAGATCTCAGGGAGATCCTTATTATCGATAAAATCTCTGAGAATAACCTTCTCCTTGAGCCCCAGATCCTCGATCATTTTTAGGCAATCATCCTTCTGGGGTCCTCTCCCAATCATCAGAAGCGTGTAATCGGAGGACTTTCTTGAGAACGACTGGAATCCTTGCAGGAGATATTCGACACCTTTTCCTGGGACATATTTACCTATCCATAGGATCTGCTTTTTGGGAGCATTATTCGTTAAAGGAGCGAAATGATCCGTATCTACGCCATTGTGGATGACGGAAATTTTTTCGGGTTTGATACCTAAATCGATTAGCTGATTCCGCTCCGTCTCTGTGTAACAGATGATGCTATCAGCGATGTTATACACCCACTTGGCTACAGTTGGGACGTATATCTTTTGTAGCCACATTGGGGCAGTCTGCGAAATGAGCCCGTGATTCGTAACGACAAGAGGAGATGAACCTATCATCCGCGCAATAGCGCAGAACACAGTCGACGAATAGAGGTGGGAGTGGGCATGAATGACATCGTGCTTATTTCTCTCGCGTAACAGAGTATAAAAAAGATTCGCAGCTATAGGGTTTCGAAAGATAGTTATTCCTCTGAACCTGAAAATGCGATAATTATCTCGCTCCTCTTCTAGAGGTTCATCATTCCAGATAGACGTATAGACTGTTACTTCATGCCCCATGGAAGCTTGCATCTTTGACATCTCATGAGCATGAATAGCAATCCCTCCAACAAAAGCGGGGTAAAGGTCGCCTGCAACCCTTAGGATCTTCACCCTAAACCACCGCCAGGCTCTTTGCGGATCTCACTTACGATCTCTTCGGCAGCATTTGAGCCAGCTTCCATCGCGCGATACTGGCCCATGTATGTGAAAGTCCCAGAGCGACCGATAAGTTTGAGATTTTTTAAGCCATCGAGATATGCCATTACGCTCTTCAGACAATCTCTATACCCAAGATCATAGACAGGATACGCATATCGTTCCCTGTGGACAAAATAGTCGACGATCTCACCCTCTTTGACGATACCTAGTTCCTCAAGTTTAAGCAAAGCAATCCGGAATAATTCTGAGTCGTCCTTATTCCAGAGATTGTCCTGATACCAGCAAAAGAATTCAATTGCCAGAGCAGTCATGACATCGGGGCAGCTTTTTCGGCTATAATTCTTCTGTTCCATTATCCGTGCGAACGGGATTTCGGGATCCGGGTAGTAAATGCAATGCTCACGCAACACGCGATTTCTATTAACTATTAAGTATAAACAAAGATGCGATCTGTGTTTTAAGTTCAAAACTGAATCAATAACATTAGTAGGTGGTCTCGGATCTAATAAATGGATCAATTTATCGAGTGGAATAGATGAAAGAAGATAACTAGGGCAATAGGATTGGACTGAGCCTTGTTCACATACTACAACTTCCTTAATGTGTCTATTATCATGTAGAATACGTACAGGAAATGAATCCGTCTTTATCGTACCAATGTTGGCTTTTTCAATATTTGCTTTAATCTGCTCACAGATCAACCCGATACCCTGCTCAGGGTAGCAGACCGGGTGTCCGGATTGAGAGTATAGATTCTTCCAGAAGTTGGAGATCTGTTCAATGAGGACATCCAATATTGAGAACTCACCAACTCGCCAGGCTAGATCAGCGGAGAGTTCCGAACATTTGAGCCCCCATATTTTTTCGGAGTATTTAAGGATAAAGAGATCTGCAAGAGATCTCCCTAACTGGTTGGTTATTGTTTGCTCAAATGACGAGTTTCCATTCAAATTATTTGTAGATTGAAACATGGCAAATAAATAATCATAGATCATGTGCAGAGCATGCACAAATCCGACATTTTGCAGAGCATTTCTAATCTGGATCGGGTAATCAAATTTATCCTCGCCAACACGAACAGTTTCCAGATATTTTTGTTTCAACTCCTCGTATAGGAGCAACCTTTCGCCCAACAGCTCTTTGATAAAAAGATACATTTTCTCATTGTAATCGTAGACGTAGGGTCTGGTGCATAGGATATGTGGGCCGATATCCAGAGAAAACAGGCCATATTGTACTGTTTTCGCAAGACCACCAATAGTACTCTCTTTTTCAATTACCGAAAAATTTACGTTGCTATTGAGCAACCTTGAAGCAGCTGACAATCCTGCCGGTCCTGCACCAAGAATCAGAACATTGCCATTCATAGAGTTCACATACACTGGTTTTGCATCATCAACCTAAAAGACATCTAATTCTCGTCTTGACGTCGTAGCGCACCTGAATCAGCACTTCAGCGACTCTGGATCGTGGCCTTTGCTCTGGGTCTTCTAACTTACGTTTATCCAGTCTCATCAGTCTCGATGACCTCCAGCCAGGAACGATTGCAATTGTCATGGAGAAGGGCCGGCTGGACTGTGTGCCACTGCCTGCGAAGAGCCTCAATTGTCCCTGACCGCCTTTCCCACACCGCTCAGACGATCCCGCCAAACAACTGTCCTAGCTGCCTCTGCTCTCCTAGGCCTCTCGAGCTTCCTTATCGACTCGTGAATCAAACGCGATATGGCATGTAAAATAACACCTGTGAACGCCATGAACGATCCTACCAGCGTCAGCAGTATCATCAGCAGCGTGAGCCCATAGCTCAGCTGCCCTCCGTGATAAAAGACCCGCAGCAGCTCAAGCCCTATCCCGATCCCCATCGCCGCCAGCACCATCCCAGGCAGCGTGAAGTAGAACAGCGGCCTTCTGACCTCCATATCCTGCAGCAGAATCAGCAGCACCCGGACCCCGTGGCTCACAGGATGCTCCGTTGAGCCCCTCTCCACATCGTAGCGACAGTGGATCTCCACCTCCTCGACCTTCAGGCGGTTGTCCTTGGCCTGCAGCAGGATCTCCGAGCCTGCAGACATGCCTTCGTCATCGACCCTGATGCAGTCGATCGCCCGCCGCCCATAAGCCCGAAATCCGCTCTGGCTGTCTGTCACATTGATCCCGCCAACCAGATAGGTGGCGATATCAAGCACCTTCATGCCGACCTTGCGGTATGCTGGGACATCCTTTCCATTACCGTTGCAAAACCGCGAGCCAATTACCAGGTCCGCGCCCCTGCCCAGTGGTTCTAGCAACTTTGGTATCTCTTCGGGGTCGTGCTGCCCGTCCGAGTCGATGATAACCATTTCTGTTGCGCCTAAATCCCTGGCGGCCTCAAAGCACGTCTGCAAAGCTGCGCCATATCCTCTGTTCTGCTCATGCCGAACCACGTGCGCACCCTCGGAAGCGGCAATCTCAGCCGTCCGATCAGAGCTTCCGTCGTCCACCACAATGACGCAGTCGACGTGCTTCTTGCAGCCACGAACCATCCTTGCAATCGAGTGCTCCTCATTGTAGGCCGGCATGGCTGCAATGGTTAAACCCAAAATCTCCACTCCTCCCTGCTTTTAGTGCTATTGCGACGATTTAAATTATTCCACAAAGCGTTTCCATAAATTCTCTGTTGAAAAATTCACAATTACCAGCGCTGCGCCCTTGCCCCTGTTCTGCGGGTGGCGGATGACCTTTGGCCCCTGGCATGGCCGCCACATCCGCAGTGCGGTCCGAGCTGCCGTGGTCCATCAGGTCGACGTACTGCTTCGTGCGAAGCACCACACTCCCGATGGAGGCCTCTTCATTGAATGCTGGCAAGATGGCAGTGATTGCACTCACACTAAACCCTCTGGTCGATTGAGATAAATATGATTATAATATACAGCTTGCGAATTTAACCACAAAGAGCACAAAGGATGCGCTAATGTGTTCTTTACTGTGCAACCGAAATCTGGACGTTTCAGCCACGAAAAGCACGGCATCCCTCAGCTCATGTCCCCCGTGGCCACGGGGTCAGGGGGGCCGTCCGGCCTGAGGACAGCCCCGCCGGTCCTCGCGCGCGAAAAACCGGCAGCGCGCGTGGAGTTTTGGAATAGCACAAACCTGAGTTCAACATCAGCATGCAGCAGTCTTTTCTGCAAACCTCTTGGCCGCAACTATGGTCAGACCGGTGAGCTCGCCCTCTTCATCGTAGTTTCTGATGATCCCAGCCTCATCCTCCTCGTGCTCTATGGCATTGGGGGGATAGACGAAGCTAATATAAAGCACATCAGCCTCTTCATCGTAGTCAATCCAGACCTTCTTCTTGGTGGACCTGACAACGTGAGGAATAATCTTCATTATCTCTGCTTCGTCCATATTATCTCTCTGCTCATGAGCCTTCTGACCCTAGACGTTTTATATGCTGTGATAATAAATCCATCGTTTGTAGTCAATTCCTTATAAGCAACCATGAGATGCTTTGGTCCCAGATGGGTGCGAGCAAAAAACCTTATGCATCGCAGCTCATCACCAACGCCTTTTGTAATGACATCCGGATCCTCGATTGTCTCAATGAGTTCCAGGATATTCCCATTCATCTCTGTATGGGATGTAATGATATGTAACCATCGCTCTTCTGTCAATCGTACAGGTACTTGATTCTTAGACTTTGCTATGCATTCATTCACCATGATTCAGTTCCCATGGACAGAGATAGCTTCTAGAGAGTGACTTCCCACCTCGCGGCATGTCCCCCGTGGCCACGGGCCGTCGGGCCAAAAAGACTGCCGCTCCAGCCATCGCGTGCGAAAACCGGCAGCGCGCGTGGAGTTTTGGAATAGCACAAACCTGAGTTCAACACAGACACAGTATTAAAGCCATCCTGATAATCATGCTATATTAAATCAGGCACTTTACGTCCTTTCTCAGTTCGATCAAAGTCTGCATCAAAGCTCATTATATCTAAGCCATTTATATCGGCTACTGCATATTGATAGGCATCATCAAAATCTAAATTGAACCGTGTTGATGCGCTTGCCAATAAGGGAACATCTTCAGGGTCCAGACCAATCACGCTAATTTCCGTTTTTATCACTATATCACTGACGAAGCGCTCATAGATATCGTGCAAATTTCGCTGGAAAAGGAAAACGCCTATGGAATGAAGAGAAAAGTCCGTCATGAATAGATCGACAGATGGATTACTGATGAAGATATGTTTCGCAGCTTTACTCTTATCTCGTTTCAGCAAGATCTCTAAAAATATGTTCGTGTCTAAAAGGTACATCAATCGCCTCGCATCTTTAAAATTTTGTGCTGAATCTCGACTGAGGTACACTGTTCTCCCAGATCATTGAGTGCTCCTTCCCAATCGAAAGTGGGCACTTTATGTTTCTTCTTCGCCCTCTTCTCCAGTAAAAATTCTGCGTAATCCTTAATCTCTTTCTGAATATCAGGAGGTAATTGCCCAATGAACTCTGCCAGTGTGGTCATGTCTCTCCACCAGTCTATATCTTTTAAACCTTTTGATATTTATCCTGGAGGCAGCATCCAGCCCATGTCAGTCTCGCTTTTGACCAACAGCTTTCCGATGTGGGCATTTCATCCATGACAATAGCAGCATTTCCTTCCCCGCCGCATGTTCCCCGTGGCCACGGGGTCAGGGGGGCCGTCCGGCCTGAGGACAGCCCCGCCGGTCCTCGCGCGCGAAAAACCGGCAGCGCGCGTGGAGTTTTGTAAGAGCAGGGGATGCCAAATCGCTCAGCTTTCCGTCCTCTATTCTGAGGTCGCAATAAACACAAGTCAACAGGGCGCGCCGATTATGCATGTCTCATCCCAGCCCCAGTCAGTCAGCACCAGCCGGGCGCCTCGCCTCCAGCTGCAAAAACTCCAGGAATCCGAGCGGCTAGATGGCCCGAGATGCCGTCGAGCTCAGAAGGTTGTACATTGCAGACGCGAAAGTGCTGGCCTCTTCCTCGCGCTGAGTGCCTCGAGAACTCAGATTATCCCTTTCGCTCTCAGGGCAGATTTGACCTCGGCCATGTCGCTCTTCAATTCGACAATACCAGTTTCAAGTGCCCGATCAATCTTCCGGTTCACATCTTTGACTTCATTAATAAGATCGTCTTGTTTGCCAAGCATCAGATCCTGTTTGCTGAGCATCTGATCCTGTTTGCTGAGCATCTGATCCTGCTTGTCAAGCATCTGATCCTGCTTGTCAAGCATCTGATCCATCTTTCCGCCCAGGTTATCGTTCATGTTGTTGACAGCAGATACCAGCTCTTTTAGATAGACTGCTGCAGTGTCAAGCCTTGTATCGGTCTCGCCTTTTGTCACTAGCTTTCCGAATTTTTCGAACTCTCCGCTTGCATGAGAGTAGCACTTCTCGATGGATGAAACATGGATCAGGGCATTTTTGATATCAATTGCGCTCTCAAACCACTTGATCCTCTCATCCTCGCCCTCTGCTATGATCTTCACCCTGCCATCCGCAAGATTCTCGACCATGCCTTTGAGCCCAAATGCATTGGCGATATCCACCACTCTCGCCCGGTAGCCAGCCTCCTGGACCTTTCCCGAGACAATTGCCGTAAGCCTCATCGTCATCTGAATTATCCACTTTCCCTCTATTTGGCTCTATCTATGGAGACGATCATGAATGAGCTCTGCAGCATGGCCATCCCCAAACGGATTCTTCCATCTGCTCTCGCGCCCCATCATCAGCTTCGCCTTCTCGACCATCCGCAGAGCATCAGCCCCAGCAAGGACATTGGACCCTACATCCAGGGTCTCGGGCCGCTCAGTATTATCCCGCAACGTCACGCAGGGCACGCCCAGGATGCACGTCTCCTCCTGCACTCCTCCTGAGTCTGTCAGTGCCAGCAGAGCATTTGACTCCAGCTGCAAAAACTCCAGGAAGCCCACGGGATTCATGGCCTGGATGCCATCGAGGTCAAACCCGAAGCTCTAAAGGAAAATTAATGATTCTACTTCCCTATCGATTTCACGAAGGCTTCAAACTCTTCAGAGGGGATGCCTATCTTTTCTAATGTAGCAAGCAACTTTTCATCCTCAGTGAGAGTTTTTGTTATTTCTTCGGCTGCTGCATACGCTTTATCGTGGTGATCCACATGTATGAAGATAACAATATCACCGAAGACCCCATAGACGATCACAAAAGGGTCTACGTGATCGCCCCTTAGCCCTCTTAAATTGTGGCTTTTTGGCTCCCCCATCTCGGGGTTATCGGCTATCGCTTTGATCTTCTTTTTAAGCCTCTCTCTTAAAGTGGCATCTTTTTTGGTTAGCTTCCTGAACTGCTTATGGAAATGGCTTGAAAGTAAAGACCTAAACGCCATGAAAGGTCAGATAGAAAAGTATCAGGGATCTTCAGATAGCCGAGCTAGCAGCTCATCAACATCATCAAAGACCTCATAGCGGCCCTCGGCAAAATCCTCTAAGCCTTCTCTGATGCCCTCAATGAACTCCTTACCTGCATCAGGCTTGGTTGCAGGCGGCGTTATATCCGCAGCCTCCAGATGATCCGAGCAAACCAACTACTACGCCTCCTATATGTTTTCTGCCCGCTTTTCTATAAAAAGCTTGTGCGCGCCTTAACCATCTTACGAGTCCGGGGGTGGACCGGAAACACCATCGGCAGCGAGAAATCCCTTGAGATCCTCTTGAGCCCTCGCAGGATCTCCTTGAGGCGGAATTTGTCGTCCACGTTCTCAGCCCTGTGTACCGTGGCCAGGAAGTACTCCCGGCCCGAAAGGCCAAGGGCCTCCAGGGCCCAAACCTTCTTGACAGCAGAGAGGAGCTCTTTTAGATGGAATGCAGCAGTGTCAAGCCTTGTGTCGGTCTCTCCCTTTGCCACGAGCTTGCCGAACATATCGAACTCGCCGCTTGCAGGAGAGTAGCTCTTTTCTATGGACGTGAGATACAAATGCAGTAAGCCTCATCGTCATCTATAGTTTCCACGCTCTTTGTATTTGGCCCTATCTCTCCTCTGAGAGCTTCGGTAGAGCTCCAAAGACATGCAACTAGCCCGCAGTCAGATGTTCGAGTATGCTCTCTCCAGCCCGACCATCCCCAAACGGATTCTTCCATCTGCTCTCGCGCCCCATCATCAGCTTCGCCTTCTCGACCATCCGCAGAGCATCAGCCCCAGCAAGGACATTGGACCCTACATCCAGGGTCTCGGGCCGCTCAGTATTATCCCGCAACGTCACGCAGGGCACGCCCAGGATGCACGTCTCCTCCTGCACTCCTCCTGAGTCTGTCAGTGCCAGCAGAGCATTTGACTCCAGCTGCAAAAACTCCAGGAAGCCCACGGGATTCATGGCCTGGATGCCATCGAGGTCAAACCCGAAGCTTTCGATCATCTTCCTCGTCCTGGGGTGCACAGGAAAGACCACGGGCAAAGAGAAATCCATTGAGATCCTTCTGAGCCCCAGCAGGATCTCCTTGAGGCGCAACCTGTCATCCACGTTCTCCGCCCTGTGTACCGTGGCCAGGAAGTACTCCCGGCTCGTCAGGCCTGAGGCCTCAAGGGCCCTAACCTTCTTCCTGGCGATCTCCAGGTTCTGGTAAACTGAGTCCACGATGGTGTTGCCAGTGATCGAGATCTTGTCGTCCGCTATGCCCTCGGCCAGAAGATTGCTCCTGGCGGTATTCGTTGGCGCAAATAGATAATCTGAAATGTGATCTGCAACTATGCGATTTATTTCCTCAGGCATTTTTCGGTCATAGCTTCGGAGCCCTGCCTCCACGTGTCCAACATCGATGTGTTGCTTTGAGGCCGCCAGCGCCCCCGCCATCACCGTGTTCGTGTCCCCCTGCACCAGCACCACATCGGGCTGCTCCTTCTTGAGGACCTTCTCCACGCCGGCCATGATCTTCCCAGTCTGCTCTCCGTGGTCTCCAGAGCCCACATCAAGGTTGTACTCGGGCAAAGGCAGCTCCAGGTCCTCGAAGAAGACTCGGTCCATCTCGTAGGAGTAGTGCTGCCCTGTGTGGAGCACGAAGAAGTCCTGGCTACGGCGCTGGCACTCCCGGATCACCGGAGCCATCTTGATGATCTCCGGCCGGGTCCCGAGGATTATGGCAATGGTCATTGGAAATTGTCGCCCTTTTAATTAATTTTGTCGCCCTTTTAATGAATTTATGGTTCGGAGGAAAATGTACGGCCTTCCTCTCACGACTGAAGTCGTTAAGAACAGGCCTTCACTCTTCGTGAATCACGCGAGAGCACCTGCCCCTTTTCTCGCGCTGAGCTGGATCGAGAATTCGAAATCATCCCTTTCGCGATCCAGCTCAGCAATATCGCTCTTCAATTTTGTTATATTTTTTTAGTTATCTGTCGGGCTTACGCGTACCCCGCCAAACAATGCCTTCGTTGGTTGTGTTGAAGGCCATGAGCTACAGCATCCGCTGCACACGCTGGCACCTCTTATCACCAATCAATTCAGCAGCCAGCATGATCATCCCGAACTAATCCGGAATGATTAAATACTGATTATGCCTCCCACAACGTCATGCAGCAGGTTGCAGGCTGTATAAACCTTCCCATAGATATGTTTCTGAAGCTTTAAAGTTAGATTTAAATGTTACGGGACCTTGAGTAGAATCATAGTTCCAGAGGATAGTTCCACACCAAAACAAATATCATTGAGCTCTTTTTCCCGCCCGCCGAGATAAAAGTTAAATATTTCGTTTTACAAAACAGTGATTAATGCTCTTCTTTGCACATCTAGGTCTGGCATTGCTGGCTGGCCGCCCTCTCAAAAGAGTCGATACGACTTTTCTGGCATTGGGCTCGATCCTTCCAGATCTCATCGACAAACCCCTTGGTCTGATGATATTCGGCACTATGAACCATGGTAGGATATTCGCGCACACGCTGCTCTTCTTGGTGCTCCTTGCACTGCTGGCCGTCTGCTTCAAGGACATTTGGCTTGCATCTCTCTCAGCCGGTGTGCTGACCCACCTGGCCCTGGATGCCATGTGGAGCTCTCCGACGATCCTGCTATGGCCCCTGCTCGGCCCCTTTCCGCCCGCCGACCCTCTCAGCACCCTTGGCTATCTGCAAATGCTCCTCCAGGGCCTGAGAGATCCGGGCATCCTGCTGCCGGAATGCATGGGATTAGCATATCTGTTATACTTCGCGTTTGAGCAAAAAAATTTGAAAGAGACTTAATAAGAAACTTTGATAAGACATATTTATAAGTACTTGAAAACCCTTATTACAATTCATCACTATATTTCCGACACCGGTATGTAGGGGGCAAGATGAGAGAGCGCAGGAGCAAAGACAGGATCATACTCGAAATTCTGCATACTTGCAGTGATGGTGCTAACGTGACCCGGATCGTGTATAAGGTCAATACAAATTTCACAATAGTGAGATCTTATCTGGACTCGTTGATCGATAAGGGCCTTATCGAGTCCATCGAAGGAACCCCGAAATTGTACAAGACCACGCCCAGAGGCCTGGCGCTCATGAATAAACTTGCCAGCCTTTACAAAGAGCTGGAGAACTGAAATTATTTGCATAGTCCTTAATGCAGTTCTCTTGTTGACCTTTTGACTGTAATGCGGCTACCTTGAAGCTTCTTTAGGGAATTGAACCTGGTTGCAGCATATGCATTGTCTGTGCCCTTGCTGTAGTTGATGATCTGCTCGCCTGAAGAGGATGAATCATCCTCCATCCAATCTTCTTTCACCATATTCCTAAACTTTATTTCTTATTTTTATTTCTTACTTGAATTAGGAGTATTCTTTCTCAAAGATTTATTTTTGTTCAGATGCGATGTCATTATACAGTCATGATAAGTGGTGTTAGAGAGATGAACCTTGCGAGATTATGCCTTATGATGGCACTCTTCTTTGCTGCCGAATCGTTCCTGGCGGCTGCAGTCGAGGATCGAGACAGCACCAATGTCTATGCCAGCTTGCCTGCACAAATTGAGATCCAAGTGCCGTCACAATACGAGAATTTGCAGCTGATGAACTGCTCGCCCTCCAGCTACGGCTCTGCCACCAGCGGCGTCGAGGTCAGGTCCAACCTGAACTGGAGCCTGAATGTAGCAGGCAGCACTGCCACCGGCCACATGATAGGAAGCACTGGAACTCCGCTGCACGAGCTGCACAGCCCGATGACCGTCCGCTCCCTGAACCCAGCAGGCGAGCCTGTGACGATTCCTGGCACTGAGAGCAGTCCAGCGATGCTGCTCACTAACATCGCCCCTGGTGATTACTCCGGCTCCAGCATCATCGGCCTGACCTTTGAGCAGTTCTTCGGCTGGAATGACTACGCAGACGAAGACTACCGGTTGACAGTAACCCTCACGGCGGCCCCGACTTGAAAGGAGGGATGTTTAGATTGGGTGATCTGCAAAGAAAGGTCATCGTTGCTATGGTCCTGATCTATGCTGCACTCTCAAATCAGGAAGCCTCTGACGCATCTTTAGGCCTCACTCATATCAATGCGAGCTACAAGAGCAATCTGGAGCTTGTAATGCCCTCTGGAGATATATCTTTGCAGGGTGCCTCATCAGGAAAAGAAGCTAAGGCCAGCAGCGTTCTGACCGTCCGGGCCAATATCCCCTGGGTGCTTTGGGTCCGAGGAGAGGGGAACACCGGCGGAAAGATGCAGAAGGTGAATGGCCCCGCGACCCTGAAAGATCAGATCAGAATACAGCAAACGGGATCGGGCACATACAAAGAGATCACTCTGTCGGATAAGTTCAAGATATACTGCCGAGGGCAGGCAGGCGAATTTATGATACCAACCGACTTCAAACAAAAATTCTCATGGAAAGATGTACCCTCTGACTACAAAATGCAGATTTCATTCAAGCTGGTTCCAGATTAGTCTTGGGGATGTATTGGTGAATTGGATGATAACAAAAGTTCTTTTAATGGAATTGGCCCTTTTGCTGATGGCGATGATCCCTGTC
>CAZRYL010000030.1:0-27092 GCA_964604285.1 uncultured Methanotrichaceae archaeon
TCCTCAACCATGCCATGCCCGGCGCAGCCGTGGTTCAGGAGCACATGGTCGAGACGCATCCTGGACTTGTCGACGACTGCAATGTGCGCGTCTTCACAGGCGACGATGCCCTGGCAGACGAGATCGATGCCCAGTACCTGATCGACATCAACAAGATGTTCCCAGCTGAGCAGGCAGAGGTCCTGAAGGCTGCTATCGGCAAGACAAGCTGGCAGGCTGTGCACATCCCAACCATCGTTGTGCGCTCATGCGACGGCGGCACCACATCCAGGTGGAGCGCAATGCAGCTCTCAATGACCTTCATCGATGCGTACAACATGTGCGCAGGTGAGGCCGCTGTGGCTGACCTCGCATATGCAGCCAAGCACGCAGCAGTTCTGCAAATGTCCGATATGCTGCCCGCTCGCCGCGCCCGCGGCCCCAACAACCCAGGCGGCCTCTCCTTCGGCTTCATGGCCGATATGGTCCAGACCTCCAGGGTCAAGCCCCAGGATCCAGTCTACGTGTCGCTGAACGTGGTGGCCGCAGGCTCGATGCTCTACGATCAGATATGGCTGGGAAGCTACATGTCAGGCGGTGTAGGATTCACCCAGTACGCCACTGCAGCCTACACCAACGATGTGCTGGACGACTTCTCCTACTACGGCGTGGACTATGCCGTGGACAAGTTCGGAGGATTTGCCAAGGCCCCCAAGACCATCGATGTCGCCAAGGAGCTGGCAACTGAGGTCACGCTGTACGGCATTGAGCAGTACGAGGCCTTCCCGACATTGCTCGAGGATCATTTCGGCGGATCCCAGAGGGCAGCCGTCCTGGCAGCCGCATCCGGTATCACCTCTGCCATCGCCTCTGGCCACAGCCAGATAGGCCTTGCCGGATGGTATCTGTCCATGCTCCTGCACAAGGAAGCCTGGGGCAGACTGGGATTCTTCGGCTACGACCTGCAGGATCAGTGCGGTCCAACCAACGTGTTCTCCTACCAGTCAGACGAGGGCAACCCGCTGGAGCTGAGGGGCGCCAACTACCCGAACTACGCAATGAACGTGGGCCACCAGGGCGAGTATGCAGGCATCACCAGCGCTGCACATGCAGGCCGCATGGATGCCTTCGCGGTGAACCCCTTGATCAAGGTCACCTTCGCCAACCCAGGCCTGGTATTCGACTGGGCCAACATCCGCGATTGCTTCGGCAAGGGCGGTGCACGCGAGTTCCGCGCTGCTGGCGAAAGATCCCTGGTCATGCCATCTGTGTAGGTCAAAGGACCTACAATCTTTCCTTTTTTTTTGAAGTTTAAAAAAAAATAGATCTAAATGTAAACTGCTGTTCCTGGTTCTACATTGATTATCTTGAGAACGCCTCTTTCAAAGTATATGATCTTGGGATAGTTGAACTGGCCGTCGTACACTCTTATATTGTGGCTTTGCCCTCCGACTACCTTGAAGCTGAAGACCCCGTCCAGGACATCTCCGCCGGTCCCTTCAGTTCCTATATAATTCTCGTCCAGGAAAACCTGATAACCCCTCATCCCCTGGGATCGAATCTGAACGGGTGTATCCCCGCCTGCCGCAGTCGTCTGCGGCACAGTGTATGCGCTTGGCATCGTTATTGTGGCAGCGTCTGTCTTGAACTGAGCCGATGGTGCCTGGGCAAACACGTCGATCACAACCACATTGCTCGGCTGGTTTGCAACAACGAAGTAGAGCATGTGTCTTCCAATCTGAGCTGCTGTGAAGGTCATGGTGTTATAGCCCTGATAGAACTGATAGGTCTTGTAATTCGAGGTGATAGTGTCTGTCTGAATTATTTCATAGAAGCCACCGTCACCGCCTACAGGAACACTGGCAACCAGATGCAACACAGCGCCCAAGGGGCTCACCAGGTACTGAGTCCAATTCGTTGTTCCCCTGATCCAAAGATCATTGGATTTGGTGGGCAGAAGGGAGACGTACTGAGAGTATGGCAATCCCTGACCTGTGCCATAATATACGCTTGAAGGCGCCTCTTTCGTAATATCGAACAGGGATGGATTGCTTATTATCCCGCCAATGGCTGAGGTGCCTGTCGTTGTAAAGTACTCTTTGTAACGCGAGAAGGTCGTGTCGGGAACCTGCTGCTTGTAGAATTTTACATCTGAGCTGTACCATGGGTAGCTGGAGACAGGCGCATCGAGCCACTTAACCATGCCAGCGATCCCTGGGTCCATGAACATCGAGCGGTCATAGCTCCTAACGTATCCGCCTTCCAGCCAGTCCTGACTACATGCATTTCCAATCAACAGCATTGCTGCGAGCACTACCATAAACCTGGCGATTTTACTGTATATCATATCAGTCTCACCATATATCTATAATCCTCCTTAACATTTAAGATTAATTATAACAAAGTTAATCTGGAGCGCCTCAAGATGGCCGAGAGCCTATCAGATCAAACATGCTCCCTGTACTTTTTCAAGAGCTCTAGGACTCGTCTGATGTCCCTTCCCTGGCCCCTGGCCTCGGCGAGAAATGCATTGTAAAGATCATTTGTTATGGCTCTTGGCACTGGCTTGCAGCTTTCAGCATGCAGCATCAGCTGAAAGCATCTCGTCTCAGCCTCGGAGAGCTTCAATGCTTTAAAATCGCCGGAATGCTCTTGATAGAGGGAGAGCTCATCATCTGGATGCGCGAGAGTCTGAGCGGCCAGCGGCGTGCCTGGTATTGGCTCTGCGATGCTCACAAAAACGTCGTCCAGCATGGCCTCCTCTGCAAAGGCCATGGTCTCTTCAAAGTCCTGCCTGCTCTCGCCCGGATAGCCCACAATGAAGCTGCCTCCAACCCTGACGCCAAGGCTCTTGGCAAGCTGTATCGCATCGCGATTATCCTTTACGCTCACGCCTTTTCGCATGGCTTTGAGGATGCGCTCGCTCCCAGTCTCAAGTCCAAAGAATACCCAGCCGATGGTATAGTCTCTGATGGCTGACAGAACCTCCTCGTCTACCAGATCAACCCTCATGTCCGGCACTGAGAGGTTTCTCTTTCCAAGAATTGAGGATAGAGCGCGCAGCATCTCAATAAAAGCATCACGATTTATGCTGCTGCGATAGCCGAAGAGAGAGCCAGTGCCGCCGCTCACTGCCACCCGGCGGACGCCCCGACGCTTCAGCTCCTGGACCTCAGCAACTATGTTCTCTATGCTGCGGCTGCGAATGCTCCGGCCAAAGAAGCGAGGAACCTGACAAAATGAGCAGTTTCCCAGACAGCCGCGGTGGGTCTCGATGTAAATGTTGGCACCGCGTACGTTTTGTTGTGAGAGGTCCTCTGGAATCAGAGGAACTGTGTGATCAAGTGATGCAACGGGTTGCGGAGGCGTTTTTATCACTTTTCCATCCTGCTTGTAGGCAACGCCCGGCAAATCCTCAGGACCTTGTAAAACAAGGTCGGATACGATCTCCTCACCTTCGCCTATGACTACTGCTTTCGCATTCAGCTCTCCTAGGACCATCTCCGGGCACATTCCAACAGGGCCGCCAACATAAACATCATCTCTCGATGCTACGAACTTTTTGATCTCTGGATCTAGGAGCTGCAAGGTAGAAAAGAGGCTTAAAAGGGTCGCGCATCCCTTGGACTCCAGCTTTTTTGTAATATTTACGGCATGCCCCTTCTCTCTGAGTATCCCTCCCAGCACCAGGGAGCCGTAGGTGTAAATTCCCGGAGATACAATATCGACCTTCATTGTTGATCCGGCCTGGACTGCCAAGCCCTCGTTTCATATCTCCTCTACTAAGTTATAAACTCGCTTGCAGGATTGGCTAGCAGAAAGGAGGGTGAGCCGACACATCATTATTGCGGGAGGTGAATCCTGTTTTAGTGGGCAATTGTGTCGGCTTTTGCAGAACATTTACGCTACAGCATCAGCCAGTTCGAGGCTCCATTTAAGAGCTTATACGAATAAATATTTATATCTTTCTGCAGGATGCTCTAGTCACGCAGCCTTGTCAGGATGGCTCCCACGACCTTGTCGAATGCCGCTGCTGCAGGCGTATCTTTTGCTGTGAACGTCTGGCCCATGTCGCCCAGCCTCCCGATTTCTGCGTCCAGTGGTATGGATCCCAAGAAAGGCACATCTAATTCTCGCGCTGCCCGCTCACCACCACCTGTTTTGAAGACCTCAATCTTCTCTCCGCAATGTGGGCAGACGAGGCCGCTCATGTTCTCCACAACGCCCAAGACCCGCACCTCCATCAGGCGGAACATGTTAACAGCCTTGCGAGAATCCAGCAACGCCACCTCCTGTGGCGTGGTGACGACTATTGCGCCATCCAAGCCGGAGATGAGCTGTGATGCGCTGATTGGCTCGTCGCTAGTTCCTGGTGGCAGGTCCACCAGCAAAAAATCGAGATCTCCCCAGTTGACATCTGATATGAACTGCTTTAGGGCAGCCATCTTCATGGGGCCGCGCCAGACCACCGCAGAGTCCCGGCTCTTGAGGAGCAGGGCCATTGAGATTACCTTCAATCCGCTGGCGTTAGCAGGTTCAAGCCCGTTTGGACCTGACATCAGTTGCTGGTCCTCAATTCCCAGAAGCTTTGGGATATTTGGGCCAGTTATGTCAGCGTCCAGGATGCCAACCTTGTAGCCCCTGCCTTGCAGGGCAGCGGCCAGGTTTACTGTAACAGTGCTCTTGCCAACCCCGCCTTTTCCGCTTCCAACCACGATCTTGTGCTTGATTTTAGCCATTCGATCTTCTGTCTCGAGCTGCAAGGCCCTAGGATCGGTGCAGCTCTCTTTCTCCTTGCAGGAGCCACATGAGCCGTCGCAATGCTCGTGATTCGCAGTTTCTGATCTAGATGAACTTCTCATGACATATTGGAGCTTATGAGATCATGTATAAAGTCTTTGTCTGAAGACCGGCTTTGCACCCAAAAGTCGTGTCTGCGCCCAGTAATAAGTGGCCATTACCTAGGGCGAAACGACGAGGATGAAATTATCGATGCGCTTTTGAGGATCTCGGATGCAAAGAAAGATTGTGATCTAGAGCGTATTGAGGCGTGGTTGAAGAAGAGCAAGATATGGTTCAAGGCCCGTCAACGAAGCATCTTTCGATTACTTTTGAGCTAGCCGTTCCAATAGTCTGCGATGACACCTTGCGACGTTCAGATAGGCATCCCTCATATCGGCAGGAAGGACGTCCAGTGAACGCATCCGATCTTCTTCGGATATCTGCTCTCCTACAAAGTGACGCTTGTACATGATGTTACATATTAATTGCAATAATAAAACACTATCGTGGCATGCGGACATCGCACATGCTTGCCGGAAACAATCTTCCTTCGAAACCAATTTATGTAATGAATCATCACATATCTCCTGCTATGCAGGACTACTCCCTCAATCAGTTTTTGGAAATGGCCAAAACTCCCCCATTAGATATCGAAATTTGCGATGTCACCCTCCGTGATGGAGAGCAGATGCCGGGAGTAGTCTTTCGCGCGGATGAGAAACTGGATATTGCGCTGCGGCTGGATGAGATAGGCGTAGAGGTTATCGAGGCTGGTTTTCCCGTGGTCTCAGCAGCCGAGATGAATGCCGTAAAAGAGGTCTGCAACCTTGGGCTTGATGCAAAGATCTCGGCCCTCTCTCGTTCAGTAAAAGGCGATGTGGATGCGGCCTTGGACTGCGGCGTAGACATGATCAGCATATTCATCGCCACCTCTGACCTCCATCTCAAGCATAAACTGCATATGAGCTGCCCTGAGGCGATCCGCTGTGCCCTGGACGCCGTTGAATACGCAAAGGATCACGGTCTAATCGTGCGTTTCTCTGCTGAGGATGCCACGCGCACTAATTTTGAGACGCTCAAGAGGCTCTACAAAAGGGCAGAAGAATTTCACGCCGATTACATCAGCATCGCCGATACCGTTGGAATCATGAATCCGAGAACGACCTATTACATGATCAGCGAGCTGCGGAAGGTCGTGAAGACCCCAATTTGCATGCATTGCCATGACGACCTGGGAATGGCCCTGGCCAATACCCTGGCAGGCGCAGAGGCTGGTGCAAAGCAGCTTCACACAACTGTAAACGGGATTGGAGAGCGCAGCGGAAACACGCCGCTGGAAGAGCTCTTGGTCGCCTTGAGGCTGCACCATGCCATAGATCGCTACGACCTCACCAAGCTAAAAGACCTATCAAAGCTGGTGGAGACCTACTCAGGTGTTCCAGTAGCCAAGAACAAGGCCGTGGTCGGGACCAACGCATTTGCTCACGAGTCAGGAATTCACGTGGCTGCAGTCCTGGAGGAGCCCAGGACCTATGAGCTCTACTCGCCTGAATTAGTCGGCGCTGCCAGGCATATCATCATAGGTAAGCATACTGGAGCAAAGGCTCTGAAGTACATAACTCAGAGGATGGGCTACCATCTCAAAGATGAGGAGCTCAGCGATCTCTCTGAGAGGGTCAAGATGTGTAGCGAGTTTAAGCACCCGATCGAATGCGAAGAGCTGCGAAAACTTATACTAAACATAGATAATATTGAAGTCATATATCCAGGACCGTGATGATCCGGAAAGGCATGCTTGCGGCGATATTCTAATCCATAACTGATTTACGACCGTCAAAGTGTTACCAGTGAAAAATGAAAAACTGCCCTGAAGGGCTGAGAGGATCGGTCTTCAGCCTTTGATCAGCCCTTCGCCGCAGAACACTCTTTTGGCCTCCTCAATGGACAGGTCGCCAGAGGGTATGATTATGTCCGAGGAGACTATCTCAACGGGATCGAGGGGCTCTCCCTGCTCCTTGACGATGGAGATCAACTTTGCCAGATCCCTGCGAAATCCCGCTGAGTTGCCTTTGGATACGTGTTTGACAAGTTCGTTGTCGATCTTGTTAAGTTCGTCAAGATGTTCATCGTCCAGCCTGAACTGGCCCTCGCCCAAAATCCTTATGATCATCTCTTCATCTCCGACTTCATCTTGGCCAGCTCATCATCCACACTGCTCTGGGCCTTCGCCTTGGCAAGCTCAGCAGCAAGCTCGTCGCCTCCGGAAAGATCTGTCAGAGTCCCGGAATCGAGCAGCTCATCCAGGGCAGCCGAGCGGGCCTTCATGTTCTCAGTCTTCTCCTCAGCCCTCTGCACAGCCATGCCCACGTCGGCCATCTCCTCGCTGATCCCAGTTACTGACTCTGTGACCTTGACCTGAGCTTCAGCAGCCGAGTACTGAGCCTTGATGGTCTCCTTTCGAGTTCTAAAGGCCTCGACCTTGGTTGCCAGGCGGCTCTCTGCTGCAATGAGCTTTTGCTGCTGCTCATTCAGATCGGAGATCTGCTGATCCAGACTTGCAGACTGGGCCTGCAAAGCAGCCTTGTTCTCCAGAGCCTTGCGCGCCAGATCTTCCCTGCCCGCCGCTAACGCCTCCCTGGCCTGGCCATCCAGTTTGTCGATGTTTGCCTGAAGCTTGGCCTTTTGCAGCTCGATCCTCTTCTTGGAGGTGGTGACCTCGGCGACGCCTCGCTTTACATTCTGCAAGAGCTGTAGCTGTTTTTCGTAAGATAGATCGAGGGTCTCTCTTGGATCCTCAATCTTGTCCATGATCTTGTTCATCTTTGCCTGCACAACTGTGCTCACGCGGTCCAGGAAACCCATTTCACACTCACCCTCTGCTTGATAGTTGATAAGACTCGAATCAAACACAGAAATAGTCTCGAAGGTATTTATAGGCTGCTGGAGAAGATCTAAAAGGCAAAGGATAAGATCGACTGTTCTCCACAGGCTTAAATAAGAGCGGAGATATGTCCGACTTGATCATGAAGACGCCAGCGATCAGTCTGATAATAGCCATCTCGGCCCTGCTGGTGATAGCCTCTTCGAATATGGATATTGACTACAGCCATAACGTAGAAGGCACAGGAACTGTTATCACCGATTACAAAATGGGCTCTTCCCAGAGCACAGAGGCAGTGGGCAAGGTGCGCGGCACTGGTGAGGTGATGAACAAATATCTATTCCAGAGCAACAACTCTGAGAACGTCACCATAGAGGATCAGTTCTTCTTCTCCCGGGCGCCTGAGACCCGCGGGATTTCCATCAACGATTATCCTCAAATGACGAATATGCCGGGCAGCCTCCGTCTGCTTGGTACGGCTTGGGCTGGCATGATAAACCTCTCAGCCAGAAATTGAGAGAGAATTGAGGGGAAACAGTTTCGCTCCGTGCCAAAGCTTTATAGATTATTTCATCAAGACTGTAAAGGACATGACAGACGGCCAGGAGATCGGTAAAAAATTTGCCGAGCTAAGGAAACTATGCCAAGCGCCTGCGCAGGAGATTCGGCGTCGAAAGAACGTCCTGGTGGTATCGCATGTCGATGCTGACGGGCTCACAGCAGCCGGTATAATGTGTACCGCTCTGGACCGGCTGAATGCAGAATATGATTCTTTTTTCTTTCGGCAGCTTGATGAGGAGGCCTTAAAGCAGGTGGCTGATCGGGGATCTGATCTTGTGATATTCACAGATCTTGGCAGCGGAATGATCAAGGAGATTTGCGAATTGGGCATCTCTGCAGTTGTAACGGACCACCATAAGCCGGCCCATACCCAGGCCCGTCCCATGGCTCACATCAACCCTCATCTGGTGGGAGCTGATGGAGCAACTCAGCTAAGCGGCAGCGGTGTCGCGTTTCTTTTAGCATCGGCCCTTGCCAGGGGCAATGAAGATCAGTCTGCTCTGGCCATTGTGGGCGCAGTGGGTGACTTGCAGGACATGGCCAGTGGCCATCTCCTGGGGCTCAATCGCCAGATCCTCGAGATAGGGTCGAAGGCCGGTGCCATCTCCTTTTTTCGGGATGTCAAGCTATTCGGCAAGCAGACCCGTCCAGTCTTCAAGATGCTGGAGTATTCCCAGGACCCATACCTTCCTGGCCTGTCGGGAGATGAGGATGCATGCATAGCCTTCCTGAAAGAGACCGGGATACGGCTCGGCGGCGAGAAATGGAGGCGCTGGATTGACCTATGCCAGGAGGAGAAGGCACGCGTGGTCACTGCGATCCTCCATAAGGGTCTTCGCAGCGGAATATCCAACATCAAGCTGGAACGCCTGATAGGAGAGGTCTATATCCTCTTGAGGGAGCGAGAAGGCACGGAACTTAGGGATGCCAGCGAGTATTCGACTTTGCTGAATGCCACTGCCCGTTACGGCCACGCCGATGTAGGACTGAAAGTATGCATGGGAGACAGAGACAAAGCCTTCGAGGAGGCGCAAAAGCTTCTCGGACAGCACCGCCAGAACCTCGTCAATGGATTGAAGCTGGTCAGCTCTAAAGGGATCACGCCTCTGAAGAGCATCCAGTACTTTGATGCAGGCGACGCAATACTGGACACGATTGTTGGAATTGTGGCTGGGATGAGCTTCCAGATGGCGGATCGTTCCAGGCCAATCCTTGCCTTTGCCAGAACTTCGCAAGGAGAGCTGAAGGTATCAGCACGCGGAACGCAGGATTTGGTTCGATTGGGACTGGACCTGGCAGATGCCATGTCTGCTTGCGCGCGCGCCGTTGGCGGCGTTGGCGGCGGCCACAACGTCGCTGCCGGAGCGACAATCCCAATGCATGCAAAACAAGAGTTTCTGGACCTGGTGGACGCAGCAATATTAAGACAGCTGAAATTCTGAGGTGAACTGCCCTTGGGCTCGTATTCGAACTACGTCCGCGCCATACGACGTTGCCGCCCAATCAGGCAAACGGCAGATACCCGCACTCGCACATGTGGTCCTTTGCGACTATTATCTCCTCCTCAATGCTGAAGTTTCCAACAAACATGTGGTTGATGCGAGATTGCTCGTCTTTGACGTCTCCTGTCTCGGGGTCTAAAACCAAGTATCCTATGCGGCCGATGCCAATAAAGTCAGCCTGTATCTCCATTTGCGTGAGGTTAGGCAGCGCCCTCAACTGCATACTGGTGGAGAGGCGCGTGGCATCTGTGAATTCCTTTGAGGCGCTCATGTTCATGGGATAATTATGAAGTTTTGTGCTCTCTCGAAACTTTTGATCGTAGGCAAACAAATGAGCATTGGGATTGCTCTTGCTTCCGATCTCCATGACATAATGCTCTGCCGACACCTGGCAAAGCATGAGCACGAAGCTTATCAGCACAAATCCGCCAATTACCGGATTACTGACGAGTTTGATTCTCTCACAGCTCCTGAGAAAGGCTCCATTGGTATTCTTCGCTCAGCTCTCCAGTGAAAACAGTCACTGCAGGACCTTCCATAAAGGCCTTGCCATCTTCGAAGGTTATGATCAGCGGGCCGCCTCTCGTCTCCACGAGGACTTCATCGCCCACGAAGCCAAGCTTGTGGGCTACAGAGGCACTGGCAACTGCACCAGTTCCACAGGATAGCGTCTCCTTCTCCACACCACGCTCAAATGTCCTGATCTCAAAAGGCTTGCCGGGCTTGACGAAGTTGACGTTTGCCCCCTCTGGAAAAACGCTGCTGTGCCTTATGAGCGGAGCGATATCTTCAATGGCAAACTCCATGTCCTCCACGAAGATCACGGCGTGAGGAACGCCAGTATTCACAGCCGATACCTGCATGTCGTCGAGCTGCTCCATGATGAACTCGCCCGTGCCACATGCCGGGATCGAGGGCCTGTCGAACTTGGGCTCACCCATATCCACTTTGGCCCAAAAGGAGCCATCCATTTCCCGCACATTCACTGGGATGATTCCCGCCAATGTCTCCACATCGAAAGACTGACCCACATAACCCGTTTCCCAGGCATATTTCGCCAGGCAGCGTATGCCGTTGCCGCACATCTCGGCCTCGGAGCCATCAGGCTGAAAGAGCCTCATCCCAATGTCCGCGCGCGAGCCGTTCACCAGGAATAGCACGCCGTCTGCGCCTATCCCGAAGTTGCGGTGGCAGCAGCGTCTTGCGAGCCTTCGCTTCGCTGCTTCCGGCACCAGCTCCTGGCGCATCTCGTCTACGAGGATGAAGTCGTTTCCGTTGCCGTGCAGCTTTGCAAAAGCAATGCTGCTGGGGCGAAAGGGATCCTCAAGCTCCATCTCAGAAATATCCGCCAGCTTCATTTTATATACCATGCATCTGTTTTACATTCAGCTTTGTGCTGTTGTGGTGGTGATGTCATATTAAACCCATTCTACAGGTTGCACTGGATCTTCTGGAGCTTGACAGATCTATTCAGATAGCCAAAGAGGCTTTTTTGGGTGGCGCAGACTGGATTGAAGCTGGAACTCCCCTCATCAAGAGTGAGGGTATGAACTGCGTGCGCGAGATGAAGAAATCCCTTCCTGGAGCAAAAATCGTGGCGGATATGAAGACAGTCGACACTGGCGCCATGGAAGTGGAGATGGCTGCCAAAGCCGGTGCGGACATAGTCGCCATGCTCTCAACCTCGGACAACTCCACTATAGAAGATGCCCTGAGGGCAGCGCGACAGTTCGGCGTACAGATCATGATGGATCTCTTGACGGCTCCAGACCCAGTGAAACGTGCCAAAGAGCTGGACGAGCTGGGTGTGGACTACATTTGCGTTCATGTGGGCATAGACCAGCAGATGACTGGTCGTGACACCATTGATCTCCTGAAACAGATTGTAAAAGAGGTCAAGACGCCAGTAGCCGCAGCTGGCGGAATTGACGCGGTCACTGGAGCTGAGGCAATCGCAAATGGTGCCGCCATCGTCATCGTGGGCGGGAGCATTGTGCGCAGTGCGAATGTCACAGCCTCCGCTCGCAAGATCCGCGAGGCAATAGATCATGCTAGCTTGAGCGCACGTCCGCGAAAGAGCCTGGAAGAAGAGCTGGTATCGATCCTCAAAGAGGTCTCCGCGCCCAACATCTCGGATGCCATGCACAGAAAAGGTGCCATGCGCGACATCCATCCCATAAATTTAGGCACGAAGATAGTAGGCACTGCGGTTACAGTCCAGACCTTTGCAGGCGACTGGGCAAAGCCCGTTGAGGCAATAGACATCGCAGGCCCTGGAAATGTGATTGTGATTTACAATGGTTCCAACAGCATCGCCCCCTGGGGCGGGCTTGCTACGCTGAGCTGCAAGATCAAAGGAATTGAGGGCGTGGTGATAGATGGAGCTGTCAGGGATGTGGATGAGATCCGGGCTATGAACTTTCCAGTCTTCTCCTCGGGCATCACCCCCAATGCTGGTGAGCCAAAAGGCATGGGGGAGATCAACGCTGAGATCGTCTGCGGCGGTCAGACGGTTAGACCAGGTGACTATATAGTTGGTGATGAAAGCGGAGTCGTTGTCATCCCCAAAGAGAGGGCCTATGAGATCGCGAGAAGGGCAAAAGAGGTAGAAAAGACGGAGAGCAGGCTCTACGAGGAGATCCGCAGAGGCAAGACCCTCTCTCAGGTGGCAAAGCTCAAGAAGTGGGAGAAGGTTTGACGATAGTCGTAAATAGATTGAAATATTCTAAAGAAGGCGCATAACATCAGGAGACTTGTATGGAATTGGAGGACATCATTTCTAAGTACCCACCCAGGCAGATAATGCTGCTTCCTATAGCTATCATAGTTTTAGCACTTATCAGCCTGAGCGTAACCTATCTCAACACAGGCTCGCCTGTGCGCTTGGGAATAGAGTTCACTGGAGGCACTCTCGTTACAGTTCCCCAGACAGGAACTGAAGACACATTGAGATCTCAGTTTGAGGGCTATCCATTGGTGGATGTGAGGAACATCGGCAGTAGATACATGGTTCAGTTCGGGCCGATGAGCGATTCCGATTACGCCCGGCTTGCCAAGCAGGTTAATGAAAGGTACGAGGGGGCAGAGATAAGACACATGGGACCAATATACAGCAAGGAGCTTCAAGCGCAGGTTATAAGGTACCTTCCCATCTCGTTCCTGCTCATGGCCATTGTGGTCTTCCTGGTGTTCAGGGAACCAATAGTTTCTTTGCTGGTTGTGATCAGCGCCATTGCGGATATCCTGACAGCTGCGGCATCAATGAATCTGACTGGCGTCCAGCTCTCATTAGGAACAGTGGCAGCTCTTCTCATGCTCATCGGTTATTCCGTTGATACCGATATTTTGCTTTCAATGAGGGTGTTGAAGCGCAAGGGAGCCGTAGACGAAAAGATCGTCGGCGCAATGGGAACCGGTCTGACGATGGCAGGCACCACCATTGCTGCTGTGCTCTCTCTAATTATAGTCTCGAACTTCCTTTATTTCATAATACCATCTTTCTCCAGAATGGATGTCATTGCTGATATGTCGACAGTTCTGATCTTCGGCCTTGCAGCGGATGTATTCAACACATGGGTTACAAATGCTCAAGGACTGAGATGGTACATGAACCGACCCGGTAAGGCGACAAGGAGGCAGAAAAAGTGAGCCTGCTCCACGATCTCTCAAAGGACAGAAGGGTAGTCATTTACGCGGCTGCTGTGGTCATAGCACTGATCTTTATCGCAATCTTCGGCCTTAAATTCGGACTGGACCTGGAGGGTGGCTCTTATCTACAGTTGCAGTTGCAGGGCGCAGTGGCTCAGGTCGATGTCTCTCCGGAGAAGATTTTAGAGGCTCAGTTCCATGGCACATCTGTGGAGAAACACGGTGACAGCTATTTTGTGACGGTCCCGGGCAAAGTAGACTCGACGCTTGCTGACGATCTGGGATATTCAGGGGCAAAAATTGCAGAAAGAGACAATACCAGCAAGGTCACTATCCTCGCTGCTCCTGAGACTGTGATCACCAACTATCTTAAGAAAAGCCTGGATGCAGATGTCAGGATAGTCAGCGTCGCGCCGGTAAAATATGAGATCAGGACCAATGTTACCAGAGCTTCGCTCAATGCAATCCTTGCCCCGGTGGGCGGTAGTGTTCCCGCAGGAGAGGATACCTTCGTTGAGGGGGTAACTGCTGATACTGTCGATGAGACCAAAAAGGTGCTCGACTCAAAGTTAAACCGTCTGGGTTTGCAGGACATAAAAGTCAGGATCGTTGATAACAAGTTCATCCTCATCGATCTGGCAGGAATGGACGTGGCCACAGCCCAGGAAGTAGTGGGCAAGCCTGGAAAGTTCGAGATACGCATTCAGACGGAGAATAATGAGACTGTACACGTCCTCTATGGAGACGCCGTAGAGTCTGTAGATATACCTCGAGGAGATCGCCAGGGTGGATGGGGCGTGCCCTTCATGCTCTCTGAAGAGGGAGCGAAGATATTCCAAAAGGCAGCGATAGATGCAGGAGCGACCAAGAATCCAGATGCTCATTATATCTCAATGTACCTGGACAAAGATGAGATATTCAGCGCTCCACTGGCAGCGGAGCTGGCTGGCAGCCTGGCAAAGTCTCCCGTCCGCAATTTGGAGGCGCGGGTCGGATCCGGTGATGCTGGCTCTCAGAAGGCCAAGGAGCTTTACATACACCTGAGAGAGGGAGCGCTTCCAGTTAACGTCGAGGTGGTGGGCTCAGGCCAGGTGTCTGCAGCCTTGGGCAAGCAGTTCAAGGTTCAGATGGTCATCGCCGGGTTGATCGCACTTCTGGCTGTAGCTGGAATGATATTCTATCGCTATCGCGAAAAGAGGGTTGTGCTGCCCATGATCACGACATCATTGAGCGAGGTCGTCATGATGCTGGGAATCTGGTCGCTGGCTGGCTGGCAGCTTGATCTGGCAAGCCTCGCAGGCATCATCATGGTGATAGGCACGGGCGTTGACCAGCTTGTGATCATCACCGATGAACTGATAAAGGGCGGCGAAGCCTCTGCATTGGAGCGCAGCATCAAGGAAAGGGCCGCTGAGGCTGCTGCAAAGGCAGGCACAGCAATTGCCCCCACCAGCAGCAAGGTCTATTTGGGCAGACTGTCCAGGGCATTCTCTATCATCCTAGGAGCCGCTGCGACAACTGCTGTAGCCATGCTACCACTGCTTTACATGGGCTTTGGGGCTCTCACAGGCTTTGCGCTCATCATCATCTTGGGTGTGTTTCTGGGCGTGGCAATAGCCAGACCTGCTTACGGCAGGATTATTGGGCACATCCTTGGCGCAAGTTAAAAAAATGCCTGCAGTCCTTTTGGGGCTGCAGGACAAATTAATTTTTGTTTTTCATAGCACCATTTATTGATGCCCCTGCGAACGCAGCTCCCACAACGATGTTGGAAAAATACGTAATTATCCTCCAAAGAGCCACCAGGGGACCCAGCATAGATGATGAGACGAACATGGAGTAAAGATAGCTCATGCTCAGCTCTGCCACTCCGCTGCTGCCGGGTGTCAGAGGCAAAATACCGATAATGGCCAGTATGATCTGGGAGGTAATTGATAAGAGGAAGCTTGGCTTTGCGCCCATGCCTACCAGCAGCGCTGAGGGAACAAGAAATTCGCTCATCCATATCAGGGCGGTCATTGCCAGCATCATTGGCTTGTGGCGCAGAGTTTCTCTGGCAAGCTGCATTCCAGCTTCCCGGAATAGCCAGATCTCCTTTTCGATGCATATCACAATAGGTCTGTTGCCGGTCTTCTTTTTTGCCCAGTCGATCAATTGAGCAATTTTATTTGGCCTCTCTACCAGCTCCCATAAAAAGGCCAGAATTAGGAATAGAAGGACGAGGAATACGGCTCCGATTTTAAGACCGAAGCCGGTTAAAAAGTTTGTGAACATTAGAAAAAAGGCCAGAGCGCCAACCAGGAAAACGCTATCCAACAGCCGCTCGCCGACGGCGACGGCCGTTGCGCTGCCGTAGCTCATACCGTCGTCTGCGAGGATCTTGATGCGCAGTGGCTCTCCTCCTGCTGAGGAGGGCGTAAGTGCGCCAAGGAAGTTCGATGCAAGGGTAGATTTCAGGGAGAGGCGAAAGCTGATTTTGTGGCCGGCCAGGGATGTCAGGAACTTGAGCCTGATAGCGTAAAAGACCCAGGAGAGCATATGGATGGCAAGTCCAAGGAGCAAAAATCTCCCATCGATCTGAGAGATTATCTGCCAGCTAATATTTGCATCGGTGAATTTTAATATGATGATAACTGCTGACAGGCTCATCAATGTTGCTAAAATAACAGACCTTGACCGCTCTTCCCTGATCAAATAACTACTCTCCAAAATACATCAAACGATTTTACGCAACCTCTTCGTAAATGGACTCTACCGCGTCCAGGACCTTGCTCCAGGAGTACTTCTCTTCCACAGCTCTCCTGCCCCGCCTGCCCAGGGCGATTCTCAAGGGCATGTTCTCGTGAAGCTCCAAAATCATCTCAGTCAGCTCTGCAGTACTCGAGAAGAGCCTTCCGCCTTGTGAGGCTACCTCATTTACTCCAGGAGAGTCGAAGGCCAGTACAGGTGTCTCGCAGGCCATGGCTTCCAGGAGAGATATGCCGAAGGCCTCCAGGCGGCTTGCAGACGGGAGAACTAGCATCTCGGCTCGTGACAGCAAGTCTATGAGGGCTTTGCGTTTTACTCTGCCTGTGAATTTGGCGTTAACTCCCAGTTGCATGGCTTTCTTTTCCAGGCGGCTGCGATCGTAGCCGTCTCCAGCGAGTACCAGCCCCAGGTCAGCATTTTTCTGCACCTCGCACATTGACTCTATCAACGATTCTATGCCCTTGTAGTTCAACATGCGTCCAACATAAAGAACGTAATTGTCCTTCAGACGGCTCCTCGGATAAATTGACATGTCCACGGCATTGGGTACAATTCTGGTCTTGTCAAGGTAGTCTTTAAGGACGGGTGATGTCTCAGCGTAGCTCCTGGTTGTGGCTATCACAATATCCGCCCTATCAAGAACCGGCTGGACGAGCTTTCTATTCAGCCATTCAAGTGAGGTGCCAAGCCATCTGGGCGGGTTGTATCCGTTCAGCTTTCTCGGGATGACAACATCATTGTGATAGGTCACCACATGAGGGGAGGCCTTTCGAAGCATGAAGGCGAAGAGAGGACTTGGGATGTGGCTGTGGAAGATGTCGGCTTCAAGCACTGGGCGGCCCAAAGGCAGGGGTGTGTAGAGGAGATCTACACTGGGGATGCGGATGAAATCCTTCTTCCAGTTTCCGCAAGAAGATGCCACGCTCACCTGATGGCCTCTATTGACCAGGCCGTCGGCCAGCTCTTTCACATGATACTCAACTCCGCCCAGGTGCGGTGGGAAGTAAGGAGATACCTGAAGGATTTTCATATATTTGATGATTCATTGCACTTCAATCAACTTAAGTCTATTGTAGAAAAGAAAATGTTAGACTATGCTCTGTGCATGCCTCGCCCAGCATCAAGCAGACTTCACGCCTCTGTTTAGAGATCAATACCGTCACATCTATATGGAATAAGATGAAAGACCGACATCCACAGAGCGGCTGTGGTCCAGCGGTTATGACATGGGCTTCCCAAGCCCGTAACCCGGGTTCGAATCCCGGCAGCCGCACGTTTTCGTTTCTGGATAACTACAAGCCAAATTCTGCAGTCAAAAGAGCTGAGATGATGATGGGTGGCGCTTCTCGAGGATTAAAGGTAGAGCGAAGTCATGGCGAGCAGTTTCGCAAAGCTCTGATTGAGATGGGCATCTTTGACCGCTGCCGCAAGATACTCTCAGACGATTCCAATGTCTATCTTCCGGTCCTGGAAATGGATGAGCAAGCAGCAGCAAAACTTCGTCGGATTGCAAATTTCGAATGGGAAGATAGATGCTTTCAGCAGGAGACGCACAATCCATCCCCCGAAGAACTGCTGGGCTTTCGGCCCAGCTTCGATGTGGTGGGCGACATTGCCATCGTTGAGGACATTGACGCAGAACGAGTAGCAAGTGCCCTGATGTCCTGCAACAAGAGCATTCGAACAGTAATTGCTCCCATCTCCGACGTTGAAGGGGAGTTTCGGACGCGCCGGTTCAGACATGTTGCTGGAGAAGTTCGCAGCATTACCACTCATAAGGAGCATGGCCTGTGCTACCGGATGGATCTGGAGGGCGTCTACTTCACGCCCCGCCTGGGCACTGAAAGGCTCAGGATCGCCAGCCAGATCCGCCCGAACGATGTGGTGCTCGACATGTTTGCGGGTGTCGGTCCCTTCGCATTATTGATAGCGAAGAGAAGAGCAAAGGTAATTGCCATGGACAAAAACCCCGTCGCCATAAAATACCTGCGTGAGAATGCGCGCAAAAACAAGATCGAGGATATCGAGATACTGGAGGGAGATTCAAAAGAGCTGGCTTTGCGCTATGTCGGCGTAGCAGATCACGTGATCATGAACCTCCCCCATAGCGCATCTAAATTTCTCATCCCGGCCATCAAGGCTGCAAAGTGCAATGGAGTCGTCCATTACTACGCGATTGCGCCAGAGGAGGATCTCTTTCGCGACTTGACTGTGATAGCATCGGCTGCAGAAGAGATTGGAGTTGGATTTGAGGTCGTCTATCAGGGCGTGGTGAGAAGCTATGCTCCACGCAGGTTTAATGTGGTAATAGACTTCAGGGTTAGCAGGTAAAGCCACTCATGCGGTTTTTATGGCATCATCCAATCTTGGTCACATTCATCTCCTGGACAAGAGCCTTTGCCAGGTCTCTCAGCCCAAGGTCTTCTTCAAACGCCAAGATCTCATCTACCCTGGCCTTTGTCATGGGTTTTTTGGGAACTGCGCTGCAGGACTTGGTCGTTTCCGTCACCTCCAGGGTTCCTATCTTCCTGGCCAAGTCCATGATCTTTGATTTATCCATTGCGATGAGGGGGTGGAAGATCGGCATTTCAATGGCAGCCTGCTCTGCCAGAATGTTTTCAGCCGTCTGTGATGCCACCTGGCCCATGGAATATCCTGTGACGATCCCCAAAGCGCCCTGGTCCAACATGACCTCCGCTGCTATCCTGTACATGAGCCTTCGGCAGAGAATGCATGTGGCTCTTGGACAGTGTGCTGCGATCTTCTCTATTCCTCGGCTGATGGGAACCTGGATGAAATTTATCTTGCGCCCTGAGGTCCAGCGCGCCAGGACCCTGGCGCTAGTAATTGACTGATTTATTGCATTTGCATACGGCCGGGAGTCGAAATGCAAAAGGGAAACTGGGCAGCCTCGCCTCATCATCATCCAGGCTGCCACTGGTGAGTCTATTCCTCCAGAGATGAGCGCCAGCATCTTTCCCTGAGAGCCCAGGGGCAGGCCCCCCAAGCCCTTCAATACCTTGGTGAAGATGTAGGCGCGCTCTTTCCTTGCCTCAACGAATATCTCAAGCTCAGGCCTGTCCAGATCAACGACGCTGCCACTGCACTGGCGCACAGCATCTCCCACTACCCTGCCGATCTCCTCACTGCTGAATGGAACATCAGAACGCCTGGGCCGGATGGCAAAAGAGTGTGGCCTGGCCTTCTGGGCGATCTGTGCCGCCGCCTGGGCAATCGCGCTCAAATCGGGAATTACCGCCTGGGCTGGACTTGCTGAGACAACGCCAAAAGTCTGCGAGGCGATCTCGCTCGCACGGGGATCGGATGTGTGAACGAAGATCCTGCCCTCGTCTCTCACAATCCTGAACTTTATGCCGGATTTTTGCAAATTAAAAGCTATATTACCAGCTAAAATGCGCTCCCAATTCCGCCTGGTCCATCTATTTTTGAGGGTGATCTCTCCGTAACGTACCAGAACGACATCCTGGATGGCGTTCTGGTCTTCTGTTCCGGAGATCATGTCCTGACTTGAGTGGCCTTAGCAGATCTCTTCATTTTCTTGATTCTCGAACCTGACGCCGTATACTTTTGCATCGGACCGGGCTTCTTGTAGATGGTCTCTGCCTTGGCAACCTGCCTTACCTGACCCTTTCTGCCCTTGATCTTAGCCCATTCTATGCTTCCTGTCTTTCCCATGATGTACCCCTACAAAAGCCGGATTTAAAAAGGTTGTGATGGACGGAGGTATCAGAGCACCGAATCTATGAAGCATGATGCCCTGCCATTCAAGGGCAGGAGTAAGTCACCGATAAAGCAAAAAAACAACTATTTGCAGTCGTTCTCCAGTAGTTTTATCAGCTCGTCCGTCGTGTACCGGGCGACCAGATCCAGCAGCCTGTCTGTCTGCTTATAAAAGCGCCTAATATTTTCGATCTTTTTTAAAAATGCTTCTGAATCGGGATCTTCTGCATTGATATCCTTCTCAGTCATGTCCAGAGCAGTCATGATATACTGGATCTCGTTTCGCACATTGGTGAGCATGGCCTTCTTCAACGAATCGTGGTCCGTCACAGGAATGTAATGGTATCTCTTATCGCCAGGTTTAATCAGCCTTCTCGCAAGCCCAAGGTTTTCCAGCAGGCTCATATTGGAGCTGACTGTGGACTTGCTGTATCCGGTCTCCTCCACCAACTGATCCAGAGACATGGGCTCGTCGGCCAGGAAGAGCGTTCCACGCAAAATGCCTACTGCATCTCCATATCCTTTGCTGTTTGCAGACTTTACACAGGCGTCTACAATATACCTCCTCAGGCTCCTCCTCTCATTTTGGTTCATCAATATTTAGAAGACCGCAAATTTTAAGTACTTTTCGCATGTTTCGGACGTTTGATAAAATCCGAACATAGGTGTGACCGTTGAGCTTCATGGAGAAGATTGGCTACTGGGTTGCTGACAATCCCATAGCTATTATGGCTGCAGCAGTGCTCTTGACGATCATATCAATCCATTATGCTCAGACGATCGAGATGCAGGGAATGACCACCGAGAGCATGGTAGGAAAGGACTCCCCGCTTTATCAGTTGTACGATCACCTGTACGTTGAAAAGTTCGGAACTGAGTCCATCGCTGTTCTGATCGAGGGAGATAGTATCACAAAACCAGAAGTTCTCAAAGCGATGCTAACGCTCTCGGACAGAATGAAGACTGCGCCGGATGTTGTGGGCGTGCAAAGCATCGCCGACATTGTTGCGGACACCTGGGCCACTCAGACTGGCATTCGAGACATTCCTTCCCAGGAAATGATCGAAGAGATACTTGCCCTTCCGGAGAATATGATGGCCGTAAATGCCATGATGCCTGATAAGACTCACACCATGCTCTCCATTGAAATGCCGGTATCATTGACAGAGAAACAATTAGGAGAGCTGTACACGGAAACTGGTGGGCAGGTAAAGATGGCCAATTTTCCTGCCGACGTGGGCGTGACAATTACGGGCAAGCCAGCTCTCATGAAATCGATAACTGGAGAAATGTCCAAGTCCAATGGCCCAGTCCTTGCCCTGGCGGGCCTTCTCATGATAGTGGCGCTACTGATCGCGTTCAGACATGTGAAGTGGTGCCTTCTGCCAATTCCAGTTGTCTTTCTGGGCGTTACCTGGACCTTTGGAGCCATGGGTTACTTGCATATACCATTCACAATGGTATCCATGTCCGCTTTTCCTGTCCTGGTGGGAATTGGAATAGATTATGCCATCCAGTTCCACAACAGGATAGACGAGGAGTTCTCCAAAGGCACCTCACCGATATTGGCGGTTGTTGAGACGATCAACCATGTTTCGGTCCCAGTCATGATAGCATTGATAATAACAGCCACAGGATTTGTCTCGCTATTAACATCCTCGGTGCCCATGACAAGGGATTTCGGCCTGACATGCCTGGTTGGGCTCTTCCTGTGTTATCTCTCAGCACTCTTTGTTGGTGTGACACTTCTCTATATCGTGGGACGGAGAGGATCTAAAAGGAAGAGCGCAAAGAACGAAAACAATTGCATCAACACACCTAAGGAGACAGCTATTGGCCTGGCTCTGGAACGAATTGCCAACCTATCAGTACGAAGATGGCACCTTGTGCTGATCATGGCGTTAGTGTTGTCTTTAGGCGGAATTTATGCGGACAAGCAGGTTCAGGTGGATACCGACTTCAAGAACTACATACCACAGGATCTTCCGCCCCTGGTGCAGTTCAGACATATGAGCATCATCTTCGGTGGCACAGACGCCATCAAGCTCATCGTGCAGGGAGATGATATCACAGATCCGGATACGCTCAAATGGATGGACAAGTTCAGCACTTACCTCACGGTCTCCAGAGAGCAGATTTATGGCGCTACAAGCATCGCCACCTACGTCAAGCAGGCAAATGGCGGCGAGATGCCAAATGATCACACCCTGGCCCGCAGCCTGATCGCTGTTTTGCCTGATGCTATAAGGAGCAGATATTTGGACGGCCAGGACACGGCCATCATCGATCTGAACGTAGGTAGTATGATCTCTCTCCTGGGCGCAGAGGGTACGGATCGCCTTATAAAAGAGATCGATAAGGACATCTCCTGGCTTCCTCCGCCTCCAGGAGTATTGGTCCGGGAGAGCGGAGATCCAGTGGTTATGACCACAGTCATCAGCGCCCTTACAACGGGAAGGACGGAGATGACCTTGCTGGGACTGGTCCTGATCTTCATAGTGCTGCTGGCAATCTACCGAGATCTGATCAAAGCGCTTCTGCCCGTGTTACCCATGCTGGTTGTGATCGGATGGATGGGCGGAGTGATGTACGTTGCTAACCTGAAATACACGCCCCTGACAGCAACCCTTGGAGCGCTGATCCTGGGGGTAGGCTCTGAATACGCTATCTTGATGATGGAGCGATTCTACGAGGAACTTGGCAAATCAGGAGATCCCCTGGAGGCTCTCAGCATTTCTGCCCGCAGAATAGGCTCGGCGTTGATTGCATCAGGCCTGACTACGATATTTGGCTTTGGCGCCCTGATATCTTCGCCATTCACCATCACCAGCAACTTTGGCCTGGTGACAGTTCTAGCGATAGTCTTTGCCTTGGTAACAACCTTCACTGTCTTTCTTGTTTTGATGTATCGTATGGAGATTCGGCGAGAGGTTGTAGAGAATGCAAAGCAAGAGCTTTTGAAATATATAAAATCAATAAACGCAAGAAGAGGATGATGATGAGGATCAAACTGGCATTGCTATGCCTTTGCTTCACAATAATGGCAGCAGCTCAGGCTCAGAGCACCTACATACCCTATGAGCTGGGTGGAGACAATTATTATACGATGTATGGTAGCCCAGATATCTCTGCAAGCATCTCTGGAACTGATGAGTTTGAGCGCGGAGACACTGTCACCTTGTACGTGGATTTGACCAACTACGGACGGATACTTGGCTTCAAAGAGGACCAGACTCCCCAGAACCCCAAAGAATTCGCTCTGGCAAATGCTGAGCTGCAAGAAGAGTACAAGAAGCCCACTGCGCTGGGCATTACTGCCAGCCTGCAGTCCGACAGCCCGCAGATAGATGTGAAGTCTGGCGATCAGGTGGTCCAATCCTTGAAGTCAGGAGACAAGACCCAGCAACCTTTGAAATTCACAATAAAAGTAGGAGAACATGCGCCTGCTGGGAAGTATCCCCTGAACCTGAGTCTATCATATGATTATCAGGACAACGTTCGAGTGTACGCTTCCGAGCTTGTTACCAGCGGGAGCTCGCCTGCGCTTGCAAACTACAGGGTCTCATATGTCTACCAGAAGGCCAACCAGACTGTGCCAATCATAATCAATGTCAAGAAGCAGGCGGACTTCGAGATCACAAACTCCTCAGGAGTCCTTTTCGCTGGAGCCAAGAAGTCAACGATCTGGGTTGCATACAAGAACATAGGAGAAGATCCCATCAAGGATGCAGTAGCGAGACTGTCCATCTTCAAGCCCTTCTCATCAACCGATGATCAGGCATTTATTGGAACATTGCAGCCAGGTGAAGAGAAGACAGTTGTATTCAGGCTGGATGTAGATTCCGATGCCACCCCCAAGGACTATGGCATAAACAGCGAGATCAAATACACAGACGTCAACGGCGACACAGTCATCTCTGAGAGCATGAAGATACCTGTGGTGGTAAAGGCAGCATCGGCATCTCTGCTTCTGCCTGCACTCGTGGCTCTGATCATATTAATTGCGGCAGGCGGTTATATGTATCGCAGAAAACAGAAGAAGACCTGAACAATAGGCCCTCCTCTTCTTCGTCTTTTTACTTTGTAATGTTGCAGCTATCGTCAGGTCATTGCCATAAGCTCAAGCTTCATCTTGTCGGATTCACCTGCGCCTGCACTGGCTTCTGCGTTTTCCGCCCCTTCATCCATTACATACGAAAGATATAGCTTGCGTCGTTTTCCCTGGGTCATTTTAATGTGCTTGGGATCTAGCTCAAGTGCGCGCTTCATCACGCTAATGACAGTGGTCTTGTTCAAGCCTAGCATGTCCACAAGCTCGCTGGTAGTGTACCGCCCAGGTCTCTCGGCGATTATGTCGATGAGGGTGCGGGCGTGGTTGTCCAGGGCCTTGCCATCGCTTCCGCTCGCTTCCTGGACGGGAGCTGTTCGTCCTTGTCTGGCACGAATCTGACTCTTTAAATCCGCTACCTCTTTGGACAAACGGTCGACCTGATCTATCAGCCTCCCTAAAAGCTCAACGTCATTTTGCTTGGAGCCAAGTTCCGTGTAAATCTTTTCAATGGCAGAAACGAGCGTGATCATGGCCTGCGCTTCTTTTCTTTTACTTTCAATCTCTTCAGCTTTTGTTTTGTATAGCTCTAAAAGCTCTTCGAACATCTATTGGCTGCTCCTAGTATCTTCTAGCTTCTTCTCGTCATGAAGCGATTCAAAAGACTGCCGGACTCACATAAACTATCTTAGTATAAATACTTTTCTTAGAATTATCAGATTATGCGCCGTATGGCGAGTGGTTCAGCCAAACCATCATCGTGCCCGGCCAAAATAATAAATTTCGAGGATATGTCATTGCAAGTCTCTTTTTCAATTCGATCATCTTGGCTTTAGTTGTATGACCTGATGATCTCTGGCAATTGCTGAATATCCATTATGATCTCATCTGCAGCCTCAAGTAATTTCAATGCAGGCCGGGTATCCTGTTGAACAGTTAATACGCCAAGATCTGCGGCCAACAGAGCATACAGGTCATTCAAGCCGTCGCCAACCATTACCACGCGACGGTATTTTCTCTTCAGAGCCATTACAATCTCCTGCTTGCGTCTAGGCGTGGAGACGGGATATACCCGGCTCAGGTCGAAGCCGTAATCTTTGAGGTTCTGGAGGCTGCGCATACTATCTCCTGAGGCCACATAAACATCTGCCCCCTGACGTTCAAGGCTGTGCAGGACATCCCTCAGCCCAGGAAAAGGCACCCCACCAGTGCTCAAGACATGAGTAATCTCTTGCAAATCTCCATCCACTATCATACCTGTGGTCAGGTACTTGTCCGGGCACCTGGCTTTTACTGCTTGATAAACCTCATGCAGCTCGCGAACTTTGACTTTAGAGCCATGAAGAATGTTCAATGCTTCTTCTTTTGACATCGGGCTGCTGGCGCAGCTTATCTCCACTAATCTCTCGCGACCTTTGATGATAGACGCCATGTGGTCGTCTGGTGGAAGGAAGATGACAGTCGCAGGATCTATCTGAGGTACCACCAGAGCTCTGCCTTCCTTCTCCATGATCAGCTCCCAGGTGATGACCTTCTCCAGCATGATGCCACGTGTTATATCCTTGGCCACACGATACATCCTCAAGATAGTCCCTGCTGCGTCCATGACCACTGCAAGATCTTCGGACATCAATCCTGTCAATTGACCAATAGAAGAGATCAAACTGTCGGTGATGGATCTCCTGTGATAGGTATTTACATTGGATTTTCAATCAGATGGCGCATTGCTACAATAACTTTTTTAGCTAGAAGAGTACAGTTAGTCTATAGATCTATAAAGGGGTTTAAGGACGAAGGGAGCGGCAGTAGCCTTGTTGTTATTATCCCTCTTAAGCCTGGACCTGGCGACAGGAACACCTGCTATATCAGAGCCGATCCAGGATGGAGATTTCTGCAACAGGCTAAAGGTGGCGGGGACGGGCGCCTTCGAGGTGGGCGTATCCGTGAAGGATAGACAGATTGCCCTGGAATATTCCAACTTCATGTCCGGAGACGGCGACCTGGAGATGGACACAAGCACAGTGGAGGCACAAAGGGCAGCAAAGCTTCCTGGAATGGGCAATGGTTCAGCTGTGCCGCTAAACCTCTACGAGAATGCCAAGATCATATACTCCGGCAAGACCCCCATGGTCGGAGTGAAGCACATCAACTCCAAGTCCTTCTGGGGCGGAATCGGCGCTGAGGTCACAGAATCCTTCTCAGTCACAGAGATGGAGCGAGAAGGCAGCACCTACTTCGCATCCACCGACCCGGCATCGTATATGACTGATGTTAATAAAATAGCTCAGATACTTGCTCAAAGTCCTGTCCACACTGTTGGCATCAAGACCAAGAATTCCTTCAATGGAACCTGGCAAACGGACGCGAGGATGCATAAGCTGCTCAGCAAGGATGTAAAGGTCCACGAGGCCTTCACCGGCAAGTTCGAGGTGGAAAAGACGCTAAAGTTCCACGAGAACCCCGTGAAAGAGAAAAGACAGCTTGGATGCGATGACCTGGATTGTTGAAGGCATTTCTAGGTTTCATGTGAACCTCATCTCAAAATAATCCTTTTATAAAGCTGAGTCTAGGTGCAATTTGGTGAGTGGTTTGATTACCAATATAGATGCAAATGGAAGGGTCCAGCTTCCTCTTACTATCCGATACTGGCTGGACCTGTGTCCAGGAGACAAGATCGCTGTGGACCATCTGGGAGATGGAACGATAATCCTCAAGAAGATCGACAAAAGTGGCTCACCAGCTATGACTCATTTCTAGCACAGACTATTTATTGGCTAAGCGATCACTTGGGTTGTGGTATGAAGAACGCGATGATATTCGGCCTGATCTTCTCATTGCTGGCTCTGGAATGCTTTGCTGCACCACTACAGCTCAGCGGAGATGCCGGCAGAGCCATCCTCGATGCGATCAACAACACCTCCAACCTGACCAACTCCACGAATGATACCAAAAACGGCCTTTGGAATTGGGGAAATCTGCCGGTTGGCCATTCGATTAACGCATCCGGAAAGCTGGTTGCAGATCCGGCAACGGATGGTGGCCTCGTCGCCATACAGCCGATGAGCATCACTGTATGATTTACCGCGGCAGACGATCCAAGTCCATTCACTGAAGATCCAGATATCAGATTTTAAGTCGGAGGAAGGCAGATTGCAGAGTGCCGTTTATTTTTCAAGTGTCAGGGCAAGAAGCTTTAAAGAGA
>CAZRYL010000031.1:0-26957 GCA_964604285.1 uncultured Methanotrichaceae archaeon
CCTATCGATAGGCACGGGCTGTATCCCGCCAATGAATTGGCGGGGATTAGCCCTGTTTTCGTCCTAAAGTCATCATGAAATAGGCTTTTAGATAACGATTAGCATGAACTAAACACATCCCGGAAATCTCGCAATTTCCGTAGTTTGGGGTTCGGTGAGGAGGGCCCTCACCGCATACCTTTATTGCATCGCTTGTTGTATAAAATAACGTAGGCGCAGTTCGCCACATATGGACTGATATCATTTAGCAATTGATTTAGTATTTCGTCTCTCTTCGGATGATCCATCTCGTCTAAGGCCAGGGCGACCTCGCCCCTAACGATAAAAGACGGGTGATGCATCATGATCTGAAGCTGCTCCAAGGCCGCATGTCCACCTATCTTTCCCATTGCCCTTACGGCTTCAAAGACCAGGAATGGATCGTCCTCGGCCATGATTGTCACAAGAGCATCTAGGGCACGAGGGTCACGAAGTTCTCCCAAAATATAGACCATTTCCCTTCTCTTCTCTCGTCTGTCATGGCTTAGAGCTGATTGCAGGACCTTGTCAAAATAAGTATCTTTATCTGCATTGCAGGTAGTCATGTTCCTCACAGGATGTGTCAGAGATGATGCTCATTGCCAGGTAACATGATTCCAGGGTAGATATGCCACCGAACTGTGACCCTCTAAAACCGCCATTCGCATTCTGAAGAGAGTCTACAAATGATTTAATGCCAGCAGGATCTGGAATTTTAAAATATCGTGCGATCTTGTGGCCTGCATATGTGCTCTCAAGGGTTACTGAGGTAGCAGTTGGATTTCCCACATATCCCTTTCTTGTTGTGCAAAGTTTCAAGAAGCCTGAGACGAGCTCAATGTGAGAAGACGACAGCTTGACTGAATATCCTCTCTTCTCCATGGCTTTCAGGATCTCAAGAGCCATATAAGTGCTCATGATATCCTGGCGACTGCCCATATGGAGAAGAGCAACTGTGGAGTTGACCAGCCCGTTAACTATACTATTGGCGTCCAGCTCTATACGCTTAAGAACTGCGCTGAGGGGTGAAGAAAATATGCTTGAACCATACATACCGTATAGATCATATTTGAAATAGCGAATGAGGGGTGTACTGGGAATAGAACAAGGCCTTTCCTGCTCGTTTCCACTGTAGCACCACCATAGCTTCCCATCTTGATAGTTAACCTTGGCCCCAGCCAGTTTCAAGCACTTCATTGCGTAGTATGTGCCATTAAAATCGAAGCTACTGTACCCGGCAAGAAAACTAATGATCTCGTCATCGGGTGAGTCTGCCTTCAGCATTTTGAGGCAAGATTGGGCAAAGAAGGTGTCCCGGATAGTTGGCGGAAGTTCTCTTACGAATGAGTAGCCGCTACAGCAACCATCTTTAATCTCCCGCTCTTCGATATACCGAATAAGGGCCTCAATGTCAGGCATGATGTACCTCCCTAAATAGGAGTCATCAGCCACAAGGCAGTTTAGGGTGGACTCCATCACCACCAGCTTTTATTAAGTTGCTATTTTAGATTAAGATTATGGCCAGCCATAGGTCTGCAGAGACTGAAGGATAATTCTCTGGCCGATGTGGCTGTTGCCCTTGGCGTGAAACCTCTGAACACAGGAGCCCCAGCCTGCCGCGAGAGAGCGGCAAAGTACAACCAATTGCTACGGATAAAGGAAGAGCCTTGTGATGCAGCAGCATATGTCGAGCTTTTAAGTGGATCTTGCCAGACCTCACTCCCCAATTCAGCGAAGAGCCCATTTTTTTAATACGTTTATTACGATTGTGTCGATCTTTTAATTGGTACGTCTAAATGATGAGGTAAAATGGTCCAACAATCAATTTAAACCAATACTAACATTAATAATTTAGGTAGTTAGCAAAAATTTAGGTAGTTAGCAAAAGATTTTTTTAAAAGATCTTAGCTAAATACAAAAGAGGAGGTACGGTTTGTATGCGAACAATATTAAAGGCATCGTTAGTGTTCTGTTTGATTTTTATGTTGAGCACTTCGGCGATGGGTTATGCATTTGGAAGCAAAGTTGCACATAATAACTGCGATTGGGGCTATCCGCTAGTATTTCTAACAGCTAACCCTAATGATATTGGATACGTTGACTCAGGTGCAAATGGTTATGATGTGGGAGACACCATCTATCTGCGAAAATTTGCCAATAGCGACGCAAGAGTCCGGCTGTCATGGGGCAATGGCAATCCCGGTGCGGCACCGGGCACAAAAGTGGAAATGGGAGATCAAGACTACAATCAGCCCCTGAATGCCTTTAATGCTCCGGAATTTGTATTCAATGATATTTCCGGTGTGATAGGCACCTACGACCGTTTCGACAGAGTGTACTTTACGACTGACATTGGTTCTGGATTACTATTAACAGGCGATGATCGACTAAGTGTCCCATCTGCAGGAACAAAAATTAGAAACTTCAATCCAGAAAATGGAAGACCATGGACCGCCTTCCCAGTTGTCTCAATACAGTATGTCGAAATTGATGGAAATGCAGGGTACAACGTCTGCAGTGATTTCCTATACCTTCACATAGGCGGCAGCCACACTGTTTCGACAGGCGACATTCGCCTGACACCAACACCGTGATGCTGCCCTTCTTCTTTTTTTCGATCACTTAAAATATCTTGGCATTCAATTCACCATCGTATGCTTCTGCTTGGCGTGGATGAGGCAGGAAAAGGTCCGGTTGTGGGGTCGATGTTCATCGCGGGCATTGTGATCGAGGAGGACAGGCTCTTCGACCTCGCGGCTATGGGCGTAAAAGACTCCAAGCATCTTCGCCCAAAGGTCCGAGAGATGCTGGCCAAAAAGATCTCGAGCATCTCTGTCGACCAGTACATCCTGGAGGTTCCACCACGAGTCATCGATGAGCTTAGGTTGGCGATGACCATGAACGAGATCATGGTGAGGAGCTTCTCCCAGGTGGTCGAGAAGCTGCACGCAGACAGGGCAGTTCTCGACGCCGCAGATGTGGATGCCTCAAGGTTCGCAGTGCGGGTGAAAGACGCCAGCAAAACCGGCATGGAGCTGATCGCCGAGCATAAGGCTGACGAACGCCACCTGGTCGTCTCAGCCGCTTCCATCCTTGCCAAGGTGAGGCGAGATGCATCTGTGCGGCAACTGGAAGAGGAGCTGGGATGCAAGATTGGAAGCGGCTACCCCACTGATAAGGATACAATCGACTTTTTGAGCTCCTGGGTTAGAGAAAATCGCGAGCTTCCACCATGTGCCAGGCATAGCTGGACCACAGCACAGCGTATAAAAGCTAGTTTTATATAGACCGCCTGAAACTAGGAGTTCTTTAGAGTTGGGATACTCATGGATATAGAGGATACGTTGCTCATGATTCCAGGGCCTGTCAAGGTCGCACCGCGCGTTTTGCGTTCCATGTCCAAGCCTATGATCAGCCACAGAAGCGGCGAGTTTGGAGCTATCTACAGCGATTGCATAGGCCTTCTCAAGCAGTTTTTCGAGACCCAGAACGATGTAGTTATAATGACCGGCAGCGGCACGGTGGGTATGGACGCTGCAGTGGGCAGCATCATCGGTCGGCAGGACACCATCGTAACCATATCCAATGGAAAATTCGGCGAGAGGTTCACTGAGATAGGAGAGAGGTATGGCAAGGTCCTTCCAGTAAAGTTCGAGTGGGGCACCCCCTTCGATCTGGAAAAAGTTGAAGCAGCACTGGAACAGGGGGCTAAAGCTGTGGCCATGGTCCATAACGAGACCTCCGTCGGCCTCACCAACCCTGCAAAAGAGGTTGGCAAGCTGGCCAAAAAGCATGACGCTGTCTTCATTGTGGACGGCATATCCTCAATAGGCGGGAATGAATTCCTGACGGATGATTGGAACATCGACATCGCGATCACCGCCTCTCAGAAGGCGCTGGCGGTGCCTCCTGGCCTGGCCGTAGTCTCTGTATCGCCAAGAGCAGAAGAGCGGTTCGAGGCCAAGAGCGCCAGCTATTACGCAGATTTGAAGGCTCATCTGAAGAGTGCGAGGAAGAGTCCCGTACAGACGCCTTACACCCCAGCGGTTCCTCTGTTCTTCGCTCTACAAGAAGCTCTGCACATGGCCTTGGAGGAAGGCTTTGCCTCTCGCAGGGCCAGAACTGCCCGGCAGGCTGAGGCAGTTCGATCTGCAGCCAAAGCGTTGGACATCGAGCTCTTCTCGCGGGTGAACGAGCATTCTCATTATTCCAATACCGTCACTGCCATGAAGATACCTGCCGGGGTCACAGATGACAAACTGCGTGGTGGCATGAAAAAACAGGGCGTGGTTGTGTCCGGCGGCCAGGAGCAGCTCAAAGGCAAGATCTTCCGCATCAGCACCATGGGAGCCTGCTCATCAGGCGACATTTTGAGGACGATCCAGACTCTTGAGTTGGTGTTGGCCAAGGAAGGAAAATTGCGATCACGTGGCGCGGGCGTTGAGGCCGCAAGCAAGGTGCTGGGAGTTTGATCCCCCACTCATCGTTTATTTATAAAATTTTTTCCAAGTTATTCAATTCTATATCGCCCTCCAAAAATTTTATAAGCATGATTTTTCTTTTGAGTAACTTGGAAAAGGAATGCAAAATAGGAAAAGGAATGCAAAAGGTTTGAGTGAGTTGAAATGGACTGCCTAAGATCTTTGATCATTTTTTCTATTTTACTCCTGTGGTTTACTAATCCAGGTTATTCTTATGATGTATCTGTATTCATGAATCAAGCAGGCACTTTGCTTGAGCCTTTCGATGCAGGCAAGACCATAGTGTACGATGTTCAGATCTCTGGTGCAAGTAAATCGATGCTCTACACCGTTGAGATTACTGTGGGGCCGGAACCTGATCAATCCGTTTCAAAAACCATCAAAAAGGATATAAACGCAAACGGCAACTCAATCACTGTTCAATTTCCTGTGAATTTTCATAGCTCTGAATTCTTGAGCGGTGAATTTGGAAGGTGGCTGGGCGACCAAAACCGGACAGAAACATGGGATAGTGCATGGTACAGGGTTGTGGTCAGCTCTCTGAATCCCTTCGAGGAACCTGTACAGGTCGAGGATCATACTGGCAAGCCATCTCTTGTAAAAGTCTTCGAGGAATTTTGGGACCCGAAGGTTACTCCAAGAAAAGGATCAAATGAAGATAAATATCAGTATGAGGTTTCGGTCCTATCCACGGTCCAGGATAACATAACTTTAGAGGTTGGTCCGTCACGCAGTGGCCCGTGGACCTTGGTGGGCACACGAGCATATACCACACCGGGAATCCGGCAGGTCCTCAAGTGGTCCAACGTAAGCCTGGGCTTCGATTTTGACTCTGCTGCTTACAGGATTTGTGGCAGAAAACAGATGATATTCGATGGGCCCTCATGGCCTGTGGATGTCGAGTATAAAAATAGCAGTGTATCTCCGGATAGGGGCTTGTCAGATACGCCCTTCAACTACAGCATAGATGTTAAAGCAGCGAAGGCCATCGATGTGGGGCTGAATGTCTGGGATGTGAGCAACAAGAGATATAACTCTGCAGGAAGGCAAAGCTACGCTAACGTCTGTGAGTGGGAGACTTTGGTCTGGAAAGAGATCAATCCCTCATCGTCTGGAGAATCAAGCGGCATGTCCAACTATTATTTCAGCTTTTACTACCAGGGCTCTGATAATCCTTTTTCCACTACTTATGAAAAAACCGGTAAGTATTTCTCGGGCCCCACCATGGTCGCGGTGAATTTGAGGAACTGGACAGTGAGCCCTGCCAATGGCTCAGTCTTCACTTTGTACAACTATTCTGTCCAGGTAGAAACAAGGCTGCCAAGTTGCGATATCGAACTGCAGACCGCACAGCCAGACGACTGGGTCTGGACAACTCAGGGAACGGCGACATACAGTGAAGGCAATGACACACTCGTTTGGAAAAATGTAAGCTTAGATCCTGCAAGCGATGAGTTGGGCAATGCAAGCTATAGATTCTTGCTTGCAGACACAGTTCTGGGAAGATATGTTGGCCCAAAAATCGATGTGGCTTTTCGGGACCTGCTGTACAGCCGAATCGGCAATACTGATCGTTTTGATTACAAGGTGAAGGTAAAATCATCAAGGCCAGGCCTAAAAATCGAGCTGATATACACGGATGATGGATTGGTCTGGACGCGATCTCGTCAGATCCAACTGTACGGATCTAATTCCTCAGAATGGCAAGAGCTAACATGGAAGAACCAACCCTGGCACAAGACCGTAAAATTCGATGTGGTGAGTAATTAAATGGGCCAAGCACTTCGGTTTGCTATACTCATGATGCTTCTGTTGTTATTGAATCAGCTTGTCGCATGCCAGACGCTGGACATCCCCCCGCCAACGCCATCGCAGGGAGGAGGTGGTGGTGGTGGGAGCAGGCAGACCGATTTGGACAGGATCTTAAAGGCTTTGCAGGAAGGAAAGGAGCAAAAGCCTCAGAAGTTCGAGCAGTTAAAAAAACTACTATACATTGAGCCGTTTACCACTAAAGAATACAGCAATAAGTTAGGCCTGGGCCTGGATTTCAAAGGCAATACTACGCTCAATAGAACTCAAGGTTTCGTGATACGGGCATATGTTGTAAATTCCAATCCAATAGAGATACGTAGAGCGATTTACCTGCGCCTGGAGGCCCTTTTGCCAGGCGAGAATGCCTTCATGCAGGTGAACTCCATACCACAGATCATTCAGGTAAACGAATACCAGGAATCAAAGGACGGATCAAACTTTACATTTAGAGCTTTTCCTGAGCTGACATCATTCAAGGATCTAAAAAAAGTCGGCACTGTCGTCCTTAGGTTGAAGGCCACCGATGGACAATACACCTGGACCTCGAAGAACCTCACCCTTAATGTGACAAATAGCCCTCCCGTGCTATCTAATCAGTCCATCGAGGCTCCGAACCCCACGAGGTACAATGATCCCATTACATATGTGGCCAACGTCACCGATGAAAACGGTGATGCTGTTAATGTCACTTTGCATATACTGGATGACACGGGAAGTGAGCGAACGAATGCAACTCAAATGGTCGCCTCTGGCCAGAGAGTAAACTTCATAGCCAGCCAGTATGGCTTTTTTAATAAAGATGATGCAGGCAAGAATTTCACATATTACTACTCCTTTGGAGACGGCATAAACGTCTCTGTAACCGATATTCAAAATGGCCCTCAGTTAAAGAAGAACACAGCCATATGGGTGGGGAGACCAAAGGTTACACCTGAAGATCAAAACCAATACTGGTGGCAGGAATACAACTTCAGCCTGGAAATGAAGAACCAGCAGCCTGAGGATGCACAGGTGCAAGTTTCTCTTTATTTGGACACCAAGGCCCACCCATGGAGAGCAATTGCGAGCCAGAATGTGATGTTATCGGAAAATCCAAGGACAGTTTTCTTCCTTGTCAAGCCCTTTGATGTTCTCGACGCCAACCAGAGCTTCCGCTATAAATTCGAGTATTCGGAATATGACCAGAACCAGAAGGATCATATAGAGCAGGATGCACAAGCCCCGCTTAGTGCTAAACTGGTCAGATATGATACGATCTCAGCTTTGGGCCTGGGCAATGTGGCTGCTATAATGCTGCTGGCATTCTTGCTAGGCCTTCTCCTGGAAAGGAGGTTTTACCGATGAATCTGCTCGGGCATGATATATTTGAGGCTTACATGCTCATATGGCTTGTAGCTGTTTTGCTTTTAGGCGGGACTCTCCACTTTATGTATCTTAAAATTATCGAGTCCAAGGTCAGGCGTACTGAAGACAGCGATTTCAACTTCGAAGATCTTATGAGGTCTATGCATATCTCTCAGGGGTCGAATTTCAACATCATGATGATCCTCTCCTGGAGCCTATTGGTTGTGGCGCTGGCTTCTCTTTATTTTCTTACTCCCAGTATCTTTCCGGAGTGGAACTACTTCAAAATCCCTCGCGTGGCCTCATGGGATTGGGGGTTCGCCCTCTTTGGCGCAGCAGCACTGATCCCAGGAGCCATCATCTCCATATTTGTTCCAAGGGTTTACAGTTATTATCAAATACACAAACGTCTCAAAGCAATTGCAGCTGCAATTCCAGCCCTACTTCTCGGATCTATCATCTGTTCCATCCATATCGGAACCATCTACCCGGCCAGAGATCCATTCTTCTGGAATCTGGGATACTCGATGCTAGCGGCAGCAGTGATCCTCATGATCATGCCAATATCAATTGGCTTTCTGGAGGTGCGGCGGAATTGAGACCTTGCATTGTTGGCATTGGAGGTGCAGGCGGAAATATACTGAGGCAGTTTCTACAGAGCCAGGACATCAATCTAATGGGCCTTCAGTTTGGAAGGCATCTGGCCTACGGAGGAGTCAAAGGGCTGTGGCTGGAATCTGCGACCCAGGACACACAACACCAGAATTACTACGGAAGTCTGGTACATGGACGATATCCTCCATTTTTGATCTGTCATGGGAATGTGAGCGAGGGATCTGACACCCGCAGGTATTTGAGTGATACCTACGGATTCGACCTAAAAGCGCCTGGCTTCGACCGCAGGGCAGAGTATCTGAAAGGGATCTTTGAGGTATTCGAATTCGACCCTGAACTCAAGGAGGTCTGCCTGAAGGAGTTCAAGAGCAACGATAATCCCCTTTCAGGGTATATGTGGCAGTCAGGCATAAGGCCGTATACGATTATTTCTACAAGCACAGCAAGATCCAAGCTGTGCGATAGCATTCTCTTTATAGCTTCTTTAGGTGGTGGAACCGGCACTGGGTTTATAAACCCGATAACGAGCTACGTCCGATCTGAGGAGCCCATATTCCCAATCTTCGCTCTGGGAATTTTGACTGAGAAGGGGACAGATAAGAGAAAGGCCACTGAAGGGCAGAGGGATCTGGGCGCTGTCATTGCAATGTATGATCTGCTCACAAAGGCGTCAGGCGAAGGCATAGATGCTCTGATTCTCGTAGACAATCAGACCCTGGTGCAGAGGTTTGACGGCAATTACACCAGCATGGATGCTTGCATCTACAATTCCCTCAAGCCGCTCCTAGATCTCAGGAATTATCCAGGGGACCTGCCCCAGGACGACTCACAAGGCATCAGGAGAGTCATCTGGGAAGTGAATGGGGGCAACAATGAATCGAATGGCATTCTCAGGAGAGATGATGATGCTGGCATGAAAAGTCTGCTTCCGCCAATTCTGGTGCCCTGCTATGGCATTCAACCAGCACATAAGGGAAATTTGCTGGAGCTGGTGGAGGGAGCCCTTGGCAAGACAGGAAGCCTCTTGTCTGCGGGCAAAGACGGAAGATTGTTCCCATGCGATCCAACCAAGGCAGATAGAGCCCTGGTTTTCACCCGCGGTTTTTTCCGCACCAAGGATATAAAAGAAGCCGTAAAGAAGAGAACTGGCCTGTCTGAGAATAATATAATGGTCTACCGCAAATTGGGTGGCGGAAAGGCGGAGGATATGCTTATTCTGCTTCGCAACCCCTATGGAGGCTCCATAGGGGAGCATAAGCGTCCAGGCACCTTGGAGTGGAGGCTTCACGATATCATCTCTGAGTCGATAAATTACATCGAGAATAACGAGATGAACATTTTGGGCTTCCAGAGCTACAAGGAAATAACGAAGGAGAACCTCAGGAACTACTTCTATGGAAAAAATGGACTGCAAGATGAGCTGCACAACTGCCTGGAGCGGCTCAGGAAGGGCGAGGCGCCAGTGTTCAAGAGGCCTCTTAGGATCTTTGGGAATGGAATGAATGCTCTTGGAAATTGTCAGGAAGAGCAGCAGATGGCTGCTTCAGATAGGGTCAGTCTGAGGAAGATGGTGAAGGAGGAACTGAGGGAGATTTTCAACGACCAGGACTGCAGGAGGAGGATAAGAGAGATTCTTCATTCTTAAATTGCACGTCCGCCTACGTTACGCCCTTGCACAGCTCGCCGCTTTTCATGTCCTCCAAGAAGAAGTCCTGCCGGTTGCGCCTTCCCAGGGCCAGGTCCAGCTTGCGTTTTGCATAAAATGGCGCCAGACGCTTCAGCTCATTGGCAAACCACTTAGGGTAAATCCTCTTTACTTTGTTGTAGCGCAGCCACTTGAGATCGTAGTATCTTGCATTCATCTCCCAGGTGATGTACTGCACCTCCTCGTCGCTGAGATGTTTAGTCCTCACGTTGGCATGCAGGCCATCATACTTGGTGAAATCGTTCCCCGTGATCAGCCCCATCTCCTCAAGCTCGGCGCGCATCCGTGTCTTGGGGTATGGTGTGTTGATATAAAAAATCGGAAAATCCACTTTTAGCCGCCGCGCTAGATGGAAGTTCTCCCATATATCTTCCTCGTCATCATCCGGGTTTCCACCGATGAGACCAGTTGAGACGATGATATCATTATCATGCAAATATTGTACAGCTCTCTCAGCATCGTCGGACATGCGACCCTTGCCCAGGAACTGGAGATTGCGCTTGTTCACGCTCTCGACCCCCAGGAAGACTCCATCAAATCCAGCCTCACCCATCTTGTCCACCAGCCGCTTACTGGATGCGATGCCAGAAGCCGAAGCCTGGGTCTTGTAGCGCAAATGCGTCAGACCAGCATCTATGATGGCCTGGCAGAGCTGCTCTAGCCGCCTCACGTCCAGGGTGATGTTGTCGTCCGGGAAGAAGATGGAGCCTGCGCCGTGCGCCTCAGCGTCCTGGATATCGGCAATGACGCGCTGGATGGAAAACTTGCGGAAGTTGCGGCCGTACATCAGGTTTATGCTGCAAAACTTGCATCCTTGCGTGCAACCCCGGCTGGTCTCAACAGAGTCGATGGGAACGTCAAAGCTGTAAAAGCCCCTGGTGATCAGTCGTGAGTCCCGGTAGGGCATCTCGATCTCCTCGACCCGGAGAAGCGGTCGCGGCCTGTTGTGCACCATCTTCTCACCCACATGGTAGGAGATGCCCAAGACGTCCTTTGGCTCTACTCCAGCCAGCAGGGCCTCCACAAGCTCCCTGAAGGAGGCCTCGCCCTCGCCTCGCACAATGTAGTCGATGAGCCTTGCATCCTCGCTTTGGCCGATCTCCTCACATGCGAGGGTGGGATGGTATCCACCAAAGACCGTCTTTGCACCGGCCTCCTTTGCGATCCGCGCCAGCCTCAGCGCTTCCTGATACTGGAAGCTCATGGCTGTGAAGCCCACAAGGTCATAGCTGTTGACGGTCTTGCGCACGTATTCTTGGTAGTTCTTCATGCCGTGAATGTCGGCGACGTGAATTGTGCAAAGGTCTTTCACATGCGCTGCTAATGATACCAGCCCGAGGTTAGGCAGACGGGCTATGCGATCGAAGTCCGGTTGGACCACTGGAGACGAGAGGAGAAGGATCTTCATTTAGGCTTCCAGCAGCCTTATCTGGCTGAAGTCGAACTTGTTGGCCTTGCTCATGTAGGATGCCACTTCCTTCACTCCGGCCCAGCCTGCATAGCGAAAGGCTCCCCTCCATACCCGTGCCGATGTGCGCAGGGGCGTTGTCCAGGGATAAACCTGCTTGAATGACCAGTCCAGAATGCCTGGAATCTCCTCTGGTTTTATATTTGGATGGTTCCAGACAAGGTTTTTGCCGTCATAGTGATGCCAGTCCCTGTCCCAGATGCCGTATTTCTCTTCTATCTCTTTACAGAGGGGTGTCTGGGGCAGCGGCGTTAATACGCAGATCTGGGTGATGTCAAGCTTCAATGCAGCCAGCTTTGGTATATCGATTTTAAGCGATTCCCTGGTATCGTCTTCAAACCCGATCATGTAATAGCCTACTGTGCCAAGGCCGTGCTTTTGCAGCAGGTGCACTGTCTCAAGGATGTCCTCCGTGCCTTCTTTCTTCTTTATGTCGTCCAGGCGTTCCTGGTGCAGGTTCTCAATGCCTATCGCGGCTCCACCGAAGCCCGATACGCGCTTTCCGTTTCTCTTTCTCTTCTCCGCCCATTCGTCGATCATTCTTCGCAAATAATCAGCTCTGGCCATGCAGCCCCAGACCATGCCATACTTGTCCAGCAACTCCACAACGGCATCTGCATGACGCCGGTTGCAACCGAAGTTCTCATCCTCGATCAAGACAACGTTGATGCCGTGCTCTTTGTAGTAGGCAAGCAGTCGCTCGATGCTCTTTAGGGGAATTATGTTTGGCTTATTGCAGAACACCGGAGTCTGGCAAAATTTGCAACCAACTGGGCAGCCGCGCGTGGTGAACATGATGCCATAAACGTTGAGCTTTATTCCAAAAGGCGAGTTTAGATACTCGATGAGAGGCGGATGAATGATCTCCTTGACTTGCCTGCCAAAATAAGAAGCAACCTGCTGTTCAGCATAACCCACGAAGACCTTGTCGAACTTTTCCTGGATTTCTGGTGTAAGAGCGCCATAGTTTCCGGCCCAGATCTCACCGACGGGTGCCTTGCGTGCCGCCCTGACCATCTCCAGGGCTTCATGGGTCTCGTTTAGATAGAACGATAGACCCACCACATCCCAGCCCTCTTCTAGCTTCTTGCAGTATTCTTCCCAGGTAGGAAACTCTAAAATCTCCAGCTCGGGGATATTCTGCTTGAGAAAGCGCAGGCCAAAGGACTGAATACGTGGCCAGTAGAATCTGAACCACGATCTGGTATTGGCTCCGATATAGTCATAAGGCTCGGAGGCATTTTTGTAAATGGTAGCGAACAGGACTCTGGGGGCCATTAGTGGCTCTGTTTCGCCACATGAAGATTAAGCTTACGATTAACTGCAGCCGACCCCCATAGCATCCATCTCCAGTTCATTTAGAATCGCGCATCAAATTCATGCATAGCCATCTATGCTGAAAGGGTTATATTTCTCAGATCTATCCCCCTCTCTTCTATCCTTCTCCATCCTGTCCATCTCTTTTTGAACTATACTAAAGACCTCGGAGACGCCTGCATATCGCCCAGCGAACCAGCCGCATGCAAAGACTTCAGCCTTTTCTGGCGTGACCTCTGACTCTTCTATAAGCTTTTTTATCCACTCAACGGGGCTCTCTGACTCAGAGTATGCAGCTCTTACCTTCCTGGCAATCTCTTCTGCGCGTTCCTTGGGCATGCCCAGCAGATCATAAAGGGTGACGTCAGACATGGGAGATCGGGCTTATGGTGCTTTCTGATCCTGCTTGGGCTCTTGCCAGAAGGTTTCGATAGGCCTCTTCTGCCAGGCTGCTCACATCCAGCCCGAGCTCCCTTGCCACAAGAAGGACTACCGCATCCAGCTCCACCAGTTTCTGTAAAGAATCCTGTCTCTCGTTGGCCAGGGCGATCACCTCCTTTCTGCTCATACCCGTCTGGGAGGTGATGAGCCTGATTCCGCGATCCAAAATGCCCTCCTCTGTGGTTGGTTTGAATCCCACTGGCACATCCACAGCCTCTGCATCGAATGCTGCAAAAACCATATCGCCGTCGATCCTCACCAGGCCTTCTGATTCCGCCTCTCTTAGCAAAGCGCGCACTTTCTCGGGCGGGCCCCATTTCATGTCCAGGTACAGTGCAAAGATGAAGTCACTGATCTTAAGGCTCTTCTTGCCGCGCTTCTTGAAAGGCGTGGCCACTAGAAAGGCTTTTTCTCGATCCAAGGATACACCCACTAAACTGATTTGAGACATAACAGATATAAACTAGCCTGTCACAAAAAAAGCAACCAAATTTATTTATCACTTGGGGACGTGGTTTATAATAACTGTGAAAAAATCCGGCACATGCCATCGTGTGGTGTTAGATGAGGCAAATATACCCGATAGTTATTCTAATTCTGCTGATCAGCTTGGGCGCTGCCCAGCTGGCGCCAGATAAGGAAAAGTTCGATGTCGTGCTCCACCCAGGGGAGGTGGAGGAGAGAACTTTAAAGTTGACCAATGTGGGCGATGCGCCCATTTTCAAAATCACAGGCACTCAAGTGAGTGGAAGTGCTAAGGACTTTATAATCTTGAGCATGCCTGAACAAAAACCGCTAAAGCCTCAGGATGAGGCGGAGATCAAGGTCTACTTCGCAGTCCCACAGGAGACCAAACCCGGGTCTTATACTGGATTCATGTATCTACTGGACAACACGCCACCTACAATGCCCGTGAGAATTGAGTTCAATGTGAAAATCATAGGTCAGGAGAGCTACGGTCTCAGCATGACTATAGACGATGCCAAGTCCGCGTCGCTCGCCGCCAAAGCTGAAGACATCGCACAGTTCGAGCTTGCTGTAAAAAACCTAGGATTGTTCAGAGATGTGGCTTTCATTGACTCCTCCCCGTTGCCAGAAGGCTGGACAGTGACACTGCTCGATGGAGATAAAGAGGTCTCCTTACCATACGATGTATCTTTGGACTCTGGAACAACCCATTTCATGAAGTTGCAGATACAAACAACTGAGCCGGGAAAGAGGGGCGAGCTGCAGATAACTGCGACCTCTTTAGGTAACCGCTCCCTAAACGACACAGTCAATGCCAGCGTAGAGTTTGGCATGGCGGTCAGGGGCTACCGCGTCGATATCGAGGTTCCAGATCGGATCGTAGCCAATAAGACCTACAAAGGCTCATTTAGCGTCATACTCGATGTCAAGGAGAAGGTGCTGGTCGGAATTGCAACGCCGTCGGAGCTAATGGTCATTCCTCAGGCCCAGGTAGTGGAGGTCAATCCGGAAAAGCCTGGCGTTGCCAACTTCACTATGCTGGCATCTCAAACTGGGGATTATCCGATTATTTTCAGGCTCATAGATTCCAATGGCATCCCGATGCCTCAGGAAATGACCTCCGTCAAAGTGGTGCGGCCTGAGGGTGTGGCGGTCCTGACCGGAGAAGATTTCAAGTACAGCACAGTGGCATCCTTATGCGCGCCAGGTAATAGATCTGTGGCTATCATCACAGTCCCACCAGGCAAGCTCAGCAATAAGGATCGTGAATGGCTGCAGGACTTTGCCAGGGTTGTGATCTTAGGCAACCAAACCATAGTTTCTGGCGATGCAGAAAAAGTCCTTGATGGCGTCCAGATCAAGCGCATTCAGGGAGATAGCTTGTTTGAAGAATGCTGGCAATTCATAGCTGAGATGTGGCAGGATGGGATCTCTGAGGTTGTCTTATCAAGTCCCAAACCAGTGGACATCTTCAGGGCTTACCAGGTGGCCAAGAACGGTAGCCTGCCTTTGATAATATGTGAGGGTAATGTGACCGATGTTGCTAGATCCACAATCAAAGACATGACCAAACGCAATGTTACGCTTTCCAAGGCTTTGATAGTGGGCGATATTTCAGAGGAGAATGCTAGAGCGCTGCAAGATGCTGGCGTCTTGATGGAGGAGGTGAAGGCTTGAAGCTGCATAGAGTAGTATTAATCATGGCGGTTTTGTCCAGTGCAATGCTTCTTGCAGCCGCTGATCTGGAACGTGGTGTGAAAGGTGATGTAGATGATCTGATCCTGGTAGGTGCATACGACTGGCATGCGTCCGCTGCCGCCACGCCGCTAGCCATTTGGTCTGATGCCAACAAGACCATCACGAAAACACTTTTGATCCTGCCAAAAGACGTGAACGCCGGTGATAGAAATGGCTGGGTCGAGGAGAGCGACCTGGATAAATATGGAGCATCTGCCATATTGGATACATTCAAAGCAGCCAATGTCACAGCCATCACGATTCACGGCGAAGGAGATCAGGTCAAGGCACTGGTGGAGGCAGCTCATAAGAACGGGATGATTGCGTATGTTACGGCATCCCTGGAGCTTCCTTTGATTTCTGAGCCCTCGACAAATGAAATTGAGGCTGTGCCAGAGGCAAAGGCTGCGCTCCTTGCAGAGGCTGGCCTGAGAGGCTCAATTCCAGATAAATCACGAATAGATCCGAGCTGGTTGCAGGTTAACAATCCCGAAATTGGGGGCAATGCAAGTTATTTTTGTCCTGCCAATCCCGAGGTGCGGGATTATCTTTACAACAAGATCGAGGCTTTGATTGACGACTATAAAGCCGATGGAGTGGTGCTTTACAAATTCGGATTCCAGGATGAGAATTACTGCTTTTGCGACGTCTGCAAAGAGAAGTTCTACAAGGACACAGGCATTGACATCACCAAGGTCAAAGCCAACAGCTACAACCTTGACAGGTGGAACAGGTGGAAGCAGGAACAGATCTTGCAGATCGTGGACGAATCCAAAAACATAACATCCGATTTGGGTCCTGTGAAGCTGGGCGTTGCTGTAGACAATCCCTTTGATCGCAATCAGGGATACAATTACGCAGAAATGGCCAAGAAGGTCGACTTCGCCATTATCGCACCTCTTTCGGCCCAGGATGCACAACTTGCAGCAGGCATGAGCGGAAAGCCGACCTATGTCAGGCTGAGCGATGACTACGTGGGCTACGTCCTATCAACTCAAAATGTAGATGGTGCCGTAAGGTATATCGAAGACCTCACCAAGGCTAAAATTAAAGGAGTGGCCTTTGAATATGATGTAGTTTATACACCCCTGTGGTCGGAGCTGGAGCCGCCATCATCAGCGGCCAGCTGGCTGATCCAGCAACTTGGTGGGAGGTCGCTTGCAATTGGCAATGTGTCCTGGAAGAGCGACACAAAGCTGGAAGCCAACAACAGTTATGATATGGCAGAGAAGCTCAGCCGTTACTGGAAGAGCTCGCCTGGAACCGTCATAGTGGGCGAGAACTACAGCGCTGCTTTGCAGGCAGCCCCAATTGCGTCCTATCTCAACTGGCCATTGCTTTTTGTGAATGACGAGCTCCCCGAGGAGACATTGACGGCGCTACGTCGTCTCAGTGCGAAGGAGGTTGTGATAGTAGGTCCAGTCTCGCAGAAGGTGAGACAGAACCTGACAGAGATGAATATCACCATTCTGAATGGTAACAGCGAGTTCCTGATCAAAGAAATGAAGGATAAGGGCGAGAGCCCTGATATGGTGGTCATTACCAACTCGCACGACCTGTCACTGCTGCCTCCCTCGCCAGATCCCGTGGTTGAACGTGCTTATGTTGAGGATCTTCAAGTTAGAACTGAGGCTAGCCCTGGCCAAATTCCGGCAGAGGAGCTTGGTGAGATAGTCAGGCTCAATGTAACTCTTACAAACACAGGCTCAAAGGACCTGACAAGCGTACGCTTGATGGACATATTCCCAATGGGAAGGCTCATCAAATGGCCCAGAGCAAGTAAGGGTGAAGTGAATGTGACTGATCCGTATACGGGATTGCCGACGGACGCCAACAGCGCATTCCTCAATGGATCATTGCTGCGCTGGAATCTGGTCAGGCTCAAGCCGGAAGAGTCTGCCACTTTGAACCTTGAGGTCGAGTTCTTGTATCCTATGGACTCTGGCTGGAAGCAGCGCCTGGACAGCGGCGCTACTGCCGCATATGAGGGATTTTCCTATAACCACACACTTGAGAATACTGATGACTGGCCAGTCGTCAATCTTACCTATCCCACATGGATCTACTCGGGCAGAGCAAACATATCTTGGAACCTTGACAAAGATGCCAGTTACACAGCACTCAACCTTTACAGCCCCGATGGGAGGGAAGGCAGTGTTAGGATCACGGATACGATGCCCGACAAGCTTTACAATCTCAGAGTGCAGCTCCTGACACCGGGGGTCTGGAAGTTCAATATTGAGGCAGGAGATGGATATACTCACAGAACTGGGAATTATAGCATCGATGTGCGGTCAAACACCGATCCTGTGAACATAACAGCCTTCAGCCATACCAAAGTGCCAAGATTATCGATGGTCGCAGCTCAAGCTGCTTCGGCTCATAAGGCCCTGCTGCTGGATGTGGCAAAGGACCCGCAGCAGATAGATCCCTTAAACGAGGAAGCATCAATAAACCAAAAGGTCGATGACCTAGAGCTCTCGCCCAAATACCTGATGGTGGTGGGCGATCCCGGGTCAATGCCATTCATCTCCACAGGCCTTGTTCAGAAATTGACAAGCGTCATGGAGTATGAGATCTACAGGGACTATCAACTGCCCGAGGAATACGATAATTACAGCAATGTGGCTGTAGGTCGAATCATGGGACTATCAGTTTATGATGCATCTCAGCTACTGGCCCGTACCTTGGCATACGACCGTCTAGGTGGTTCCTGGAAGAACAACGGCCTTGTCATATCTTCGCCGCCTCTTTCTTATCCCCAGGCTCCTACGGCTGCAAGCATCAGAGACTACCTGCAAAAAGCAGGGCTCAATGTAAAGGATCTGCGCTACGAGGAGGCAACATATCAGCAGTCAGTCTCGCAGATGAACAACGGTCAAAATATAGTGCATTTCGATCATCATGGCAATGAAGAATCATGGTTGCTGTCTGAGTGGTCGAGCATGGACCCGACTTTGACAGGAGCGCACGTAAAGGAGCTTGTCCTGTCGCCACAAACCACTACTTCATCGGCCTGCGTTACGGTGAACCTCAAGGGCTATTACCTCAACGTCAGCGGGACAAGGATGTACATACCCAGGAATATAGAGGACTCCATAGCCCTTGCATTCGTTCGGGCTGGCGCTGTAAATTATATTGGAGAATCTGCATTATCCTGGATCTTCGTGTCGGATGACTTCTTCAAGCAGTTCTATCAGTCTCTTGTTTTCGAGAACTCCACCGTGGGTCAAGCCCAGCTTGACGCAGACAACCTTTTCAAGCTTAAGTTCAGGGGAGCAGAGAATCTAAAGGACATATCCAAATATGACGAAGAACTTCCAGACTGGGGAGAGACTGTGCAGCAGATGCTCAACCAAACGGCATACATGAACGTGATCATCGGCGACCCCAGCTTCCGTCCCAGCCTTCCCAGATCTCCAGCTCTTCCTTACACCACTGAGGTTAAGGCGGTCAATGGCACAGCCAAGAATAAGAGCACAGTGATGGCATCTGTGACGCCAAAGAATGAGAGTGCAACAGACTGGATCTACTGGATAGAGGCTGATAGCTCCTCCGGAGAGCTGAATCTCAATGCTCCACCGGCGATCATTGGCGAGGTGTCGCTACCTAAAGACGCAGACAAGGTCGTTGTAAAAGAGATGGGCCTTGCGGTTTGGCATGATGAGATGATCGCAGGCGACCAAAAGAAGGTGATGTGGCCCATTGTTCGGCCGCGGCTTGGTGAGACTAGGAGCTTCCAGATCGAATATGTGCTCGTCCCAGGCGAGGTTCAGGTGATTTATGTGACAGCAGGATGGAATGCCATCTCAGTCTACCTGAATCCAATGGACTCCTCGGCAAGCAAGTATCTGAAAAATAAGCCTTACAGGGGTATATTCTCCAGTGCTGCGGGCGGATGGGCCTTCAGCACAAAAGATGCTGGCATGGTCAATGTCACGAAGTTCAAGCCTGGCGAGGGTTACCTCATTGACAGCGCAGGCAACTTCACCATGACGATCTCTGGCAAGCCGGTTGATCTGCCCTATCGCTTGGATCTGCGTTCAGGATGGAATATGATCGGCCTGCCTGTGAACAGGACAGTGGATGTGAATAACATTACAGTAAATGCCGAGCATAAGAGATACACTTATCCTGAAGCAGTACAGAAGGGCTTGGTTTCGGCTTTTATCTGGAAGTATGAAGATGAGGGCTGGATGCACCTGGGAGAGAACGAGACCCTTGAGCCCGGAAAGGCCTATTTGATCGAGGCCACGAGCGATGCCAAACTGGAGTTCCGCTAAAATAGTATTCTTCTGTGACTCTGTGCTGAAACGCTTATGCGCAAACTCAACCACAGAGGCGCAGAAGGAGCCATTTTTTTATGCCCTAGCTTGCCTCCCTTAAGCGGGCTTCGTCTCGCCTACCTCTGATAGATGGCGTGCTGCATAAAGAATTGCGGCAAACCCCAAGCTCATGGATATCAAAGATACCAGCCCGCCCACAAATGGCAGCAGGAACATGACGTTGAGTATCAGGAAGCCTATAACGAATAGGACCAGGTTGCCGTATTTGAGCTTCAGATGCTCGCCGATCCATTTTCCTAGGCTGTAGGAGACAAAGGTTCCCGTGAGCATAAGGGCTGCGGCGAACAGCAGTGCACCGATCAAGGCAATGGGTATGCCCACGACGGTTATGGCCACCAGCAGCATGGCAATGAATGTTGCGATTATCAGCATGAAGCCAACGGCGGTCTTCAGGACGGGAGAGCTCCTGATCTCTCGATCTACTGCCATAAAGAGGCCTGGAAGATATCTGATCAGGATCAATCCCAGGACGAAGTAGCCCAGAACTGTGAGAAGGCCAAAGATGCTGAACATCTCTTCGGACTTTTCTTCCCTGTTATCCTCTACCTTGTAGAAGTTCACTTTTCCAGCAGAGCCGGTGTCGTTGAACTGTCTGGAGCTCACGGTCAGGGTGCCGTTGACCTGTCCAGCATTGAAAACGCTTTCTCCAGCGATCAGAGCATCGCGACCGATTGTCTTGCCTGGAAGGATATTCACCTGGCCGCCAGCAGCTACCAGATTGGTGCCAATTTTGCCGCCCAGGTTGATGTTCCCGCCAGCTACCACCAGTTTTCCGCCCACATCTGAATTAATGTAAACCTGGACTCCGGCTGCGAAGACATCCCCCTTCACAGGCGCATTGATGATGAGCGTACCTCCTGCAGCCACTACTGAATCCACCGGCGCATTGATGTTCACAATGCTGCCTGCCGCAAAGACGTCGTCCTCTACAGGAAGATCTATGGAGACTGTCTCTCCAGAGAAGGTCCTCAATGCCTGTCCGCTGTAAGAAAGCAAGAGAAGAGCAAGCAAAAGGAAAATAATCGTATATAATTTCATCCCATTCACCGAAAGCATCTGGGGTCTTCTCAAATAAATAACCTATGTAGGTCTGCTCACCAGCACCACTTCTCTTTCACAAGGCCGAAAATATCTTGAGAGGAGAGCGCTTATGAACTCGTGGTTTCACAGATATGACAGATCTACCTTGATAAGAACTCCTGAACTCCTAGCGCCTGCCGGCTCGCCCGAAGCACTGCGTGCCGCCATTGCCGCTGGGGCGGATGCTGTTTATCTCAGCGGCAAGAGATTCGGAGCCCGAAAGTTTGCGACCAACTTCGATGAGCCTGAATTGCTGCAGGCCATAAACTACGCCCACCTGCGGGGCGTGAAGGTCTACGTGACAGTCAACACTCTGATCAGGGACGACGAGCTTGAAGACATCGGTGAGTTTATTCTCCGAATCTACGAGATGGGTGCTGATGCAATGCTCGTCCAGGATTTGGGAGTTGCAGCTCTTGCGCGCCAAATTGTGCCGGATCTGAATTTGCATGCCTCCACGCAGATGACCATTCATAACCAGGAGGGAGCTGCATGGGCTGCACGCAATGGGTTCAAGCGGGTTGTGCTGGCAAGAGAGGTCTCCCTCAAAGAGATCGAGAAGATGAGAGACATCGGTATCGGCCTGGAGGTATTTGTGCATGGCGCACTGTGCTATTCTTATTCCGGACAGTGCCTTCTGTCTTCGGCCATAGGAGGGCGCAGTGGTAATCGTGGGATGTGCGCGCAGCCCTGCCGCAAACCATACGTTCTGCTCAAGGGTGAGAGAGATGAGTATGGCCGCCCAAAGAACCTGGTGGCTGTGCCAATCAAAGAGAAGTTCCTCATATCCACCCGCGACCTCTCCACTTATAGGAATCTGGACAGGATCGTGCGCTCTCCTGTGCAGTCGCTGAAGATCGAAGGAAGGATGAAGTCTCCAGAGTACGTGGCCATCGTGACCAGCATCTATAGAAAGGCGCTTGATGCCATCTCTCGCGGATCATGGTCGCCTTCTAGGGATGATGAACTGGACCTTGCGCTGGCCTTCAACCGCGAATTTACGAAAGGATATCTACTGGGCGCAAAAGATGTCATGGGCAGGCAAATGTCCGACAACCAGGGGGTTTTCATCGGGAGCGTTGCAGCCTTTGATGCGCAGAGAGGCGAGGCTGCTGTGCGCCTTTCTGGGACTGTGGTTCCAGAGCAGGGCGATGGACTTGTCTTCCTTTGGCCCGGCCAGGAGATGGGACTTGTGGTGCAAAGGCCTCATTACAAAGACGGTCTGCTAAGGCTGAGGACCCCCGAGAGGGTCAGGCCAGGGGCCAAAGTATACCTTACTGGCAGCGCCGCCCTCAGCCGCAAGGCCAAAGAGATCATATCCCGCGCCAAGACCCAGGTTCCCATTGACCTTTACATCATCTGGGAGGATGGAGTGCCTTTGGTTGATGCACGGCCAAAGAGCGATACTGGAGATCTTCACGTCCTGGTTCGAGCTGGATTCAAAATGCAGAACGCTGTAAAATGTCCGACCACAGCACAGCAAATCGAGGCCCAATTGCGAAGGACCGGAAGAACTCCTTTTGTGATCAGAAATGTAGAGATGAACTATCCCGGCGGGCTCTTCGCACCACTGGGAGCCCTCAACCAGCTCAGACGCGAAATACTTGCAAACGTAGAGCAAGCCCTTCTAGAGGTTCGCCGTCCAGACAGGCAGAAGATCGCAGGGGCAAAAAGGCATCTGGACAATTTGAAATTGGCAAAGATGAGCTCTCCGCTGGAGGGCCGTGTTCCAATCCTTTCAGTTTACGCTGACAGTCTGCAGGCCGTGCGAGGAGCAATCCGGGGCGGATGCAGGCATATTTATTTTGAGCCACGCCTTGGGGTGCAAACAGATCGAGCAAAGAGAATGCAAGAGCTGCTGAGAGAGGCCAAGACAATTTGCAAGGATGCAGAGATGATCTGGAAGTGGCCCAAAATTACCAGAGAAGATTTTCTTGATTTTGTCCGGCCACTGTTTGCCGAGATCGTCTGCGACGGGATAATGGTGGAGAGCGTTGGCGCAGCGGAGGCTGTCATGGCAGCCAATCCCAATGCCCGCATTTATGGTGCTTCGGGCCTGAACGTGTTCAATCACCTGACTGTGCAGGCGCTCAAACCGACCTTCCAGCTTCTCACGCTCTCTCCTGAGCTGTCCAAAGATCAGCTGGCGAGGATGATTGCACTCTCGCGCCAAAGCAAAAGCGTGCCCGCTCTTGAGCTGGTGGTGCAGGGCAACCTGGAGGTCATTGTGAGCGAAGACCGCATTCCATGGCTGGATGAAGACACTGATGCTCTGACGTTCTGGGGCTTGCAGGACTTCAGGCGCATCTTTCCCTTGAGACTTGACGACGAAAAAAGGACGCACATCTTCAATGCTGCTGAGACCTGCCTTCTTGACTGGATGCCAGAGCTCTTCGAAATGGGCCTTGACAGAGTGGCAGTGGATGCCCGCGGCCGGACGGAAAAGTACGCACAGGAGATGGCTCAAATTTATCTAAAAGCCATCGAGATGACAGAAAAAGGGGAAAAATCCCTGTCCGAAGGGCTTTTGGCATTGAAAGATAGCATCAGGCCTATGGCCCTGGGAGGCATAACCTCGGGGCACTTTTTAAAAGGCTTGAGAGAAGAGCTCTCTTAAGCCCAAAACGCTGAGATCTCCCAAGACGACCAAGCCCTGCAGCACCGCTGGATCTAACTCCGATTGTAGGAGCGACGCCAGCACTGACGATGAATCCTTCTTGAGATTTTCTTCATCGTACTCTTCGCCGGATATGGTTGCAGCCATGCGACGAGCAAGCTCTCTTGCCATCACACCAGGATTATGCTCGCCTCCAGACGCTTCATTCATATTCTTGGACCGAATGTCTCCTTGACCACCTCAGTCAGAATGGGTCCCGCCTGATCGATAACGTTGGCCTCGTAGAGCCAGCCTTTGCGCTCGGGAAGGACACCTGTTACCATGATTGCCCTGCCTTCATACTCGGCCAGGTTGATCTCATGCGATGCAGTCAGCTCTTCAGCTATAGAAGCTGGCTTTACGATGCGGGTCAGTCTGACTGTGCAGCATTGAGGACGCGGCGACAAGATCATGAACCTGCTATCTTGAACTATGCCCAGAAATTTATCCATTTTTCAACTCTCCTTCTGCCCATAAAAGGTTTTATGCTTTATAATAATTTGCGCAGTAATTGCTTAAATAACTTCCGAGATTGTATGAGTACTCCGACCAAATACCCCTAATCAGATAAAAATAGACGGCTAATTTCATATTTGTTATCTTTTGAAGATATGATGGTTTGTGGATCAGTTGTTTGACTGATTACACCAAAATCTTTAAAGCCAATTACTTTAATGCTTAAGTTAATAACTAAGCAATTCAAGTACAAAATTTATGTGTCGAAATTCAGATCTTCCCGGACCCCTGCGGAGCATTCAGCGATACATTCGAGCATTGCACTGTCCCACTAGGTGGGACATCATACGCTGCATCGGCAGAGGCGAGAGGAGCACAAAGGAGATTTATGAACTGCTTGGACTGGGTGAGGAGATGTCACCAGCAGGGCTTTACTATCACCTTTCCGCCCTCAAGCAGGCTGGAATCGTCGAGGTGGCATCTTACCGGGAGGTCAAGGGCGGCACGCCGGAGAAGGTGTGGAGGCTGAAGACCCATAGGATTGTGATTGATTTGCTGGAAGAAGAGGTGGAATAAATGTGCGGTTGTGAAGAAAAACAAGGTCACTATGCAGTGCCCATGCACCACGGCATACATCAATCCGGTTCGCGCAGAATGTGCGGCTGCGGATGCCATGAACGCAGATTCCAGAGCAAGAAGGAAAGGATAGAGACTCTTGAAGAGTACAGGGAATCGCTGAAGAGCGAATTGGTGAGGGTCGAAGAAGAGCTGAAAAGCCTCCAGGCGGAATGAAAGAGAGATGAGTATGCTGGCCTGTATGCTCAAAGCTCCGCAGGCCAGCGTCTAAACAACATTAGCTAACTTTAGGCAAGGGAAAGGAGACCGTTATGGATGCTATCGAAGTCGATAACCTGACCAAGCGATATGGCAGTTCCACTGCCGTGGACAGCATAAGCTTCGAGGTCGAAGAAGGCGAGATATTCGGCTTTCTCGGACCAAACGGCTCCGGCAAGAGCACAACTATTAGGATGCTGACGGGAATAATAAAGCCTGACGGGGGTACGGCAGTCATTATGGGGCACGACATCAAGAAAGATCCCATCAGGGCGAAACAGATAATGGGCGTCGTCCCGGAGATGTCCAATGCCTATGTGGAACTCTCCGCATGGAATAACCTCATGTTCATGGGAGAACTCTACGGTGTCCCCAAAAGAAAGAGCGCAGAACGGGCAAAGAGGCTGTTGGAGCAGTTCGGCCTGTATGATCGTAGGGATAGCGCAGCCCGTGGATTTTCTAAAGGAATGAAGCAGAGGCTGATTCTGTGCATGGCGCTAATCAACCAGCCCTCCGTTCTTGTGCTCGATGAGCCCACCTCAGGCCTGGATGTAGAGAGTTCCCGGCTCATTAAGGACGTCATAAGGGAGCTGAACCGAGCCGGAACGACTGTATTTCTAACCACTCATAATATGGAAGACGCCAGTCAGCTTTGCGAGAGGATCGCAATCATAAATCGTGGTGCAATAGCGACCATAGATCGCCCGGAGATCCTCAAGCAAGCGAGCAGCAGCCTTCAGTCCATTGAATTGAGCTTCAATCGCATCGTTAACGAAGAAGATCTATCAAAATTTTCGTGCGTCAAACAGGTTAAGAAATTGGGAGATAAGTTCAGGCTATACGTGGACGATGTCAATGTGACGCTGGAGTGCATCACGGACTATGCCCGGTCACATGACCTGAAGATTGTAGCCCTGAACACGCTCGCGCCATCGCTAGAAGACATTTTCGTAAGCCTGACGCATAAAAGCAAACCAGGGGAGGACTAAGAATATGCATCAATTAGAACAGCTCCAAAGGTCCTTTGTCGTAGCCAAGAAGGATGTATGGATTTATTATGCCAAAGGTCCTGTAATGGTCTTCGGCCTGATATTTCCCTTATTCCTTTTAATTGCGTTCACAATCGGACGGAGTATGACTGTGAAGGATCTCTTTCCAGGGCTCATGGGCATGGCCATCTTCTTCACCTCCACGGCGGTAGGTCCGGCAATCCTGCCCTGGGAGGCACGCTCCAAAACCCTGGAACGGCTGGTATCCTCTCCGGTGGAGGTCTGGGCGCTTCTTATGGGGGATGTCTTTGCCTCATTCGTCTTTGGATTGCTGATCTCCCTCATCCCTCTGGCCGTTGCCGTACTGATGGGCGTGGAAGTTGTGCACCTCCTGGCCTTAGGCACAGGGATGGTTTTGGCAACCTTCTGTTTCGCATCGCTTAGCATTTTGCTGTCGGTTTACCCGCCTACGGATGTGCCTGCCACAGTGATGATGTTATCCTCGCTGGTGAGGTTTCCTCTGGTATTCATCAGCGGTGTTTTCATCCCGGTGGAGGAGATGCCCGGATGGGGACGAACCATTGCATCAGCTTCTCCGCTAACCTATTTCATTGACCTGGCCAGATATTCGACGACAGGCATTAGTTATTACTCGCTTCCCACAGATCTTGCCGTCCTGGTGATATTCACCCTGCTCTTCCTCGTGGTTTCTATAAAGCTTCACGAGAGGTTCCTGCCCCAGCGTCTGTCATAGGTGGAGTTGGCTGTACGAAGGAGTCAACAAGTATTAAGGAGTCTATAGAATATGTGATTCTATATAGATATGGAAGCGAAACCATTTATTCTTGAAAAGCAAACTGCCTCTATCATAGTGGGTAAACAGTTACACTGGTTCTTTTTAAAATGGGATTGCATAAGTCACCTTGAGTTGATGATGCTGCTTACCAAACCCTCATTAAAAACTATATTAAAAAATATAAGAAACTTCAATGGCTGACGGATTCATCGAATTGCAGCTCCACTTACATGAACGAGATGATCAGGGTTGCACCAGCCGATAACCATAAATGGATCATAGATGGCATATTATCGATGGTTGCAGGCAAAAATTCAAGCAACTCTTCTCCCTAAACTCCGGTAGCGTGCCAGAATTGCTGTAATTTGTAGTCGGCCCTGTATCAGCATCTACT
>CAZRYL010000032.1:0-26138 GCA_964604285.1 uncultured Methanotrichaceae archaeon
CCATGGCAGCAGGCGCTCCGCCCACGGGCACGAAGTGCACGCCAATGCCCACCAGCAGGCCACCGACGAGGATCTCCAGGATGTAGACTACGGTATTGATATCAAAGTTCATGCTGCAATATCCCCCTTGTACTCTGGATAGGGTCCGTACTTTCTTCTGGCGGACTTCTCTATGTATAGATTGTAGGCGACCTCAACGATGATAAAGAAAATTCCCATGGCAATGGCAAGAGACGCCTGCGTTACTGGATCAAAGACGGTTGTCCTCCAGTTGTCCAGGAAGACCGTCAGGCCGAAGCCCATTCCAGTTGCAGGCCCGCCGAATTTTGTACAGAACCATGCATTGTCTATTGAGTTCCTCAAGCCTGCCTCTGCCTTCCGCACGATCTGACCGGAGAGCATTGTATTCAGGCCGCAACCGAATTGCCTGTTCTGAAACTCGCGCTCGCCACCATAGTGAATATCGCCCACAGAAGAGCCGATGGCGCCCACAGCCAATCCCCAGATCAAGGCGATGATCGGCATCGGGAAGGGATGCGGGACAGGCAGCATATAAACCATGATGTAAGAAATAGTTGCAATACAAAACGATGTTATCCAGGCATGCGCCATAATCGATGGTGTTGTGTACCTGACTATGTCCAGATAGACCCACTGGTTGAACCTCCTCTGGCTGGAGTTCCTGCCGAAGTAGGCGCTTATCGCAAAGACACCGTTGAACAGAGCGGCAACGGATGCGCCTGCCACGAGGGCAAACAGTGCGGGCATCTGGAAGGCCGTGATAAGCGTATAGGCCACCATAGCTGCAGTGGCTGCCCACAGGGCATTGGCCGGGGGTTCTCCCGAGATGGCCTTATTGTAGATCCTGTGGGGGTTGCCGACCTGGGCAGCCAGTTGAACCTGCGAGTTAGGATTGCTCTGAGATCCTACATCGGACTCGATATCCTCAGAAGCACCTGCTACCGTCGCAAGGGCTCCCATAGCAGCTATAAGCCCCATGCTAAATGCGTCCATTTATTCCTCCTCCTTTTCATCTCACCAATTTCATAGTTTTTCGCGATAAAATTGGCTATGACGCTTATGGTATCGATTACCCAAACTTATAAAGCTTTCGCGATCGGCCTTGGGAGAAGCGAGATGATCTGCCGCGGCTCGCAAAAAACGCATGCTACCAGGGCTCTCTCTTCGCCCCGATGCGGTACCCTATGATGTTGGTGACGCGGTGCAGGATGGGGGTTATTATCAGCACTATTAATATGATCGAGAGCGTGAAGTTTTGCCAGAACCAGTGTGGCGCGAGCAGCATGGTGAGCAGCCATGATCCGATGACGAAGTCGAGCTGATCTATCACAAAGAGGGGAGCGCCGCGCTTGAGGCCCAGCCGGCGCTTGAAGAACGCTGCAACGATATCTCCGGCCATTGCACCTAAGGAAAGGCCGACGAGCACATAGACCTGCTCTGGGCCTGAGCCAAAAGAGGGCAGTCCTGCTAGCGGCGCGAGAATGTTGAGCAAAAATCCCGCAATGATGCCACATGCAGTGCCAGCGACAGTTCCCCTAAAAGTCTTGCCGTCGCCCAAAGTGCGCCGACCGTCCTGGAAAACCTGGCCTAAATCCAGGGGAGTGCCGCCGCCAAAGAGTGCTGCGCAGTTGTTTGGAATATAGGCGGGAAGCATCAGCCAGAAGGCAACAATCAGTGCATTCATTCTTCTTCTCTGCCGTTTCATCGCACCATCTCAATATATCAAAGTATCTGATGGAGATGCTGTTCGTTTAGCCTGGGTGCAGCCTATTTGGATCGAAACAATTAAGTCCAACCTGCGATACCTATGGGGCGGGCGTCGATGGTCTAGTGGTTATGACTTGGGCCTTCCAAGCAGCCTTATGCGAAGCAAGCCTACAACCCGGGTTCGAATCCCGGTCGACGCATTGTCTTAGCAGGCTACTCTTACGTTGAATGCCGAAATATTTTCGCTACATTTATATCCTAGTTTTGACACGTCATAGGTTATGAATCCAGGTGGGGAGATCTCCAACGCAAGAGGACTGCTGGCAGAGAAGATCGCGGGGGAGATCACCTTATCTCAGACTCCGGGCGAGACCTTGAAGAGGTGGCGGAGGAACTTCGGCATAACCCAGACTGAGCTATCCAATTATCTTGGAATATCCCCCTCGGTGATATCCGACTATGAGAGCGGCAGGAGAAAGTCACCAGGCATAATGATTGTGAGCAAGATCATAGATGCTCTTCTCAGAATAGACGAGAGTCGTGGCTGCAATATCCTGCGCGCTTACGAAGACATGTGGGTAGACATTCTGGGCCTTGAATCCATCTGCAGCGTATGCGAGTACAAGGATCCAATCCCCCTCGCGGATATGGCCTCGAAGTTGAATGCCGAGGTGATCTTCGGAAGGACCGACATCACCATATGGGGTTACACAATAATCGACAGCATGAAAGCTATCGTTGAAATGCTTCCGGACCAGTTCCAGAAGATATACGGACGTAGCACAGCCAGGGCATTGATCTTTACGGGCGTTCGGTCCGGCAAATCGCCAATGGTTGCCGTGCGCGTGAGCAACCTCAAGCCCGGGGCAGTGGTCTTGCAGGGGCTGACGCCGCTGGAGGTAGACCCGGTGGCGGTAAGGATCGCCGAGATCGAGAATATTCCTCTTTTAACGACACATTTTTCTGTTGACGAAGTCTCCAGTGCTCTGAGCAAAGGGTGAAATCTCTTGGTCTCAGGAATAGTCAGCTATGGGGTTTACATTCCTCGATTCAGGATACGGGTAAACGAGATCGCCAGGGTTTGGGGTGATGGAGATGACATATCAGAAGGCTTGCAGGTCTTCGAGAAGTCGGTGCCAGATCTCGATGAGGATGCTGTGACCATTGCAGTGGAAGCTGCCCGCAACGCTTTGCAGCGTGCCAATGTGGACCCTCGTCGCATCGGTGCCATTTACGCAGGCTCTGAAAGCCATCCGTACGCGGTGAAGCCCACTGGGACGATCGTGGGCCAGGCGGTTTGCTCATCTTCATCCTTCACAGCAGCGGATTTCGAGTTTGCCTGCAAAGCAGGAACCGCTGCAATCCAGGCATGCCTGGGGCTGGTCGGCTCTAAAGACATTGAGCTTGGCCTTGCCATAGGTGCGGATGTGAGCCAGGGAGCCCCTGGCGACATGCTCGAGTACACAGCCGCTGCCGGCGGAGCGGCCTATCTCATCGGGCGCGAGGACCTGGCAGCGGAGATTGAGGGCTTTTATTCTTTCACAACTGACACGCCAGACTTCTGGAGGCGCGATGGCATGCCCTACCCCGAACACGGAGGGAGATTCACTGGAGAGCCAGCCTACTTCAAGCACGTCTCAAGCGCAGCTCGTGGACTCATGGAGCGCATGGGCACCGCACCCAATGATTACGATTATGCGGTCTTTCACCAGCCCAATGGAAAGTTTCCAGTTCGTGTAGCCAAGATGCTTGGATTTAGCAAGAAGCAGATCGAGCCGGGTCTGGTGGTACCCATGATCGGAAACACCTACTCTGGTTCCTGTCTTATTGGCCTGGCTGCCACGTTAGACGTCTCAAAACCAGGTGACCGGATATTCGTTACGAGCTTTGGCTCTGGAGCAGGCAGCGATGCATTCTCCATATCAGTGAAGGAGAGGATCGAGGACATTCGCAGCGGCGCGCCCTCTGTGAGGGATTACATCGGCGATGCCCAGTATCTTGATTACGCAATGTATGCCAAACACAAAGGCAAACTGAGAATATGAGATCAGTATCCATTATTGGTGTTGGTTGCACCAAGTTCGGAGAACGCTGGGATGTTTCATTGCGCGACATGATAGCTGAGGCAGGCGTCATGGCCATTGAGGATGCCGAGATCACAGGCGAGCAGATCGATGCCCTCTTCGTGGGCAACATGAGCGGCGGCAGATTCGTAGAGCAGGAGCACATCGGAGCCTTGATCGCCGACTGTGCAGGACTGTCTCGCCTGCACATTCCCTCAACTCGTGTGGAGGCTGCCTGTGCCTCTGGGGGCCTCGCGCTTCGTCAGGCCATTTTGGCTGTGGCCAGCGGCTACAACGACGTTGTAATTGCAGCTGGCGTTGAGAAGATGACAGATGTCTCCTCAGGCACTGCTGCTGATGCGCTTGCAGCGGCTGCAGACAGGGAGTGGGAGTGCTTTTTTGGCGCAACTTTCCCTGCGCTTTATGCCATGATGGCCAAGCTGCACATGCGCCGCTATGGAACAACCCATGACCAAATGGCTCAGGTGGCTGTGAAGAATCATCATCATGCCTGCATGAATCCCATAGCTCAGTACCGTATGGAGGTCAGCATTGAGGATGTGAACAAGTCTCCAATTGTCGCAGATCCTTTGCATGTCCTGGATTGCTCTCCCATCTCAGACGGTGCGGCAGCTGTCGTGCTCGCCCCCACGGACATGGCAAAACGATTCGCAGACACGCCCATAAGGATTGTTGGCAGTGGCCAGGCAAGCGACACGCTCGCACTGCACGATCGCCGAGATCTGACCTCACTGGATGCCACTGTTCATGCGGGGCGTGCGGCATTTGCACAAGCAGGGATCGAGCCAAGACATGTAGACGTGGCAGAGGTGCACGACTGCTTCACCATCGCGGAGATCCTGGCCATCGAGGACCTGGGCTTTGTGGAAAAAGGTCAGGGGGGAAGGGCAACTGAGGAAGGATTTACGGCTTTGGGAGGCAGCCTGCCTGTAAATACATCAGGAGGATTGAAGGCCTGCGGCCATCCAGTGGGAGCCACGGGAATAAAGCAGGCTTATGAGATTGCACTGCAGCTTCGTGGCGAGGCTGGACGCCGCCAGGTGGACGAGGCCGAGATAGGATTGGCTCACAACGTTGGTGGTTCTGGCGGAACCGCCCTTGTTCACATATTCATGAGGTAAGATGACAACACAAGCACCCAGGTTCTGGAGGAGCATACCTCAAAGGTACAACCTGAAGGGAACGCATTGCACACGCTGTAATGAATATTTCTTTCCACCACGAAATTTGTGTCCCAACTGCCGCCGCGGGGCGCATCTGGAGGAGTACACCTTCAAGGGAACGGGCACGATTGTAACTTATACCACAATCTATAACGCCACAGAGTTCTTCGAGAGGTTGACCCCATACGTTCTGGCCATCATCCAGCTTGATGAGGGACCAAGGGTTACTGGCCAGATAGTCTCCAGTCCAGATGGCGTGAGGATAGGCATGCGCGTGCGTCCAGTCTTTCGCATCCTTGGGAAAGAGGGCGATAGGGGCATCATCTATTACGGCACCAAGTTTGCGCCCCAGACGGGGCAGGGTTGAGCAATTTTGGCTTTTAGCCTAGCGCAGAAACAGGCTCTGAGGTTATCGAATCTATCTTGCCCGGGGCGCTGTCATCCGTGAGCAGGATGGGGCCAGTCTTGACCACCTTCACCTCTTCTTTGATCTCATTTAGAACCTGGTTAAATCTGCGTATTCCTTCAGTCTGCATGATCAGGAAGAAGTTGTACTCACCAAAGAGGCGGAAGACGTCCTTCACCTCCGGTCTTCTCTGTAGATCCAAATAGGCTGACTTTTCATAGTCAGGCCTAACCTTGATCATCGTCAGTCCAATCACCATAGTAGTCCCCCACAGGAAGCCTGGTTGTTGGGCTTTCTCAAATTTAAACGTTTCGCTTGAGGCCTCACACTTGTAGAGTTCCGAAAGTATTTCGAACCAAGATCAGTAGGATGTGGAAGAGCACGAGCTGGCCGAGGTCGCAGGAGAAAAATGGCGCATTAAAGGCCAAGCTGATAGCATCAAGTGGATGAAATAGGATACAGCGAGGATCCAGCAAAAAAAGCCGCAGTGCCCTTGAGCTTTGGTAATATTATTCTTATAGAAAAGCATAAATCCTCATACGACATAAATGTATTTGGCGAAGGGATCCTTCACCTGGTCTTAGTGGAGAACCTTCAGATTCTCACGGCCCTTCGCCCTCCTTCACGCGACCATTGGGTGGTTGGAGCTGCTTCTCAACAACCACCCCATGGAGCTTTGAGCGGCTTGGACGTGAGAGATGGATTGTATGGCGAGAATAGAATTTCGTGAGCCACGATGGCTGCCAGATCATTCTTGAGGTCCAAGTTGGATTTTTTCTCCAACCTTCAGCCCATGGTCGGGCCTGGCACGCATGCGAATGAACTGGTCTCCACGTCGCACGCCGATTGATGGCACTTCCTCTTCTGCAATAGCACTCTCCAGTACTAAGAGACCCTTGCAACTCTTTTTAGCAAACGATACCAATCTGCTCTCATCATAACCATCGGTGCCCAGAAAGATTGCAGTGACAAGATCAAAATTGCTGTCACAGCTACTTTTTCTTATATCAGTGATCATCAGCTGGGTCATTTCACTGCAACCCCTTCGAGTGTGATCTCTGTCGTCACTTCAGAAGAGGAGTCCGGCCTGGCAGTTTGGCCGGAGCCCGACGACAGGTAGACGACGGTAAAGGAGGTCAATCACTTTCTGTCGCTGTTTCCAAAAATAGATCTTACTATGTAATAAATGTTTTGATAGATGTAATAATAAAATGGCTCAAAAGATTTATAAAAAATCATCATCCATCGCATATATTTGCCAGCCACCTCGCGAGCATCTCCGCCAGCTCGCCAGGTAGAACCGGCTTTGCGATGAAGTCATCCATTCCTGCCTGAATACACTTCTCCCTGTCACCCTTCATGGTCGAGGCTGTCATGGCAATAATGGGAATGCGAGGATTGAGCACCTTCGATTCTTCCTGGCGGATACAGCGTGTGGCCTCAAAACCGTCCATGTCTGGCATTTGGCAATCCATCAAGACCAGATCGTAGGGGACTTTCTGGAGGGCAACGATCGCCTCCTGGCCGGTGGCCACCAAATCAGCCTGAATTCCCATCTTCCTCAGCATGGCCTGCGCAACTTTTTGGTTTATTGCATTGTCCTCTGCCACAAGAATACGGATCTTATGTTTGATCTTTTCCGAAATGGCATTCCATGCGGCGGAGCTCTTTATGGCTCCCCGATCAAGCCTGTCGATCTGGCGGGGCAATGACGCATCTGACGATTCGAAATTCGTAGTTTGCTTCTCGAAGACGGCCGTGAACCAGAAGGTCGAACCCTTTCCCTCCTCGCTCTCCACGCCGATCTCACCACCCATCAATTCAGCCAACTGCTTTGAGATGGCCAGCCCAAGGCCGGTTCCACCATATTTGCGCGTTGTCGAGCTGTCGACCTGAGTGAATGGTGAAAAAAGCATACTCAGCAGGTTTTTCGGGATTCCGATACCCGTATCGCTAACCAAGAAACGAAGCTTTACAGTCCTTTCGTTTTCTCTCTCAAGAAGGGCTCGAATCGCTATCCGGCCTCGACTTGTGAACTTTACGCCATTGGCTCCCAGGTTGACGAGAATTTGGCGCAGCCTTCCTGGATCTCCGCGCAGAAGCAAAGGAACTTCAGGCGCCACAGTGTAAGTCAGATCAAGCCCTTTCTCACGAGCACTGACAGTCAGGAGGTTTATTGTATCCACAAGCGTGGATCGCAGGTCGAAGTCCACAGTCTCCAGCTTCATTTTGCAGGCTTCGATCTTGGAAAAATCAAGGATTGAGTTGACGAGTGACAGCAGAGTCTCTCCGCTGATGCGAGTGATCTGTGCATATTCACGCTGCTCGGCATTCAAATTCGTTTCCAGTAGCAGTTCGATCATGCCAATGATCCCGTTCAAAGGGGTACGAATCTCATGGCTAATGTTGGCCAGGAATTCGGACTTGGTGCGAGCAGCATCTTCTGCAGCTTCCTTTGCAAATATCAAGGCTTCCTCTGCTTGCTTTCGCTCTGTGATATCGTCGAAGATGATGCAAAACCTCTCAGGCGTCTTCCAGGGACGATAGACATGACAGTGATAGTGCTTTCCTGTCGGCCGATGAAACATGTCAAAGGTGATTGGCCTACCAGTCAGGGCCACCTTGCCGTAATTTTCGATCCAGGAGGCTTCAGTCTCCGGCCAGACCTCATGAACAGTTTTGCCGCGTATCTCCTGGAATTTCATGCCCGTGATTCGCTCGTAAGCATCGTTGATGTATTCGAAACGATAGCTCACAAACCTCCCTTGCTCGTCAAAAACTGACTGACAGATGACAAACGCATTCATCATGCTCCTGAGCAGCCACGCCAGCTCCTCGGCTCTGGCCTGGATCTCCTCTCGCGCTCGCCTGCGCTCAGTGATGTCCGCCTGCGTCCCTATGAAACGAAGGGGTTTGCCGTCGTCAGTCCATTCAATGACTTTGCCGCGGTCAAGAACCCATTTGTAGGTCCCATCTTTGCATAAAATTCGATGCTGGTTGTGATAAATTGGAGTCTCGCCTCGAAAATGCCTTCGCAAATCTGCGTAGCATTGCTCTCTGTCGTCCGGGTGCAGGCGTCTGTCCCACTCATCAAGAGTGCTGCCAATCTCATGCTCTTCGTATCCGAGCATCGCTTTCCATTGTGGCGAGAAAAAAAACCTGTTTTTCCGCCCATTCCAATCCCAGACGCCATTTCCTGCCCCTTCCAGGGCGAACTGCCAGCGTGCTTCGCTCTCCTGCAACGCCTCTTCTGCCTGTTTCTGCTCAGTGATGTCGCTTGTGGTGCCGAATATGCTGATTCTGCCATCTGGGTAAGAATAAGCCGAACCCTTCGATCGAACCCAAAGAGTGCTGCCGTCGGCCTTTCGCAGACGGTATTCTACGGTTTTATCCTTTGCAAGAGTTCTTATCCATTCCGAAAATACCTTCTGAAGATCAGGCAAGTCATCGGGATGGACAATTGAAAAATATCTGTCAAAACGGTTTCCGATGGCGTTTTCTGGTAAGCCTAGCATCAGATCTGCTACAGGAGATATATACGAGCCCAGGTACTGTTCATTGGCATCGGTATCATAGCGCCAGACGATATCAGAGATCTTCGAGATCATCTGCTCAAACTGCTCTTCGCGATCGTCTTTGGTCTGTTTTGCTTCTCGCACAGCCCCATCGGCGCACGTGCTATCTACGATGTCATTTCCCATAAGTATCACTTCAATGACGGGCCAGGTAGCGGACGTGATCCGAGATGAAATTATTTAATAATAAATCTTTTGATATTAGTAATACATTCATTTCATGAAGGAGATTTTCTGTTTGCTCATCGAATTGCGATCTTGGCTTTTAAACTATAGATCGTGGATGACCTTCACCCGTAGCTTGGAGAAGTCTTCCTTTATCTCGACCATGAAGCCCATGCCTGCGAAGATCTCCTCCAGCTCTGTGTGCACGAACTTCTTGGGCGCATCCGACCCGAAGATGAGGGTGAACTCGTTCTTACCAGTCTTGCTCATCTTGAAGAGATTGCAGATTTCCAGGCGTCTGAGGATGCTCTCCGCATTGTAGAGCTTGTGCTTGAACTGTTCGGCATGAGCCTGACAGACCTCTTTATGTAGGCTCCAAAACTTCTCCTTATCCGGGTGAGTCTCGATGAAGCTGAGAAAAAGTATCCAGTGGTCGATGTCCAGGATCACATGCTCACCAGCCGCAAGCATTTCTGCATGAGTGTAGACCTTCTTGTCCTCGGCAAACTCGAAAAGTGACTTATGCTTGCCAAAAAACTTCAAAGACTCGCGCATCAATTCGCTCTGAGACATGCCCAGGTCCTCTTTCATCTTCTTGAAAAGGCCTGCTGTTTCCTCGTCGAGAGCAATGGTAATCCTTTCTGGCGATTTCATCTCATCCTCAGCATTGCTTTTTTCGTTTATCATTGCACTTTAGCTATATTACCTTTTTCTGCCATAAAGATTTTAATCATATGCCGGAAGAGCAATTCCGATCAAGCTTCCATTGCAGCAGGTGGCACGATTGAGACATGCACGATTAAGACCGATATTGTTATATTCAAAAGAGAAGAGACCCCAGGCTATGGACTCATGGATGAAAGATAAGAGAAAGTACAGCAAAAAGGACATGGAAAAGCTGGAAAAGGGATCTGGTTTTGTCAAAGCATGGACGTTGCTCTGCAATTGGCTCTACCGGGTCGTATCCTGGTGAGGCAACCCCAAATTTATTCTTTCGCCCAGCTTTGCAGCCCTTTGCATGAGCAGGGCTAGGACCTCGTTTCTGTTCCGTCCTTTGGCTAGTATGGACGATATTGGGTTTCCTGCGGTTATCTGCGATCCTGGCCGCGGAATATCCGCGATCCAGTCTCCAAAGCCTCTTAGATCTTCGCAAATCTCATAGTCTCGATCTGCATAGATGATGGCTCGTCCCGCTGTGCAGTAGGCCCTGGGGCGCCCTGGCAGGATTCCTGCAAAAGCCTCGAGGTGAGATTTGAATATGTTTATGCCTGTTGCCATTTCCACTGCATCCAGGCTGCCCTGAAAACGGGGGTTCACTTCAACAACCACTGGCCCCATTTCGGTGAGCAAGAAGTCCACGCCGTTGCTGCCAAGAAGGCCAAGGCCGGCGACTATTCTCTCAGCCATCTTCGCAATGCCGCAGGATGGACATTCCAGGGGCGTGATGTTTCCGACGTACCTAAAATCACTTGCCCCGGCCCACTTCTCACCCACTAGCTGCTCATTGACAGCCACGGCACGAGCCTCGTGGCCGTTGGCAATGACCGAAACACTGGCGGGTTTTCCTGCAATAAAATCCTGAGCAACAAAACCCTCGGCCCAGTCGAGCTCTGATGAGTTCTTCACCAGCCTGCAGCCAGCTCCACCAGCGCCCTTGCGAGGCTTGACCAGTATTGGAAACTGAAGACCATCTGCTGACAGTCGTGTTTCTATGAACGGAAATCCCTGTCTTTGCAGCCATCTGGCCATCCAGAGCTTGTCAGAGACCATGCTCACCTTCTTTGGAGGGTTGTTCAGCACCCTTTCGCCCTTCAACTGTATCTCCTCGAAGCCAGGCCCAAGAACGATGGCATCAGGATGGACTCGATCTAAGTGAATTGAGATCAGATCCTCCGCCAAATCGCGTGAGATTTGAGCAGTCTCAATGGCGCAGTTCTCCAGATCCAAATCCCGAAAACAATCCACAGCAAAGACCTGATGTCCAGCCCTTGCCGCGGAACAGGCGATGTGCCTGATGTTGAAGCCTATCGCTAATAATCTCATGAAGCCCTCTTGCGAGATCTCAAGGACGGCATCATCCCTCAATCATGGCCTGAACGCGGGTAAAGCACCTGTTTTCCCTTGGGAGACGGCACTATCTTCAGGCCGCCTTCAAACTCATCCAGTAGCTCCTTGCCCATGAAGAGCCTGTCCAGGAAGACTGCTAGCGCGGCCACTTCGGAGTGCGGTTGATTTCCCACGGCCACATTCCAGTCAGCCAGATCGTACATCTCCGCAGGGACCTTTTCTGCACCAACGACAACTAGAATATCATCGCATTTGCGAATATCCTCGATCACGCCTGGAAGATTTGACCCGTACATGGTCAGGTGTACCACCTTTCCACCTGCTTCTTTCCAGCGAATAACTTCTCCCTTCCAAGAGACATCCGCACGCAGTCGGAAGGAACCGCCCCATCGCTTCGCCACATCGGTCAGGCTCTCCTCTACGTGAGCATCTCGGCCATCCAGCAGCATCTCCCCGGCTCCGAAGGCACGGGCCACAAGGCCCACGTGGGTGGTTATTCTCTTGTCCCTCTCCGGCCGGTGGCCGATGCGCAAAACCGCGACTCGCATGCAGGCCACGAGGGTCTGCCTCGTATTTAGCTCCTCTCTAAAATCCCCGTGCAAAATGTCTAAATTCCTGGTCTGCATCTCCTTCAGGGATGAACCTGTGCGACAGCTGCCGTGGCAAGGGTTACCTCGTTGTGGGAGAGAAGCCCTGTCCTAACTGCAATGGAAGTGGAAAGACCGAGTCCATATCACTTGGCGAGGCCTCAGATAAGGACATGAAGGAGCTGATTTTGCACGGCGCGACAAAATGCAGTGTTTGTCAGGGATCTGGAAAAATTCCAGTGAAGGAGACATGCCAGGCCTGCGGGGGCCTCGGTCGCGAATATCTGTGTGTGGTCTGTGGCACATTGCTCTCCAGCAAAAAGGAGCTTTGCGAGCGCTGCTCCAAGAAGCCACTCGTCCATGTGCTCGACATGGCATGCGACAGCAGAGATTTAGTTGTGGACGAGATCTATCAGGGAAAGGTCTCGGGGCTTGCCAACTTCGGTGCCTTCGTGGATTTATGCGATGGCGTTCGCGGCCTTGCCCACAATAAATACCTGAAGAGCAGGCCTGAGGTGGGCGAGACCATTTTCGTCACAGTTCGCAATATCCTTCAAAACGGAAATATAGAGCTTGAGCCCGTGGAGCTGAAGGAGTACAACACAGTAGAGGTTGAAAAAGACCTGCCCACTTCCAGGGCAGCGGATCTGGAAAAATTGGTAGGCAAGTTGATCTTGATCAAGGGCGAGGTGATTCAGGTCAAGCAGACTGGCGGGCCGACGATATTCACTGTCGCAGACGACAGCGGACTTGTATTTTGCGCTGCGTTCGAGCGGGCTGGCGTGCGCGCTTATGCTGACATCGATAGCGAGATGATGGTGCGCGTCATCGGCGAGGTCACACTACGCAACAATCAGGTTCAGGTGGAGATCAAGTCCATGAAGCGCCTCTGGGGTGGGGAGGCGTCCACTGTCAAGGACCAGATTGAGCAGGCCATCGATAAAAGGGCCGAGCCATTTGATCTGAAGTTCTTGGTGGAGAGCGAGACAATGGAACGACTTCGTCCAGCCATGAAGGCTGTGGCCAAGGAGATTCGCCGCGCAGTCTTAAAGTCGCGGCCCATTGTCGTGCGCCATCATGCTGACGCAGATGGCATCACTGCTGCTGTAGCTATCGAAACTGCGATCCTGCCGCTCATAAAAGAGGCTGGCGGCCCCGATGCGGAGTACTACAACTTTCGCCGGGCTCCGAGCAAAGCCCCGTTCTACGAGCTTGAGGACGTGACAAAGGATCTGAGCTATGCACTGGAGGACAGCACCCGCCATGGCCAGAAGATGCCGCTCATTGTTTTGATGGATAACGGATCTACAGAAGAGGATGTCCCGGCTATGCGGCAGGCTCAGGTCTATGGACTGGAGATGCTGGTGGTCGATCACCACCACCCACACAAGATCGTGGACCAATTCCTAATTGCACATGTGAACCCGGCGCACCAGGGTGGCGACTTCGGGCTGACCACGGGTATGCTGGCCACTGAGATCGCCAGAATGATTTATCCTGATTGCGAGAACAAGATCCGCCACTTCCCAGCAGTATCGGCTGTGGGAGACCGCAGCGAGGCTCCAGAGGCTGAGTTGTACATCCGGCTTGTCGAGGACAAGTACCGCAGAGAAGATCTCAAGAAGATCGCCCTGGCACTGGACTACGAGGCCTTCTGGCTGCGCTTCAATGAAGGGCGCGGGCTCATAAATGACATCCTTTGCTTGGGAAGGCTGGACAGACATCAGAGGATAGTCGAACTGCTCTGCGAGCAGGCAAATGCGGCAATCGATGAGCAACTGAGGGCCAGCATGGGCAATGTGAAGAGCACCAGGCTGCCCAACGGAATAATCATGAATGTCCTGGACGTGGAGAACTTCGCTCACAAGTTTACCTTTCCTCCCCCCGGCAAGACCTCAGGAGAGGTGCACGACCGACTCTGCCAGAAGTTCCAAGGATTGCCTGTGGTCACAATCGGCTACGGCCCAGACTTCGCTGTGCTGCGCTCTCGCGCCGTTAAGATGAACATCCCTCAGATGGTGAAGGAGCTGATGGAAGAAATACCAAATGGCGGCGTTTCAGGCGGGGGGCATCTCGTTGTGGGCTCTATCAAGTTCGTGAGTGGCATGAGAAAGGAGGTTTTAGCCAAGCTGGCAGAGAAGATCGCCGCCTGCGCTGTGGACGAGGTCATAGCTCCACCCCCTGGCCTTGCGAGCAAAGCTTGAAGTCTATGAACCCCAGCATCACGTCAACTGATGCAAGCTCTACAGTAATCTTATCGCCCACGTCAATTCCTTTTGCTTTGCCTTTCAGCTTGAGCATTCCTTCAACAGGGATCTCCAGCAGCCTGACCCAGTTGCCCTTCTCGGCTGAGCCGGTCACCATGGCCGAAAACTTCTCACCGATCCTCGATTGCAGGAGAAGAGCCGCAGCAGACTTGTTCACCTGACGCTCCACCTTGGCCACAATATCCTCCTTCCTGGTGCAGTCCTCTGCCAGGAGAGCCAGGGCCTTCGGGCTGTAGGGCGTAGGCCTGTTCTCTAATGCAGCTTTCAGCAGCCTCTGAGTGATCAGATCTGGATAGCGCCTGTTGGGTGCAGTGGAGTGAGTGTAGTCCTTGATCGCCAGGCCGAAGTGGCCGCCTGAATCCTCCCCTGGCATCTCTGCCACATACTCTCCATTTCCCAAGAGCTTGATCACGGCCAAAGAAAGATCGGGAAAGCGCTGAGGGTCAGATTTCTTCATCATCGTCAGGAATGTCTCCAGCTTCTTTGAGTCTGGACTCTTGGGGAGCTTGAAGCCATGCTCAGCAGCAATATCCACGATTCGATCCCACCTCTTGGGAGCTCGCACCACTCGGCGCAGTGATGGGATGCCGCGCTCTTCCAGATAGCGGGCAGTCACTGCATTGGCTGCAATCATGAAGTCCTCGATGATTTGCTTGGCCCGGTTCGTCTCCTCTACCAGCAGATCGATGATCTCCTCTCCCCTGAAGACCGGCCTTGCCTCGATGGTCTCGAGGCTTAGAGCGCCCTGTGAATGTCGGAGGCGTTTCATCCTCTGAGCCACTGTATCCTGCAACTGCAGGTTATCCGGCAGACCTGCTACTTCTGCTGCAGCCCTGGGCACAGGCGCTTTTCCCTCCAGCCATGCCGCCACGCTGTTGTAGGCCAGCTTTGCGTGATTGCGCACAACTGCCCGGTAGACGTTAGACTCCACTACGAAGCCGCCTTGGTCGACGGTCATCTCCACCACAACTGCCAGTCGATCCTGGCCCAAATTCAAGGAGGTGAGGTTGGTGGATAGCTTAGGAGGCAGCATTGGAAAGATCTGGGCAGCGGTGTAAACGGATGTGGTGTTGGCCTGGGCCTGCCTGTCGATGGCAGAGTCCTTCTTGACAAGGGAGTCCACATCAGCCACAGCTACGCGGATCCTGATATTACCCCCGGGCAAGGGCTCCGCCACAGTCAGCTGATCGAGATCCTCAGAGTCGTCATTGTCAATGGAGGCCCACAGCAGATTCCTCAGATCGCGAATATTCGGGACCTCATTCGCCTTTGCGTGGTCATGTATCTGGCTCAGTTCCTTGAGGCATTCTGCCGAAAAGTCTGGGCGAAGTCCTCGCAGGAGCATATTTCCTCTTGCGATCTTTTGCAGGATGGTTCTATCCTGGATTTCATATCTCTTGCCAATGTTGATCATGACTTATCCTCTAGACCATTCATAAGCCTTGCATTCTTAGCACTCAACTCTTTCGGGCACAACGATGCTTTTATCTAACCCTCTTGCAACTCTTGACGATCATGAGCGAGGAAAAAGAGCTGGTAATAACCAAAGACGACTACCTTGAGTTCCTTTCTGTTCGCCTGCGGCTGCAAGGCTCTTGCCAGCGTGAGATCGAGAACGTAAGCTTCCCATTCCTCTTTGCCTCAGGAAGCGAGCTGCTTCGCACCTACATATTGGGCGCGTCTGAATTTACCACCAGCCTGCCGGATAGGTACAGGCTTCCCGATAGGGGTTTCATCTGGTATCTCTTCTCCCAGGCGGTCAAGGAGATCCATGTCATGCCCGAGGAACTGAGAATAAAATACGAGCTTCGGGAAGAATACCACAAGCCTTTCAAGCAGTTCTACCTCTAGCCGACCAGTTGCCGCCCAGATGTCCGGCTAGCGCAAGCCTGCCCAGATATGCATCCACTTCATTGCTCAGCGTCGCAGGCCGCTCAGCTGCTAATGGCGTTCCGGGCAGTGGTGTGAAGTGGTGTGCTCGAACTCTTCCTCCCTTTTTTACTATCCACTTTGCCAGATCCATCGTCATTCTTTGGTCCTCAGCCGACTCCATCGGCAGGCCGAAGATCAGATCCACCTGCGGCGTAAGATTATGATCGAGGCACAGCTCACATGCCTCCTCCACCTGCCGGACGCAGTGGCCCCGGCCAACTGACCTCAATATGGCTGGGCTGCCGGACTGTCCGCCAATGCTGAGCGATTTGTTGGCGCAAAACTTTGCTATCAGCTCCAAGGCCCGATCAGAAACGAAATCCGGCCTGACCTCCGAGGGAAATGTCCCAAAGTAGATGGGCTTCCCAAACTCGCTTAAACTGGAAAGAAGAGCTTCAATCTTTTCCAAGCGTGGATGCCGCCCGTCTGAGCCCCAGGCGAGTGAGTTAGGCGAAGTGAATCGAATATCCTTGTGGCGGCGTGCATACCTGGTGATGGTTGCAATTGAGCGATGGCGCATCTCGCAGCCAAAAAGGCGCGGCGTTTGGCAGTAGGCACATCCCCAGGGACAGCCGCGTGAGATCTCAATGGGCGCAAGGATCTTCCCGAAGGGAGGATAGCAGTCCAGATCCACGGGAGGCCTCTTCTCGGTGAACACAACTCGGCCATCTTTTTTGTAAGCGATACCCTTTACAGTGGCAGGATCGCCATCGTTTGTTAAAATCTTCAGCAGCTCTGGCAGCGTCTCCTCGCCCTCTCCAATGACTACATAGTCGAAATGCTCCAAAACCTCCTCCGGCGCAGCAGACGGGTGCGGCCCTCCGGCTACATAAACCGCATCTACACTCGCCTTGGAAATCTCGCTGAAGATCTCCTCAGCCTGAGAAGTAGCAAAGCTGTAGAGCATAATTCCAGGCATGGGCCGGCTGGCCAAGCTAGCCGAAATCAATGGCATCAGAGCTGCAATGCTGTAGGAGTTCTTGCTGTTCCAGCGGAACCAGACTTTATACAGTTTCAAATGCTCATCATCCTGTTCCTTCAGCCCTCAACGAAGATAGAAACCACAGAGAAAAGGTTTTGGATTGATCTTGGGAAGGCAGCTCGACAAAATTTATTATCGAAGTAAATTATATATACTGTCATGTTCTATAGGCTAACCATTGAAGGTGAGTAGCATGAAGAAGTTCATTTGCAAGAATTGTGGCGTTGTGAACGAAGTAAGTGCAGAGGCGCTTAAAGACGACGATGATTGGCTCCAGTGTACTCTTCCCGAAGGGTTTGAGTGGTTTTTGCCTGCTGGCAAGATAACCCCAATCATCGGCGATCCCATATACATCTCAGCTTTGGGAGAGCACCTGTCCTATACGCAATATCTCGAGGAATACAACATCGATCCAGAGATCGCCTATAATCTGATGAGAGGTAAGGTCAGGGCACAGACAGCAACCAAGATAATTGGCAGGCAATCCAAGGAAAAAGCGTCCGTCAGCTCAAAGATGAAACCTCATAGCTGGCTCGATGAGGATGACTGGACCGCCTGAATGGGCAACAACGAATCCGTCCTGCCCGGATGTGGCAGGTTTGGATTATTTTTCCAGGCTTCTATCAATTTACTGTCTTTTGTTTTCGTCTCCTTTGCAACATGCTACCAGAGGACCAGATAAACTTGGTCGCCCTCTCTCTTGCCCTTCAAAAGCTGACAGTGCCGCAGGATGGCAAACTGGTTCTCCAACTCCGTCATCGGCAGCTTGAAATTCTCCATCAGTTCCTGTCTTGTAGCCTTGCCCTTGCTCTTGATGAACTCATAGATCTCTTTTTGCAGGTCCGTCAGTCCCTCAGTCCCCTCAAGGCCGTGACTCTCCCGAAAGACCCTTTTTGATCTCTCGCCCCAAGGATCGCAGACCCTAATTCTATGCCCCACATCGATATAGCAATCCTCACATAAGGTCTTGCCCTCCGTTGCATAGACCTCGTCTTCTGGGATCTCTTTGCCACAGTTCTGGCATTTTATTCCTTCAGACATCTGCTCACCTACCTCATTGCTAAGACCGGTCACGAAAAGTTCTAATATACGGATACGCTATGCCGGGAATATGAGGTCATGCTTAATAACCTTAACTCCGGTTTTTAGGGAATAACTCCAATCCCATTTTTTGATCCATCTTTTCTAATTTTTTAGGTATTTCTGAGATAATATTACAATCATTTAATTGGATCAGATAAACCTTGCTGAGTTCTAAGAGGATATCTTTTGGAGATAGCCTATCAAGAAGATCTGCTTTCTTCAATGCCATCTCGATTTTCGTATAAGCATATAAAGATAAAAATGATATAAAGATATGCCCAAAGACGCTCTCATTATCCTGTAAGTATAGCGTATCTGCTTGAAGCACGTTCTTATATGTATCAAAAAGCTTCTCGATTCTATCTCTACTCTTATATTGCATGAAGATTTCCTTCTCATCTAGATCGAGATTTGATACTATCAGTATTCTTCCCGCACGTTTTTGTGCCTCGCCAAGTCCCAGCCTACCTATTTTTCCTTCATCTAGCTTTTTATAAAGGGTAGTATTTTCTTCAAGCATTAATTGCTGATCTTCGAATAAATAAAGGAAGATGCCATCAACATTTCTTTTTCCACATCTTATCAACCTTTTTTTATAGAAAAGGTGGTCATTTAGATGGATTCTTGTTTCGTACAAGCGGCTGTTTCTTCTAGCCGGCAGAATGAAGTTCATCTTCTTTTCAAGCAGAAATCTGATGGCATCTTCAGAGAAGAACCCTCTATCAAGTATGATAGTTCCGCCTTCTTTTTTTGCCTCAATTATGCTATTGTAGAGGCTCTTTATGTCACGAACGCTCCCCGGTATCGTCCTAATCATCGTAGGAAGTCCTGTTTCCAGAGAGCAAAATAGGGCGATGTTCACTTGAGGGACATGGATTTTGTCCTTATTGTAACCATACTCTGCAATATTCAATGAAGATCTGGTCAATATCGTACTCAAATCGTACACTAGATCTCGATCTCGTTCAGATAGTGCCTTAAAGACTGATTCCTGTGCAAAACTATCTGTGCCAACTACTTTGAGAACATGACTTAAATTTTTAGCATCTAAATTAGGATTTATTTCAGAAACGTTATATAATTTATCCCAGGCACTGCGTACCCTTTTCAACGGGGTATAACCCATAGCTCGCGTTATTGCAAGAGCGTATACCTCTTCCCATTCACCTGGGAAGGCATCTGCCAGATGAGATCTCATGTCGCTAAGAAGGCGATCGAATAATACTGCGTTGCCGTATTCTTTAATTCCTCGGAGATTTGTGGCCTTTATCGATCTTTTGATACCCTCAACCAGACCTTTAACGCGATCAAGTTTGCCGATATATTCTGAGACTTTCCTTCGTTTCTTTAGCTCCTTGTCCCAGTATGTCGTTGAATGATAGACGTAGTAGTTACCGCTTATTTCTTTGACTTCGATTCCTTTCTTTCCTTGTCTTCGTTGCTCAATTAACCATGATTTTGCCCATTCTTCCATGTATGGTTTATTAGGGTATACATGAATTTATGGTTTTCGGGTCCAAGGAGATTATGATCGCGATATTCAAAGACGAAGAGGATGTTATACCCTAAATTGCGGAGTTAAGGTTAATAATATTAATCCCAACACCGATAATAATTCGCTAACTAGTATTGCTCGTAATTTGGAAGTGATGATCCCTGTCAAAGAAAATCCAAGACCTCGCCAAGGGTTTCACTAGCAATTGGCCATGTATCTCTGCGTCGCTTGATTTTTGCATAGATAAGGCTGCAAATGATGAGGAGAGAAGGGATCTTTTCTTGAATGAGATCTCTGCCCTTTTCGACAGGTTACAGTACGGATTCGACCACCTGGCAGAAGAAGAGAGGGCAAAATGCGGCCTAAAAGGCGTGGCTGTCGAAATCGCCCTGAAAATAGATATGAAAAAGAGGGAGATAGTGCTTGACAAGCTATACAAATATTGCAAGATGGAAGTTCACTTATTCACTGAGCTTTTGCAAATACTGCAGCGCAACTTCCAGGACTTTACGCTGATTGTTCCATCTTTGCAGGGATATGAACTGGCAAGAGAAATATATCGTTTTTTAGGCGCTCCGACAATTGAATGTATTTATCTCAAAGGTGACACCGAGGATAGGCTGCTCATGGGCGAAGCTCTGAAGGATGCAACATTCCGGCGCATCCTCGATGATACAGAGAAGCATTACAACGAACTAGGTGGCCTGGAAAAGAGAAATGAAATGCTTGAAAATGGCCTGGAGGTATCAATGTACCATAGAGGACAGGAAGGTGAGGAAGAGGTCTTATGGATGCAGGTGAAGATTCCCCTACTGCCAGGCCAAAAGATAGCAAATTACAGCTACATATAATTTTTCTGAGAAAAAAAATGGCGATGCTTTATGCGTCGCTTTTACAGTCCAAGGGTTGGATTGATTCCCAGGACGAATACTACCACGAAGTAGATGGCGTTGAGCACAAGGCCCAACGGCACGCCCAGCTTTGCCCACTCGCCGCTGGTGATTCCCAGCTTGCCAGCAGAGATGATGTTGGGGATATTGCCAGGTATGAGCATGCCGCCAGAGATTAGTAGACCGTAAAGAGCCGCATTGATCTGCCTCTGGCTCATGGCTGGAGAGATCTCTGCTGCCGTCAGAGTAGCATTGTCCAGAATGGCTGAGATCATGTTAACCCAGAAGAGTACAAAATCAGGGATCTTGGTCAGATACTTGAATATGAGTATCTCCATTCCAGCGCCTAATAGGAATAACGCGGATACAAACAGCCATACCTTGGCTGCCCTGATGAAGACCTCATTGACGCTTCCAGACTCCTCGCCCATGGCCATAACCTCTCCTTTAGCTGCCCTCTTTCCCACATAGAACATGCCGAAAAGAGCACATGCCAAAACGCCCAGAACTATCAATATGCCAAGCTGATCCGCCAGATACCAGAAGCTTGCATTGTATGGCTCGCCCTGAAGCTTGGTGATGGCGATAGTAGACAGCGGCTCACCAAGAGGAGTCAGCACTGCTCCGAGGCCTATCGCGAAACATGCGATGACGACGAAATTGATCTTATCCTTGCGCTGCAAAGGCAATGCGTTCGCGATCTCGCAAAGGAACAGGGATGAGATAATGGCAGTGATGACTGAGCAAACAATTCCAAGTATGAATGTAGCTGCAAATATAATTATTGATAAATTCACCTTCTTTACCAGGCCGTTCATAAAGGATTGAAACTGCTTTTGGCCATAGAAGAAGATCAAACCTGCTACCAAAACGGCTGGAACAATGCCTTTGATAATGGGCTCTTCAGCAGCCAACTTAACTAGCTCAAACGACCACTTACTGGTTAACGTGACTGCCAGGGCGCCCATTATAAAGAGGAACGCTTCCAGGTTTTTTTCCACTGGCTTTACTTTAAATGGTGCAACAAGCACAATTAGTACAATAACAAACAAACCGATATCTATTGGAGTGACCACCTCTCCAAGTATCGAAACCATGTGACCACCTCTTTTTCTGCATCTCTTTCTACAGAGAGCCTGCTATTGTGATGATCTTCCGATATTAAATGCTTTTGGTTTTTATTTAGGCGTTTAAGTTGCGTTAATTGGCTACTATAATTTATATTTCTATTTTTCATGGTTTTTGCAAGTATAAATAAGTGATATGAGTCAAAAATAAACTTATAAATCGAATATCGAGTTAAATCGTGTTAGAATATGAATTGATTTTTTTAATAGAAAAAAACCATTTAATATCCATTTATAGGTCAAAATAATCCCTAAAAAGGTTTTTGGAAAAATTTCCATTCGGCCATTTATCCAGAGCATCTTCGCGGACTGCACGTTTTTTTAATGGCGTTGGACCATCGGACCTCTAGCTTCAATGATGCTGTTTTTGGGTTTAACCTTTTTTTGAATAGTTTAAAATATTAATTGTATTTAGTACAGGTTCTGAGTTTCTTAGATAATTAGAAATACAGACGTGACCTAGATGCGATTAAGGTGGATGAGTATGTTCGAAAAAGTATTGATTCCAACTGATTTTTCTAAGCATGCGCGCAAGGTAATTGAGTGTGCTGGCGAGATTCCTGGAGTAAAGGAGATAGTGCTTCTAAATGTGATATCCAGGAGCGTCATCACCAGGGTGTGGGACCCTGTGGCAGAGCTCAAAGAGGTAGAAAAGAGGCTTATCGAGGAGAAGAAGATCATAGGAACTCCAGATATAAATGTAAAGATAAGGGCGGTCTCTGTACTGGAGGGTGAGGTGGCAAGTGCCATTCAAAAGGTGGCTGAAGAGGAGAAGGTATCCCTGATCGCCATGGGCGCTCGAGGAAAAAGTCTGATTGAGAGCGTCCTCCTGGGGAGCGTCTCCAGAAATGTGCTGCGCTTTGGAGATACGCATCTACTTGTCATGCGCTATAAGGTTTTGGAAAATGGAGATCTGGAGAAGCACTGCAACAGGATCTTTTCCAGGGTTCTCTTTCCTACAGACTTCTCCCAACCCTCAGAGGTGGCGCTATCATTCCTTAAGAATTTGCAGGGCATTGGGGAGCTGATATTGCTCAATGTGGTCTCAAAGGGCGAGACAGAGGAAGAGATCAATGCTTTCGTCGCTGCGGCAACGAATAAGGTCAATGAGATCGCAGAGGAGCTTGCCAAGGGAGGCATAAAGGTCACTCCGAAGGTCACAGTCGGAAATCCTGTGGAGGAGATACGATCTTTGGCAGATGCTGAGGATGTCTCTCTCGTTGCCATAAGTTCCCAGGGCGCTGCTGCCATCAAGAAGGGACGGATCGGAAGCACCGCCTATGATGTGGCCAACTCTTCAACCAGGCCTGTTCTTATCCTGAGAAGATCGAAGATAGCGATCTATTAGTTCGGGTATGTGCAAGGTCGCTAGATAAGAGGGGTCCCGAAGGACTCCTCTTCCAGATCCATCAGATCGCGCCAGGTCGATTTGCATTCGCAATCCAGTTCATCAAATGCCCTGGCATCCTGAGCGATAGCATGCGCCCGGATGGCCTCGGCCACGGCAAAATCGCACTTGCCGCAGTTATGCGGGCCTCGCCTGGTTCCTGCACCTACTGGATCGCAAACGATCGTTCCCCGAACGCTCTTCAAAACCTCCAGTGCTGACCACAGCCATGGAGGCCTGAATTCGCCTCGTTCCCACATCCTCTCCGTCTGTGTATTTCGCTGGACATTGCATAAATTAAGAGACAAGATATCTGCATAGCTTTGCGCAGCTTTCGCAGAGACCATGGCGTCCCTCATGGCCTCGCCCTCGGAGAGCAGAGGCGGCTTTAACAGAAGATAGGCCTTGACCCGCCCACCATGCCTGTGAACCTCCTCTGAGGCCAAGACAAAGTCCTGGAAGCTGAATCCCTTGTGAATGATGTGTTCGCGAATAAGATCGTTCGAGCTCTCAAGACCTATCGCAAACTCAGTCTCCAGATGAGATAGGCATGCTTCGATCCGATCAACGTCTATGTATTCGGGTCGAGACTCGATGACCAGCCTCTTTATCCCCACAGCCTCCAGGCGCTGCAGTATCTCGTCTCTGGCTGTCAGGGGCATCTCCTGCGGGTCCAAAAAGCTGCCGCTAGTATAGATCTTCACCACCTGAACCTCTGGAGAGCATCTTTGCATGGCCCACTCAAACTGGTCCACCAGATCATCAGCAGATGCGGGCGCCCCTTCGCTGGCATACCCACACATGGTGCAACGGTTCCACCTGCATCCAACAGTGCGAAGGATCATGGTAAGAGCTGCGGCCTTGCAACCGTCCAGCAAATCCTCAGAGCGCCAGACGGCCACAGGACGTGTGAGATCCAGTCGTCTTTTATCTTTGGCCATTGATCCCCTTGCCGATCCCAAGTCAGATCATCCCAGATACTGCAATGCGCTTATCGCCGCCGAGGCGCCCGAGCCAACTGCTGTCGTGACCTGCATTCGTCCGCCTGTAAGATCTCCGGCGGCGAAAACGCCAGGCATGCTGGTCTCCTGTGACAGCCGGTTGACCTTCACATATCCTCCTTTGGTCATCTCCAAGCCCAATGCCTCGGCAAGCTCACTGTTGGGCCTCATTCCCATCTCAACAAATACGCCGTCCACCTTCAACGATCTTGGAGTATTTCCAACCTTGAACTCAACGCTTGTCACGGACTGGTCGCCCAATATCGCTGTTATTTCAGCACCGAAAATTGCAACATAATTAGTTAGTTTCTTTATGCGCTCCAGGTACACCGACTCTGCCACAAGCTTGTCGCGCATTGAGAGAAGATGGACCTTGTCGCAGATGTTGGCCAGATACAGCACAGCTCTGGCTGCGCCGTTGCCGTAGCCTACAACAGCGACTGTCTTATTCTTGAAGAGGGCACCATCGCAATGCACACAGTATGAGACGCCCCTGGATGTGAACTCCTTTTCCCCGGGGACGCCGATCAAGCGGTGGCTTGCGCCCATTGCCAGGATGACGGCCCGCGCCTCATACTGCCAGTTCTCTGTCTTCAAGCGGAAGAAGTCACCCAGGTTCACGATCTTTTCAACCTGTTCGGTTTGGTTCTCTGCTCCGAACTTCAGGGCCTGTGCCAGCATCCTCTCCGAGAGCTCTATGCCCTGTATGCCATCGGGAAATCCAGGATAATTCTCGTAAAGGCCGCCCATGGACTGTTGCGAGCCATAGACGTTGCCCAGGACCAACGTCTTCTTTCCGCCCCTCGCGCAATACATGGCAGCAGTCAGCCCCGCTGGACCTGCTCCTACTATGATGACATCATGCAAGCGAACTCACCTATAGAATTGTCCGGCTCAAGGTAGATAAAGGGTATGCAGTCTCGAATGATGGCGACACGGGCAGGCCATATTATCCGCAATGTTTTTAGACTAGGAGGTTATTGGAGGAGATGCTTCGTGCGGCACCGCGCCGATAGTGTAGCGGTTATCACTAGGCGTTGCCAACGCCTAAACTCGGGTTCGAATCCCGATCGGCGCATGTTTCCATATGTTTTGATTAACTCCATTCCGTCTTCGCACTCCGTCTTGGCCCTCTTTGCCCAACGCTTTTCGGCTATATGCTTGACAACGTAGATTAAATGGATTTGAGTCTTCAGAAGAGGAGCGCCCTAGCCGAGCCGCTTTACCTTGTGCGGCCCAATGGCAGTATGGCCAGGGCGTATCATCCATTCTTTTGGTTTTGGCAAGTGAGCGCTGCAAGAGCGATGAGGTAAAGGAGGCCTTTGCACTATTCGCCCACAGCTAAAACATTATCGTACATAGTAATAAATCTTTTGCTAATCGTATTAAATCTACATTTTTGATTATTGTTAAATCCCCCGAGATGTTTGACACATAGTTGAAAAAACTTAAATAACACTAAATAACTGACATTTAGCCATTTATAAGAGGAGATGTTATGTCCATAAAAAATAAAGGTATTAATTGCATAGTGATGTTATTAGTGTTTTCTGTCTCGATGCTATCCCTGTGCGCGGCATCGCAGTTGGAGGCGAGAGATGCCGCCACCAATATAACTCAAACCGATGCGAATGGCACCTTTAATTTCAGCCATCTCGCACCAGGCATCTACAATCTAACTGCCCATAGAATGATTCTTGGAGCGATGCATTACATGGGAGAGGTCAGGGTCCAAATACCTGGAAACGAGAGCAATGTAACAATAATTGTTACTAAGTCGGATGAGCCACACTATTCACTCTTCCAGAACTCCACTATAACCCCGACTCCTGGAAATTACAGCATCTTTGGCTTGGTGATGGGACCAAACAGACCTGGGGCAGAGCCAGCAGAAATACCATATGAAGACGCTCAGGTAAAGATCACTGCTGTAGCCTGAAGGAGAACTAAAAATGGCCGTGAAAAAGCCATCAATATTTGCCCTGCTGGTTCTTATCCTTCTCATCACCCCATCCACAGCTTTGCAAAAAGTGCCAGGAGACATTGATGGGGATATGAAGGTATCTGCTGAGGAGGTCAAGAAGGCTGAGGATGCATTCTCGAAAGGAAGCATCACTGAGCAGAATTTGACGGAGATCAAACACATCCCACATTTCGCATTAACATTCCATTCCATAGTACTTTTTGCAGTCCTCTCCG
>CAZRYL010000033.1:0-13795 GCA_964604285.1 uncultured Methanotrichaceae archaeon
CGGCAAGATTTGCGATTGTGAGCTGCTTCTCAAACTGTTCAGGCCATTCCTAGTTGGAGTGAATCACCAAGTGCTTCACCTAGTTTGCCACCAAGTAATAGTCCTAGCTTGTCGCCAAGTGAATCGCCTAGCGAAAGTCCATCGGCTTCACCGTCAGGAGAATAAATTTAACATTTCATGCTCTGCCTCACTTCAAAAATGTGAAAAAGGTAGACGCAAGGAGGTCTTAAAATGTCTTACAAAGATCATCCCGATAACATTCTTGGAACCAATAGCACCAACAATTCGTATTCCAGCTCTTCGGTTGTCGCAAACAATGATGGTTCCATGATCGAAAGATTGGAGGCCATTTCGGCGATGTGTGCCGCCGATTCGCTGAGTAAGAATTGCCCCAATTTTCTTTCCGTTACTGTTGATTTTGCAAGTACCACTTGGAATACTGCTGCGTCTCATGAGGTATTTACTGTTACTGGAACGGTACGTGTGCGTCTTGTCGTGGTGTGTACCGAAAATATGGCTGATGCCGATGGTAGTGGTACAATGATTCTCGGTGTTGCCGGATCAACCAGTGCATTTATTGGAGCGACAACCACAACGGAAATCGATGCGAATGATTTCTGGTGTGATACTTCTCCCGCTGAAACCATTTGTGCAGCCACTTCATCCGTTGTATTGGACAGAATCATTTACAATGGTGCCGATATTGGATACACCATCGCCAATACCGCTGCCACCAACGGCACTATGATTTTCTACTGCTGGTGGGAACCTCTTTCAAGTGATGGTGCAGTTGTAGCTGGAGCAGGTGGAACCCTGTAAAGAAAGGAATTAAATGCCAGTTGACGATCATGGTCCTGGAGTTGTAGGAATCACTTCAGACTGGGTTGGACGCTATCGCGAATTCGATTTGTGCCTTTCGGAGCTTGTGAAGCCGAAAGGCACACACATCGAATGGATGATGGGTAGAAATATTGCGTCCAATCTTAACAAGCTCATCCAAAAGATGAACGATGATGATGAGTGGATTTGGATTCTAAATGATGACCACGTTTTTTCACCACATTTGCTCATCCAACTATTAGATAGACAAGTTGATGTTATTTTGCCAGTTTGTCTAAGCCGAGTAGCACCATTTAATCCTGTGATATTTGATTTAAAAGAAAATGATTATAAACCGATGGGATGGGGTTTCCTTGATGGAAAGTCGGGCATGATTGATGTCTCTAATGTTAATCTGGGTGGTGCCGGGTTGCTTGTACGAAGAAATATATTAGAGATTGTGCCACAACCTTGGTTTGCTTGTGGTCAACTCAATCCTGAAACTCTTGGTGAAGATATTTATTTTTATGAAAAACTTCGGGAATATGGTATCCCAGTCTGGATGGAATTGGATTATTGTTTAGGTCATATCTCAAATGCTTACATTTGGGCCAAGAAAGGCAAAAATGATGCGTGGTTTGCCGACGTCAAATTCCCAAGTTAAACAAGAAAACGTATTTGATATTCTAAGAGAACTTTATGATGAAATGGCATTCGCGGACTATCAGCATTTCGTCAGCACCATTTATCAAAATTATAAAATTGTAGATCGCAAGGATCGATTTGGAATTTGTAATTTTTTTCATTCTCTTAAAAATAAAGAGTGTAATATTATAGAAATCTATGGTGGTGACGGATCACTTGCTGGTTATGCCTTGAAACGATTTCCAAATATTATTGATTGGACCAATTTTGAAGTATATCCAGCATTAAAACCAGTCTGCACATCAGATCGATTCCGTCAGATTATTCCTGATGATTTTCCTTGGAATATCAGTCATCCATTTGATAGGTACAATGTGCTAGTCATGGCCTGCGCCATTGAAAGAATGAAAAAAAATAATATCCTTGCTGTTTTGGAAAAAATTTGCAAGTATTCAATTAGCCATATTTATGTTGAATCAACTCTTCAATCTCGGTCTGACCTTTTGGATTGGCAGAATAATTTTGGATTCAATGTTATTGATATCGGGTGGGAAGAAATAGTGGAATTATTTGGTAGTTTTGGCTATAAGCCATATTATCGTTTTAAACACCTAGGATTCTTCCAATTGGTATAGGAGGAGATCATGTCGGGGCTGTTGGCAATCTTTCAAGATGCGAATGGCAATAATAGCAGTATGAGAATTTTGGTATTTATCGTTGTTATTACTATTCTGATCAATTGGACGATTGTAAATATTCAGACCGGTACAATAACGGCAATGCCATGGGAACAAGTGGTGGCTATTGTTGGTTCATTGTTTGCGAAAGGTTATCAGAAAGCAAACGAGTAGGAAAATACCATGTCCATTGTTCAAGATTTTGAAGTGGCAAACTTCCTGAATTTGACCGATGAGGATGACATAGCGCTTGCTCTCGCTGTGCGTGATTCAGTAGAGTCTTGGGTTCAAGGTTATTGCCGAAGGACTTTTGAATCTACCTCTTATACTCTTGAAAAGTATAATGGCACTGGCTCAAAGTATTTATATTTGAGACATTATCCGGTCACTGCATTGTATCGTCTGGTATCAGGAACAATTGATGTCATTCGCATCAAGAATACAAGCGATTATACTACAGCATCGGTATCAGTCACTTCTACTGGAATAGTGCTTGAAAAGGATGGGACCACTGATTCTACAATACTATTCGCCAGCTATACGACGATGGCAACTGTTGCGGCAGCAATCAGTGCAATAAATGGATGGTCTGCTACGGTTACCAGCACTACTTATAATTCATATAAATCAAATTCTCTGCTTGAATCGTTCGGTCAAAATTGTATTGATGACAATGAAGTATATCTTTCCATGCCGAATACCGCATTGGATGGATTTGAAGTCAATCCTACAAATGGTACAATTTATTATCCTGGTGGTTTCCCACGTGGGTTCAATAATATTTTTGTTACTTATACTGCTGGCTATTCGACTACCACAATGCCCGATGATTTGAAACACGCCATTTTAATGACACTTGATGAAAACTATAATAAATGGAAGAACGATACTTTCGGCCTATCTGAATATACCATCGGAGACCTTTCTTTTACCTTCGCAAAAACATCAACGGATAGCGACTCATCTGGCAGAAATACTATTGCTATTCCAAGAGAGGCACAGAATATTTTAGGGCGTTATCGCAGGTTGAAAATATGATTCCAGGGCCAAAAACCACTCTTACACTTCAAAGACTGACTCAAGTATCGGATGGCGCTGGTGGCATGACTGATACTTGGACAAATGTAACAAATGGGCTGGTCAAGGGTGTTTTAACAAAAGATCGCAATTCAAGTGCCATTAATGTTTCTCGTGGAAGAGAGAAAAATGTCATTAATCAAACTCTTGTTTATACTTCTCATATTTTCTTTTGTGATTATAATGCTGATCTAGCTATTACCGAAAAAGACCGTTTTGTCTATGGCTCCAGAATCTTTGATATTGCTATTGTTCGTAATCCTGGCGAAATGAATCATCATCTTGAGATTGGCTTGGTGGAGATCTTCTAGTGGCAAAGACGCAAACCACTTATAAATTGACAATGGAGGAAAAGAAAGTAAAAGCAAAGGTAGATCGGGCATTGAAGCGTGGTGTGAGTAAAGTCGCCAGCGATATGGTTGAGGAAATCCGTGAATCATTAGGTCATGCTGGTGACTATAAGGAATATATCGTCTATAAATATGGTCTTCATGCTTATCATCAATGGTCAAGTCAGCCAGGAACACCTCCAGCCATTCTAACTGGCGCATTGCAAGATGCAATAAATTGGAAGATTGATGCGCATCCACATGTTAGAGGAACTGTAATATCAATCGGAATTGTTGATCAAAACGATTATAGGCCGGATCATGATCCTGAAGTCCCAATGGCCTTAGAATTTGGAGGGGGTAATTTACCTCCAAGACCGTTTATTACTCCGGTATATGAAAGGGCATTACGAGACCCTGATATACGAAGAAAACTCAGGTATAGTATGACTCTTACACAATGGGGTACAGAAGATGTTTCCAGTGAGAATGTATGGGGGCTAAATGATTAATGAATGCGTTAAGAACCGGTATATATACTGAACTCACAGGAACCGTGAATGATTTTGCCGCTGCTGTCGGCAATCGCATTTATTATGGAATGGCACCACAATCTACTATATGCCCATACGCTGTGTTCCATATTCTTTCGGGTAATCATGATTTTACCTTTCGCGAAAAATTCGACCGTGTCACCATTCAATTCAATCTTTTTGATGATTCGTCTTCACCAACTGAATTGGAAACCATATATGGATATTTGATCACACTGTTCGATAATGCATCATTGTCTGTTTCCGGTTATACATCTATTTGGTGCAATCGCACTGTAACAGTACCGGCACGATGGATAAATGTTGAACAAGTATGGCAAATATCAGTGAGATATGATATATTCTTGCAGGACACATAAGGAGCAATGAAATTTAAGTGTATAAATTGCGGCAAGGAATGGGGAGAAGGCAATCCTGAAAGGGACGGATATTCGCATGGTGTGTGTAAAAAATGTCTGAAAATTAGCCTTACAGAAATATATCGCAAACGCCAGACTAAAGAAGGAAATTTTGATTGTTTCGCCAAAAGTAATGGGTATTGCGATAGATTAGATTGTAAGTATCGTGAGCTATGCCTTTATATGGAAGAAAGAGGCGAGAGTAATGAAAATTAACCAGGAAGGCGTAAACCTGATTAAGAGATTTGAAGGCTTTAGGGGAAAAGCATATTTATGCCCTTCGGGAAAACCTACTATCGGGTTTGGAACAACCAAAAATGTTTTTCTTGGAATGACTTGTACTGAAGAAGAAGCTGAATCATGGCTTAGAAGGGATTTAGAATACTTTGAATCAAAAGTTAATGAATATGTTAAAGTGCCGCTAACCAGCAATCAGTTTTCGGCTTTGGTATCGTTTGTTTATAATGTCGGTGCATATGCATTTAAGAATTCCACTCTTTTGAGGAAATTGAATCAAGGCGAATATCATGAAGTACCGAATCAACTAATGCGATGGGTTTATGGCACCGTTAATGGAAGAAAAACGATTCTAAATGGCCTTCTCTATCGCAGAGAAGCTGAAGCTCAACTTTGGAATTCCTAATGCTACCTAAAGAATATATTGTTTATTCCAAGGGGTATAAATATCAACTTCGATCTGATTATAATACAATAGTCAAATTTAGACCTATTGGCGATGTTGCCATCACTGATTTTTTGCGCCTTGATTCCGATGGCAATCTTTTGATACGTCGAGGTTACGCATGGGATGGCGCATCTGGACCAACAATTGATACTGATGATTCAATGAGAGGGTCATTAGTTCATGATGCTGGTTATCAGTTGATAAGATTGAAACTGGTTTCTCCTGAGCAGAAAGAAATTATCGACTTTGAGTTTTATCGAATATTAATTGAAGATGGAATGAATGAGAATCGGGCAAAGGCATGGCTTTATGCTGTTCATCAATTTGGAAAAACATCAATTCTATTGTCAGCGGAACCACGATTGTTAGTGGCTCCTAAAATTGAGGCGAGCGATGTTACTTAAACAAGCGGCAATTGATATTCTTGGTGCTATAGCAATTTTTTTACTCTTATTCAGCTTGGCAAGCTGTGGTCCGACCATTAGAGATTCTGTCATTAAAATCACTAATGGTAGTGGAACGCAAACTGTCAATATCGGCAATAAGAGCGTTCCTGTTTCAACAACTATTCCGGTGATGCCATAATGAAACAAGACAATGACAGCCCTGGCTCTGATTGCGATCATATCATTTCTATTTGGTTTTATTTGCTGTCTATTTTTACGCAAAAGAATCATTATATTGTCATATCGAATGGGGTATGACAATGCCACTTTTGAATGGCGCAAAAAAGTACTAGCTATTATTCAGAAAGGACAATATGGTCAAACGTAAAAAGTTTACTGAAATCCGTGGCTATCTTAATGAGAATGAGGGGCTAAAGCTTCAAGAACTTGCGAAAGATAAAAATGTGCTTGATATTGGCACTTTCTTTGGGAGATCTGCCATTTGCTTTGCTGAGGTTGCCAAGTCTGTTGTAACTATTGATACTTTTCGTGGTGGTATCGTCAACAATCAGGTCCAAGAACCTAAAATGGTGACTTACGATGATTTTTTGACGAATATTGCCGGATATAAGAATATTACGCATTATGTTGGCAGGTCCGATGAAATTCTCCCATTGTTGGAAGGCCCATTTGATGTAATATTTATTGATGGATCTCATCGTTATGAAGATGTTCGTTCAGATGCCAAATTGAGCCTGCCTTTACTATGTGAAGATGGCATAATAATCTTTCATGATTATTTCGATGAATATCTTACTCCTGGTGTTAAACAGGCTGTGACCGAATTATTTAAATCTATCGATGGATCATTTGAAAGATGTTTCGTATGGGTGAAGGCAAGTAATGTCAGATGAGGGCAATTTACTTTTGTTGGTTGATTCAGATTGATATAACCAATCATTGTCTTGCAAACCGCAATTGTATTTATTGTTCACGTTTTGTTCGTCATATTAGAGATGATCAAAAATTCTTTATGGATCTTGACATCTTTCGGTTGGCCCTTGAGTCTGTCAAAAAATTTCCCAAGAAAATAGGCATTATAGGTGGCGAGCCAACTCTTCATCCTCAATTTGAGGATATGTGTAAACTTATTAAGGAAATTTTGCCCAATAAGTTTGTGCAGTTATTTACTACTGGCGGGCCAAGATATCGTAAATATCAAAGTCTCATCGATAAGACTTTTAGTTTTGTCGCATTGAATGAACATACAGAAGCACAGAAAAAACTCTGTAAGCATCAGCCATTAACCATAGCTATTCAAGATGTTGTTAAAGATAAATCTTTAATGTGGAAAATGATTGATGATTGCTGGGTGCAAAAAAGATGGTGCCCTACAATCGGGCATAAAGGCGCATTTTTTTGCGAAATAGCATATGCTATTGATAATATTCTTGACGGTCCTGGTGGCTATGAAATAGAGCCTAATTGGTGGAAAAGACTGCCTCATCAATTTCGAGATCAAGTTGAAAGATATTGCCCACATTGTGGCGCACCTGTTCCGTTACAAAGAGATACTATTAATAATTCTAAAGAGAAGTTTTCCAAGGAAAATTTAGAGTTATACCGCTCATTAAATCTTCCTAGAGTCAACGGGAAATATGTAGAATTATTTAATCAGGAGCTTACTCCTGAAATTATTGCTGAGAATCGTAAAACATGGGCACCATGGAATTATCGTGGTGATATATGCGAAGACCAGCCAGAAGAAAGATAATTCCGTGCGAATTGAAGTCATAACCACATGGTACAATGAGGCATTTCTCGCACCGTTCTTTTTGAGGCATTATGATTTCGTTGATAAAATTCATCTATTATTTGATGAAGATACCAATGATGGTACTCTCGCTATTGTCGAAAATCATCCAAAAGTAGTTATTCATCCATTTCGCTTTCCAGATGGCATGGATGATGAAATTAAAGTTGAGCGCATCAATATGATGGCTCGTCGTCTCAATTGCGATTGGGTCTTCAATGTAGATGCGGATGAATTCATTTTTGCCTTGCCAAAATCTAATACAGTGAGAGATTTTTTGTCTAAAGAGAAATCGAACGTGGTTATTGTTAAATTGTTTCAGGTGTATCGTCATATTACAGACGAAGACTTAGATATTAATAAATCTGTTATGGAACAGAGAAGGCATGGCGATGCGTCAGTGGGTATAGCAAATGCAACGTATAATAAGCCGATTGTGATAAAACCATCAAAATACATTGCATGGGCTGCTGGTAATCACAAATTACAATGGCACGATTCATTTAGTCTTTCTAAGAAAGTATTATTCGGAAGTCATTGGGCGATGGCCGATCCTGAACTTGCTGTGCAACGACGATATTATGGAAGAACATTAAGGCAAAGCCAAAGAAATAAAACTAGGAAATTGTCATATCATCTTCACAATTTAACTCCTGATATTATCAGAGATATGTGCAAAAAACATCAAAATGATCCAGTATTATTTGAATATTAATTTATGCATTTTACAAAAGATGCAATCAAAGACAATAAGTATATTGAAATAGGTGATTTTACCTATGGTGTCCCAATTATCTATCAATGGAGATGTGGCACTCGGCTAATCATTGGAAGATTCTGTTGCATTGGTAGTCAAGTCAAGTTTTATCTAGGTGGCAATCATAGATACGAGAGAATTTCACAATATCCATTCGATAATTTGTTCAGTTCTACTTGTTCTATTCCCCATTCATATTCTAATGGTGATATTGTTGTTGGGAATGATGTATGGTTTGGCAGCCATTCTTCGATTATGTCTGGAGTAACAATAGGTGATGGGTGTACGATAGGCGCAAGTTGCATGGTTTCTAAATCTATTCCTCCCTATTCGGTGGTAGTTGGTAACCCATTAAGAATTGTTAAAAAGCGTTTTTCGGATACAGAAATCGAAAAATTATTGAAAATACAATGGTGGAATTGGCCAACCAAAGTTATTGAAAAATATGCAAGCCTTATTTGTTCTAAAGATGTTGATGAATTAGAAAGAGTATATGAAAATCGATCTTGGTAGCGGCTATAGAAAGCCAAAAGATTTCATATCTATTGATATTCGCCCTGAATGCGAACCAGATATTGTTTGCGATGTCACTCAAGGATTGCCATTTGTAGATAATTCAATTGAATATGTGAGAGCATATGATTTTCTTGAGCATATCCCAAGAGATAGAATTATATTTGTCATTGAAGAAATCTACAGAGTATTAGTGCCCAATGGTATTCTCGATCATTGTACACCATCTGATGAGGGGCGTGGATATGCGATGGACCCAACACATATAAATCCGATGAATCTCAATAGCTGGTGGTATTATCAAAAAGATGAATATCGACAATTATATAATATCAAGGCAAAATTTGTGGGGGCAAACAAAAATCTTCTCACAGACCCTCTTAACAAAATCATTCATGTTGTTGGCATATTACGAGCGGTGAAATAATGAACATATGGAGGTGGACTCCTGGATATCTAACAGCCATAGAATGATTCAAACTTCAAGAACTGGCAAAAGATAAGACCGTATTAGAAATAGGAGCATTCAAAGGCAGATCAACCGTATGTATGGCTGAAACAGCAAGTCATGTATATACTATTGATCCTTTCAGTGCTATGGAAGACGGCCAAACAATTACACCTTTCCCAATAATATTTAATACTTTTTTACGAAATATTGCTAAATATAGCCATAAAATAACCTATTTCATAGGTTGCTCATATGATATAATACCTAAAATGGATATCCCTGTCCATTTGATATTTGTAGATGGTGCTCATACTTATATAGACGTGAAGAGAGATATGTCTCTACTATCACGTTTTTTAATGTCAGAAACAATAATTGCGTTTCATGACTATTATGGAGATGAATTTCCCGGAGTTAAGAAAGCAGTTGACGAGGTTTTTACTGAACCGCAAGGCAGGGCTGATTCTTTAGTGTGGTTCAAAATATAGAAAGAAGTCATGAAAAGAGTTTCAGTAGTTATTCCTTATATTCGCCCGAAGGGTTTCAGACGTTGTGTTGAAGCCATTTATAATAACGCAAATTATTTGAATTATGAAATAGTAGCTGATGAAGATAAAGAGCGTATCGGTGTTGCTAAAAAACTTAAGCAGTTGGTGGCACAGGCTGATGGCGATCTAATCATGTTCCTGGGTGATGACTGTGTACCGCTATGGGATTTCATGAGAATTGCCGTGGAAGTTATGAACGATCTTCCTGATGGCTGGGGATTAGTCGGCCTGAATGATAATTTCCAAGATGGGACTAAACACTGTACTCATTGGTTGGCTGATAAACGTCTTCTGCCATTGCTTGATGGTGAATTCTTCTATACTGGATATCGTCATTGTTATGCAGATAATGAATTGACCGATCGGTGTATAGAAATGGGGCGATATACCTTTGCACTGGAAGCGGTTATTGAACATATCAACCCAATGGTACTCAAAGATCGTAAGCTTATGGATAGAGATTATGCTCGTGTATATTCACGCGAAAGTATGTTGCATGACCAGCTTATTTATCTAAAACGTAAAAGAGAAAGGACTTCAGTTGGACCTCAATCAAATTAAATTGGGAATCTGTCTACCAATCACTTCTTATTGGGTGCCGACAGGCTTTTTTGTTTCCTTTTTACTTATGAACAAACCTCGTGAGTATCAGTTGATATTACCTAAATGTCCCATTGGAGATCATGCGGACAGTATTGCGTCAGTGCGAAATGATCTGGTACAACAGGCCTTGGAATGTGAATGCACCCATATTTTCATGGCCGATACGGATCAGAGATATAGTGAAAATGTGTTGATGCAATTGTTATCATATGGATTGCCTGTTGTATATGCAAGGGTGCACAGGCGCTATCCACCGTTTGATCCTATTCTATACCGTCTAGAGGAATCGTCTGGCGAATACTATTCTGTGCCCGCTGAAGAATGGAAAAACAACAGTCTGATAGAGATTGATGCGACAGGTGGTGGATGCTTACTAATTGAATCGTCCGTCTTTTTTGATATACGCTACCCATGGTATCGAACCATTCCTAGAAATAACTGGCATGGCCCAATGGGTGAGGACATTCTGTTTTGTCGTAAATTGAAAAAGGCAGGCTATAGAATATTTGCAGATGTGTCTGTAAATATTGGACACTTCACATATATGGAGGCTGATGAAAATTTGTATGATATTTTCAATCAGTGTTGTGTAGTAAAAGGAATGCGTAATAATCAAAAAGACGGTGACGTCTAAGGAGGAAAGCACATGGCAACTTATTCAGGACGATATAATCATGTCAAATTTGGAAGCAATGATATTGTTGGAATAGGTAATTGGAACATGGAAGGCGTAACAGTTGATCAAATCGATACTACGGCTTTCGGTTCTACTTGGAAAACTTTTGAGGCTGGCATGTCTGATGGTGGCCAAATTACATTTGAAGGCTATTATGATAAGACTGATAGTACCGGGCAAGAGATTCTTCGTGCAGCTAATGTTGCTGGTACTCATTTGACCTCTCTTTTCTTCTATGTTGATAATACATCATATTATGCGCCAAAAACTACCAATCCTGCCTCATATATTCTTATCACTTCATATACCGTTACCGCTGATAAGAATGACATCATGAGGACCACTTTTACCGCAAAGGTTTCGGGTGCTATGGAATTGATTTAAATTTAGAAATCAATTACTTATAAAATTAATAGATATTGACCTTTCTATAATTTTGACGTAATATGTTTGCGTAAAAATTATTACTCGGATATAGAAAGGGAATGAATGCACAAATTTTTCGATCAAAAAGAACCGTCTGAACCTAAATTATGTGAATGTGGCTGTGGCCAGCAAGTGAAATCAGGAAATAGATTCATTGCTGGCCATCACCATCGTTGCCGAAGCGAAGAAACAAGAAGGCGGCATTCGGAAGCGTTAAAAGGCAAAAAGGCCAATCTGTCCGAAGAAGGGCGCAGAAGACTATCAGAATTAGCTAGTGCTCGTGCTGGAGAAAATCATCCAATGCGAGGCAAAAAGCATTCTGAAGAAACAAAGCGAAAATATTCTGAGGATCGCAAAGGTAAGAAAAAACCACCACACGTTAGTCAACTAATAAGTGAACGCAATAAGAGACTGTGGCAAGATCCTGAATATCGGGCAAGACAATTAGAGTGTTTACGAAATGCTAACCTTGGTCGCAAAGCATCACAAGAAACAAAAAACAAAATGTCTGTGGCTCAGATGGGTGAGAAAAACCATAGGTGGGGAACTGTTCTTGATGATGAAACCAAACAGAAGATTTCCAATGGAAGAAAAAAATTTTGGGAAACTACAGATCAAAAAGATATTTTGATTGAACAATTCATCAAGAATCAGAACCGAGTTATCAATAACGCCGAGAAGAAACTATTAAGAGATTTAAATAAGTTATATCCGCAACAATGGGTTTTTGTTGGTGATGGCAGCATGATTGTCAATGGAAAGAACCCTGATTTCTACAATGCAGATAAAAATCTGCTTATAGAACTATTTGGAGACTATTGGCACCAAAATGACGACCCTCAAGAAAGAATTAATCTCTTCAGAGAGAAAGGTTATAATACTTTGGTTCTTTGGGAGCATGAGTTAAAGAATAAGACGGCGCTAAGAGAAACCATTATAGATTTCGTAGAAAGCCATTAACTATTAATCCTATAATTCCAAAATGTCGGCATTTATTTTTAAATGCCGGCATTTTCATTCATGAAAGGGAAATGTATGCCTTTTGACCCATCAAATTTAAATCCTACCAAAACTTTTGTTTGGCCTCATTCAACTGACGAACAAGAAGAATGGATAGAACTTCGGCTTGTGCCAGATGACATGAACCGTGCATTTTTTAAGCAGATTGGGGCACAACCAAAAAGCAAGCTTGTTTTCAACCCTAAAACTCATCAGCCATCAGAACTCAAGGATTATTCTTTGACCGATAGGCAAATCGAGGAATATTCCGAGTTGGTATGGGATTATTCTATCTGTGGATGGTTCCTTATTACTCCAAATGGTGAAGAAATTCCTTGCACAAGGGAAAACAAGGTCAGGTTCATGAAGGAATCTCCTGCATTCGCTCAATGGGTGGCTGATTGTCTTGAGGAAATGCGTGAATCTGTCAAACAAGTCAAGGAGATTGAAACAAAAAACTCATAGAGTGGGCTGGGTGGATTCGCCAGAAGCCGGATTGCGTGGCTTGTCGTGGCTTGATGGCTGAAAGAGCAAGAAAGTCCGGCCAATCTGTCGAGCCTGATTGTGTCAAATGTATGCAAGATTATGGCATGACCATGCCCACATTATTAGAAAGAAATGTAGCACCAGCACAGATATGGCTTTTGACACGTTCACAACTTATTTTTGCTGGTATGGGTGGCGTTGTTGATATTGATCAACAAACGTTGTGGAAAAACATTGAAATGTTTGCTGATGAGTATGGTATAGAAAACAAAACCGAATGTTTCATGAGAGTTTTGGAGTTGAGTCGTATTTGTATTGAAGAAGATAACATGAAAGCAAAATCATTGATGCCAGAGCAGTCGGGGTAAGTCCATGAAACTTGGTGAGCTTTATTTTGATATTGCAGCCAGAACAGAGAAATTTTCTCGTGGTCTAGATGAAGCTAGACAACGGGCAGTACAAGCTGCAACTGGCATTCAGGCTGCATTAAATGAAGGTGTTGACGCAGCAGATTTGCTTTTTACTAAATTGAATCGAAAAATTCAACTCACGGGCATTGATGATTATATAAGAAAATTTCATGAATTAAAATTCATGGCAGAAGATTTGTACGCTGCCAATGAAAGATGGAAAAGGTCTGTCAGTGATGTTCATGGCATTGCTTCTGTAGAAGATACATCTAAATACAAAAGAAATCTTGCTGCTATTCATGAATGTCAACAAGCCAACGTTTGGGATCTTGAGAACAAATATTGGTCAGATATGACCAAATTACATGAAGAGGCAACCGCTGAATATATCCGTAGGGAAAAAGATAAAGTTGCTGCTATTGAAAAACTTAAACACTATGAAACTGAAGCGGTTAGGAATGAAATTTTAAAACAAAACGAATTGCATGAAAAACAAGTGCAAGATGAATTAGCGAGGCAAGAACGTATTGCCGCCATAAAACG
>CAZRYL010000033.1:13895-25395 GCA_964604285.1 uncultured Methanotrichaceae archaeon
ATGGTCCAAAGAAGATGGCTTAAAGCGTATTTCACAACAGAAAGTAACTGAACAATCAATTACCAAGGCCACATTGGATGAAATAAATAGTCGAATTAATACAACTGCTACACTTCATAATGCTCTAACACAGAAACTTCGCAAACAATATATAGCTGCTCAATATGCACAGACAATGACTGGTGGTGGAATATTTACCGATCCCAGATTAATGGCAGGATTACAAAAAACTCAAGATGAACTAAGTGAAGCTGCAAAACGTGCTGGTTTCTTTGAAAGTGCGATAGAACGTGCTGGTAGAACATTGACGGCTTTTGTAGCTGTGACAAGTGGTATTGCTATTGTTTCTGCTTTTGAGAAATTAACAAAATTGGGTATTGATTATAACAAAACAATCGAGTCTTCTACTGTCAGCATTGCCTCTATTATTGCTGCACAAACCGATGTCATTGATCAGAATGAGCGAATATTAAAAGGGCATGAGCAAATTAATGCCACAATGTCGATATCTAGTAAAATTATCAAACAATTGGAATTGGATAATTTACGCACTACCGCCACTTTTGAACAGCTTGTAAAGGCATTCCAGTCGGCTTTGGCACCAGGCTTGTCTGCTGGCTTAGATATAAGTCAAATACGGCAATATACTGTTGCGATGGTTCAGGCTGCTTCGGCGATGAATGTACCATTGGATATGATGGCTGAGGAATTGAGAAGTATCTTAAAAGGAACAATTACTCCGCGTAATACTTTAATAGCAACATATCTCGGTATTACCAATGAACAAATTAAACAATATAAAGGTGATGCTGATGGCCTGTTCAATTTTGTTATGGGAAAACTTAAAGCGTTTAAAGAGTTTGGCGATGTTACAGCCATGACATTCGCCGGTTTGGCCAGCAACATCACTGATGCTTTTGCAAAAGGATTTGGCACTCTATTAGAGCCATTATTCAATAAAATTAAATCAGATATGAAATATACTTACGAATATTTGGTTCTTGTTGACAAGAAAAGTGATTCAGTCAATATAAACCCGGAATTTTTGGATAGATTGAAAATAATCCAACACTTATTAATGGCGGTCTACAATACTTTTGTTACGCTTGGGCGTATATTATATGTTACATTAAGCGGTCTGACATTTGTTTATAATACTATCGAAAAAATTGCCAATGCTATTAAAAAAATTCCTGGTGGTACATCTTTATTGCCAATTATTGGGTCGGCAATTGAATCTTATAAATTGGCGCAACAGGTTTGGTCTGGGGCTAATTTTGGATTTGGTGAAGAAGGCCGTAAATCTAAAGTCGCCAACAAAGCGCTAGAACGTACTAAGAAATTTGTTAATTTATTCAATAAATTTCAAGATAAGCTTGTATTAAGGCCTCGTATTTTATTGGATGAATTTATACAAGACGCCACAAAACTAGATAAGCTGATGGATAAAATATCAGAACAATATGCGAATGCCGTCCAAGAATTTGAGTCATTTATCCCCAAATTTGACATTGATACTGATTTGACAGAAGCAGTGAATAATTTTAGGAAAAAATATGAAGATTTAGAATTAGAAGTTGATAATATCACTACAGATATTTTGAATAAGATGAAGAGAATTCCTAAAGAATTCACAGTTCCAAAATTCGGACCGGAAGATTTTGGGAAAGAAGACCCTCTATATATATTATATGTCAATCTGAATAAACAACTTGCCGAAGCACAACAAAGATTGCAATCATTTCAAAACATTAATGTTTTTAATATTCTTCAGAAAGCAACTGAGCGATTGGTATCTTACCAGCAAAAATATAATATGGAATTGCAACAATTTAACAAATTAATGGAAGAAAGAAAAGGTAGTGGAAGTCCAATTTCTTCTGAAGAAGAAAAAACTTTTAAAGATCAGCTAAAATGGAAATATATTCTTCAGCCACAAATCAACAGTCTTGAATCTATCAATAGACAATTAGATGCCATATCAAATAAAGAAAAAGTTAGGGTCAAAGCTGTCGGAGGTGTAAATATTGCGCTGAGTGAAAGCGTATCCAAATATGCTGAAATGGCTCGTTATGCTGAAAAGATGACAGGCGTACCAGCAGAAATCCTGATGGCCATTGCAAAGGTTGAATCTAATTTCAACCCAGATGTGATTTCTGGAAAAATTAAAGGTTCTAGCGGTGAAGTTGGCCTAATGCAATTTATGAAAGGCACTGCTGCTGACTGGGGATTAGAAGATCGCACCAATCCATTTGAAAGCATTATGGCCGCAGCAAGATATCTAACTCATTTATATAAACAGGCCGGTAATGATTGGACAAAAGCTATTGCCATGTACAATGCCGGTGAAGGCAATGTTAAAAAGGCATTAGCAAAAGCAAACGCCTTGCCAAATCCGGAATATGTTCATAAAGTTCAAAAGGCGTTACAGGAATTGGGTATTACTATGAGTGGTATGCAAGTAGGACCACTTGGCGCAATAGATTTAGAACAACTACAACGACAAATTTCTATGGCCGAAAAACAGCTTGATATATTAAAGCAAGAACCTGGCATAGAAGAAGATCGTGTCAATAAAATTAGAGACGCTGAAACCGAATTGATGGAACTCAAAACTCAATATGCTGATCTTGTTTTAGAATTAAATACACAGATGCTAACAGCACAATTGGATGCATTAGATGAAATTAGACAATCATCAATAATGACGGAGGCTGAAAGAACAGCGTCATTTGAGCAATATTTAAATTTGCGCCTGAAAATGATTGAAAAAGAGAAAATCGCCAATATCAATGCCGGTGTTGATATTGAAACTGCGAACAAATTAGCAGCAGCACGAAGAGCTGAGGAAGAAGAAAAAGAGGCGCAAAGGCAGAGAAAATTGCGTGAGGATTTAGCGAATGTCACTCTGGAATATGCTGAATTGGCTGAAGGACATCGTGAAGTATATTTAGCAAAAATGAAAATTGCTGAGGCGGCATTAAAAGAAAAAGAGTCGCAGGCAAATCTTATGTTGCCTGAAACTATTGAATTATATCGCAAGTTATATCAGGAACAAATAAGAATCGCTGAACTAATGGCCAATGGGTCATTTATTGATGGTTTTATCGAAGGCTTAAATGAAATTAGAAAGGGATTAGATACAGTGGCGGAAATGGGGAAAGAAGTCGCCAGTGATGTCCGTGACGGCTTCAAAAGCCTTTTCTCCTCTGCCGTCAAAGGCGATTGGGATGATCTGCAAAGCTGGTGGGACTCCTTCTGTGACAAGATGATCGATAAATGGTCAGAGATGCTTGCGAACATGTTGATGGAAGCAATCAATTGGAAATCAATGATGCATTCTATCATGAGTGCCTTGAGTTTTCTTCCGGGTATAGGCGGATTATTTGGTGGTAGTGGAGGAGGAGGTTATGAGCCTAATTGGGGCAATGTATTCGCTGGCATGTTCCATGGTGGAGGAACAGTAGGCTATTCGCCCGCCACATTAAGATCGGTAAATCCGATGCTATTCGCTGGTGCTCCACGCCTTCATTCAGGCCTTAATTACGATGAATATCCGGCAATATTGAAAAAGGGTGAAAGTGTATATCCTGTAGGAGCCAGCAATTCTAAAACAATACTCAATGTGAATATCACGAATAAGGCACCGTCAACTAAAGTCCAAACTAATACAGATGAGCAGGGCAATCTTAATATCATTATTGAACAAGTTGAACAATCAATATCAGCACGAATGTCAAGGGGGACAGGATTGTCAAGCTATCTTGATGGAAGGTATCGGAGAAGAATGTAATGGCAATCATAGAATGGCCAGATCTTCCCGATCCATTAATAGATTATGAATATGCTTATCGATGTGGTCAATCTGATCCTGAAAATCAAATTGACCCATATCGTCTTCGCACTAATCCCGAAAGAGAAATCAGCTTAAGCTTTAGTTTTACTAATGCGCAATTCAGCACTTTTCGAGATTGGTATAACGAAGATCTCAATAACGGCGCTGCTGTTTTTTCCGCTGATTGGATAGCTGAAGCTGGCTTTACCAATTGTGTCGCACGTTTTATCTCTCCTTATTCAACTACTAGAGTCTCCAATCGTTGGCAAATCAATGCAAAATTAGAAATTATATATGGTTATATAACTGACCTTGATTTAGAGGCAGTGGTTCATATTGATAAGAATACCACTGGCTATGATGCTGGTGGTGAGTTGTATGGTACCTGGCTTCAATATTGTCATGAAAGAAATGAACTCTATATAGCTAGTATATATGCAGGTGTTGGCACAAAAAATCTTCGCAATATTACTGTTGTAGATTGTGATACTTGGACAGTTAGAAAGTGTTATACCAAAGATACAACACCAGGATATAACGCTCAATTTTATAATTCCGATGTGTGGTGGAGTACATGGCGAGGTGGTAATAGTAAATATATTGTTTTGGGCATTCTTTCTGGCCTTACAGTGATGCTTTTTGATATGGAAAATGAAACTTTTAGGTATTATCGTTTTATCAGTAATAATGCTACTTACGGACTTACAAAAAATGTAGATGATTCTGATGGCTATAGTGGCAATATTCAGTGTGGTTTTTTTGATGAAATTAAAGGACGTATATATTTAGTTTTTACAAATAAATTATTATTTACTCAGACAGCATGGGTTGGCTATGTTGATATCAGTGAAGAACAAGTAGGAGGATTATATCCTTGGCATCCAGTGGGGAGTAAGCAATTCGGATATAATAATTTAGTAACTGGGCTTATGAAGGTTTCGGTAGATTCTTCCGCTAATCGTGCTTTAATGTCATTGTATAACAATCATTATTATGGCGAACTTGTAATTTTTGACACCGAAACAGAAGGTACTATCATTAAAGACTATCGTATCGATACATATCCTGATTTCCATTATTGTGGTTTAGGCCGAGTATTATATGCAAATGGATATGTATATGGTGTATTCGGATATACTTCATCGTACAGTCAGGAAGAGCGGAGAGGTTTATTGCAGATCAATCTTTCTGATGACACAATGACATATCACCGGCCCACTTATAACGAGCAAGATAATTATGATTTGGGAGATATGAGTCTAAGAGCCAATGGTGATATATTAATAAGTACCAATAATGGTACTGATGGTATTGCACGTTTTAGACCAAGTGACAGTACTTGGACGCAATATAATTATGTTACTCTCAGTGGAATTAAAACAGTAGCATATTATACTGTATTTTATGATTCTTATACGGATACTATCTTCGCTGGTTCATTCTCAACCGGGAACACTTGGTTTGGGTGTACGATTTTTAAAGGTTATTGGGTAACTGTCTCAGCTTCAGCTTCAGCTTCTCCATCTGTTTCCCCATCACTGTCACCATCGGCCAGTGCCTCTCCATCAGAATCACCATCTGCTTCTCCTTCGGCTAGCGAATCACCATCAGAATCACCATCAGTATCTCCATCTGCATCGGTATCTCCATCAGTTTCTCCATCAGCTTCACCAAGCACATCACCAAGTAGATCTCCATCGGCTTCGCCAAGTGAATCTCCAAGCAGATCACGTTCAATGTCACCATCTAGATCACCTAGTGAAAGCCCAAGTGCGAGCGTAACTTCATCGCCATCATTGTCACCATCAGAATCATCATCAGAATCGCCTAGCGCAAGCATAACTGCATCACCATCGGAATCACCTTCAGGGTCGCCTTCACTTTCTCCTTCGGCTAGTGAAAGCCCATCAGTATCACCATCACCATCAGTCAGCCCAAGTGAGTCACCTAGTGAATCTCCATCACCATCAGCATAAAAGAGCAAACATATGGCAACATGGCCTAGTACATTACCAGATCCGCTAAACGATGGGATGTCCATTACGTCCGGTTCTACCATCAAGATTCGTAAAACCGAAAGTGGGCGTAATGAGGCGAGAAGATTTGGTGATGGAATGCCTGATCAGCTCTCTTGCACTTTCAGGTTTATAGATACCGAATTAACGACCTTTGAAGAATGGTTTGAAGATGATCTTAATCATGGAGTGAATTGGTTTTCTGCTGATTGGATTACTGATCTAGGATATTCTGGATATTCGGCTAGATTCTTTGGCTATCCAACCATAAAAGCAAAACACGAAATTTACCAAGATCTTGTGGCAATATTACTATTGCAAAGAACCGAATGGATCGCAACTGCTGGTGGTGGATGGGGGGAGTGGGAATCTGCTTCGGCATCACCTTCTAATTCACCTTCACTTTCACCATCTGCCAGTATCTCTCCATCGCTTTCACCAAGTAGCAGCCCAAGCATGTCACCTTCTAATTCACCTTCACTTTCACCATCAGCTTCAGAATCACCAAGTGAGTCACCTAGTGAATCACCATCAGCTTCAGAATCACCAAGTGAATCACCAAGTGAATCGCTCAGTGAGAGCCCTTCGGAATCTCCTAGCGAATCACCTAGTGAATCACCATCACCGTCACCATAAGAGAGCAAATATATGGATTTAGAAGACGCAATCAAAGAAGCATATGAATTTGCACCTGCGGACATAATTTATTTCGATACACTAGAAATCATGCATAATGATTTGGACGAATCCATTAAAGTGGTTCGTTCATATCGAGGAATCACAACGGAAGATGGCACTTTTATTCCTGTTATGTTTGATTTTGCATTGCCAGAAACAGAAGGTGGTGTAAGAGGTGAAATGGTAGTTACACTTAACGGCATCCCATTATCTGCTCGTGCATCTATTCGGTCTATTACTGGAAAGGTTGATCCGGTTACTGTCATGTATCGACAATATATTAAAAATACCACAGATTATCCCGATCCTACTATTGACCCTGACCCTTGGACAGCGGATGCATCATTGCCTGTAGCCTTATCCGTTACTCAAATAAAAGAAACAAGAATGGGCATAGAGGCCAGAGCATGTTTCCCTGATCTGGTAGGACTGTATTTTCCTAGAAGATTAATGACAACAACAGATTTCCCCGGGCTGAGAACTATATGACATCTGATCAAATTAATAGATATATCGGTCAGAAATTTACTGAAGAGCACAATTGCTACTATTGGTATCGTGAAATACTCAAGGATATATATGGTATCCAAATGCCACCATTAGCTGGCAATCACACTGTCTTTAGTGCAGCCAGACTTATTCGTGATCTTCCTGAATTATTTGGTGGCAGAAAAACAGATAAGCCACAACCTGGCGATTGTGTGTTCCTTACGCTTGGACATCGACCACATCATATTGGCATATATGTGATTGTCGATGGCAAGCCCAAGGTTCTTCACGCTGTTGAAGGATCGGGCATTGTTTTAAGTGATATGTCATCCCTTCGCATTAATGGTTGGAGGATTAGTGAATACTGGACACTTAGAGAAGATTAGAACTAAGCCGAATTTACTGACTTTCGGCAGTGATCCAATTATCACCGCTCTTGAAGAAGCGATTACAATTAATAAAATCATAGAGCGTAATAATCTTACTTTCTCACGACCATTTATTGTGCTCGTAAATGGCGTAGCCTTCGGAAGATCTGAATGGGATAATAATCTTCGTCCAGGTGATACCGTTCGTTTTGTAGAATTGCCTCGTGGTGGTGGAGGCAGTAACCCATTAAGAATCATGGCACTTGTCGCTGTTATGGCATTATCATTCTGGCTGGCTGGTCCTTCTTTTTGGCTTGCTGGAATTGTCGGCAAAACTGCGGCGGCAATTATTGGTGGTGTTGTCGGCCTCGGCGGCACGATGCTCGTCAATTATTTCTTGGGAACAGGAATGCCATCATCGTCATCACCAGCAGTTGAAGATGTCACAACCTATGCTCTATCGACATCTAATCAATTAGCAGTAAATTGTCCTGTTCCTGAGCATTTTGGTCGAAGAAAATTTTTCCCACCACTTGCCCAAGCAATGTATACATTCAACGTACAAAATGGCGCGTTTCAAGGTGAAAAATATAATCATCATTATGATCAGTATTTATATGCCCTTTTTATTATTGGCGTTGGTGAATATGATACAATAGACGACACCACAATATTCATCGAAAATACTCCTCTATGCGATTACGATGATAGCGAATATATTGCCTATAATGTAGTAGCACCAGGTGAACGCCCTAGTATGGTAACAACCTTATCTGCCACTAATTCCGCAGGGCCATATACATATACACGACCTCATACTCATATAGCGTACGTGTCGAATGAGGTTAGTGGACAAGAATTATCAGACGAATGGGTTGTCTTCACTGCAAATCCACCGGGGGCAATTATTAATACGGTCTTCTTCGATATTACTTTTCCTCAAGGTCTGGGAGAGTGGAAAAAAGACGGAGGAGATGTCGGCAAGACTGTTTCTGTGATTGCTCAAGTTAGAGGAATTAACCAAAACCATACGCAGACGCATGGATGGACAGCAGCATTTTCTCATGCTTTTTATGGTCAAACAACCCATACTATTTCTATGACTTGTGGCTTTGCTGTTCCATTTTATGCATATCAATATGAGGTTCGTTTTAAACGATCGCCAGCAAAAAAAGACAATCCACCGGCTATGTTAATCGAGACTTGCCAAATAACTTTCATGTATGCACGTGGAGAACGTCATCCTGTTTATGGCGATGTCACCATGCTTGAATTATGTATAAGAGCATCTGAACGGTTATCTGGCAATGTTGCCAGCCGTATTCGTGTCGATACCACAAGAAAACTTTATCCTGTTACAGCTACAGGATTTGGCGGAACAAAAGTGGCAACATCCTGTATAGCTGATGCTATGGCATATATTGTTACTGCTGATAATGGAGGTATGCAAGCCAGTACAATCGTTGATTGGGCTACACTATATGCCCTCAAAAACACATGGGCCAATACAGGTTATGAATTTAATTATCGCTTTACTTCTCGATGCTCAGTCATGGAGGCATTATCAAAATGTGCTTTGCATGGTCGTGCAGTTCCTTATATGCCTGGTGGCCTTTTGTCTTGTGTTCGAGATGAATTACAAACAACAAGTGCTCAAATTTATAGTGATGATGATATTTCTGAAGGTTCATTATTAATAGAACATAAATTGCGGACAGCAGATGATCCTACTTGTGTAGAGATACAATATACCGACCCTTATACTTGGGAAACAAAAAGTATTTATTGCTATGATGATGATGGCAGTGAATTGAACCCGTGTACTATCAATCTTGAAGGATGTATTAGTCGGAATCATGCTTGGCGTATTGGTATGTACATGTATATGGACGATAAGCTTAATCGCACTACAGTTGAATTTACTACAGGACTCAAAGGCCATATTCCAACATTGGGCGAAAAGCTTCTCGTTGCTTCTCGTGTGATTGACTGGGCTTATTCAGGCATTGTTATCAAGAAAAACGGCCCCATTCTTCAGTTATCTGAACCGGTAGATTTTGAAGAATCATCGACCGGTCAAATTTTCTTCCCAACATTGACAGGTGGTGCTTCTGGTCCTCATACTTGTACTCCAGGAGTAGATCGTAGTTTTATTGTTGGTGAGTGGGAAGATATAGACATTAAAACAATGGACGAGCATGGGGAAGAAGCGTCTAAATTTATTTTTGGACCAGCAATAACAAATTTTCTTCCTATTCGATTGTTGCGAGTTTTGCCACAAAATGAGAATGAAATCCGCATTGTCGGGTCAATCATTAACGATCAAGTTTATGTCGATCCAGGCGATCCACCAGATGAGCCTGGTATTTCATATGATCTGATTGCGAGCTTATCATTAGAATATAAAGAAACCATTGTAGATGTGATATGGTGGACGGTTACATGGTTTGGTAGTGCTGAAATGGTAAGAATTGAACTAAAGGAAGGTAATGGTGAATATGATATATTGGTAGACGAATATACCGCTCATACACTTGATTTTGAAAGTAATGCTACATCGTTTGTGGTTAAAATCACACCATATGATGAAGATGAAGTTCTAAGTCCTGATGATGCCAAAACTATTAGAGGTAGTGCACTGCCTGCAATTACCAACTTTCAACTAGATGATCATTACGTCGATTATGATCCAATAAATGATAATTATAGCGATACGGTTTTTGAATTTTCTTGGGATGCTGTTAGTACTGTCGATCAATACTATTTATATTTTTATATTGATGACGATTTTATATGCTCATTAGTAAAATTAACCGACATTACTGATGGGACTGTTGAGTTTACTACAAGTGCTGCAACACTCAATAGACAATCAGGATGGCAACTAGATCACTCTGTCATTCCGAGAGCTTATTATTGGGGTGAATTCACGGTAATTCTAACTGGTCATGCGACCATAAATGTTGATTCGCCGATTGTAACTCTTACGCCAACAGTACCAACGATTCCAACGACTCTTGTGGTAGATATTGATGCGCCTGCCGCACCAACAGATGTCGTTTGTATAGATTTATTGGATAGAAGCGGTACGAATGATGGTTTTACGTTGGCATGGACACGAACATACAATGTTTCGCGATATTTGATTTATTATCATACAACCGATCCTGATTTTAACCCAAATAATGGTGAAGGAACATTGTGCGCCATAATTGAGACCTCTAGTTTAAGTTTATTGGATAAAAGTATAGTCCATAGTTTTTATATTGTTGGTTTTAATGCTCAGGATACACCTTGGACATATCATTTTCGTGTGGCTGGAACTAATAATGCGACATCAAATGATGCCGCTTTAAATTGGAGTGATAGGTGTACTGTAACACATTTAATACTCAATTTATTATAATAATTTCCAATTAATGTAATTGGCTGTTAGGGCTCTGAATTGATGGTGGCCGATAGATGGTTCCCGTCATCGCGCCTATGTCGGCACTGTGGCTGCATCAACTCAGAACTAAAGTTGTCAGACAGAGAATGGACTTGTGATTGCGGTGCAGTGCATGACCGCGATCTAAACGCAGCCATCAATCTCAAGAATTTAGCAGCAAAACTACCGAGAGTTGAGTTGATAAGTCGGCCTGATAGTGATATACTTACTCTACAAAGGAGTAAGTTATCATGAAAAAGATATGTAGGAAGTGTGGTCGTGTTCTTGACGCAACGCAGTTCGGCAGGAATTCCAGAAGGAAAGATGGGACAATGGCCGTATGCAAGGATTGTGTAAACGCTAAGGCAAATTTATGGAAGTCTAATAACAGGGAACAAGACAGAGCAAATCAAATCGCTGGTTACAATGATAGAGTATCACGGGGTCTTTGTAAATTTTGCACAAATCCTCAAATGCCTCACAGCAACCGTCTTTGTGAAAAGCATTGGTATGTCGAAATCGCTACGAAGAATTTAGGAGCCGGAACCGTGGAAGTGGCAAGACTATTGAAGGATAAGTTGGAATCACAAAATTATACTTGCCCTTATACCGGTGAGAAACTTGTTCCTGGGTTGAATTGCCATCTCGACCACATTTTGCCTATATCAAGATTTCCCGAAAAGAGACA
>CAZRYL010000034.1:0-24922 GCA_964604285.1 uncultured Methanotrichaceae archaeon
AACCTCAAGATCGTGCCCGGAGGTAGATTATAATATTTTATAATGAACATTTTGGGCTTAAATGTTTTGCGGTTGGTCATCGGATTTGTGGAGTCCTGGAAAATAATTTATTCTCCTGGAACTTCTTCATGAAATACGGCCTTGGATTGGTCGCCAGGCAAAACCTATGCCGCTGTCCGCCGTCTGGAGAGGGCTGGCATGGTGCATGTTGAAAAGGCAGAGAAGAATGGCAGGACAGTACTAGTAGTAAGAGTAGTAAGGCCCAAGGCGTGGCAGGAGGAGATCTTCGGGATCTCTTCATAAGGAGACATTCCTGACCATGATGCAAAAAAAAGGTTCTGCAGATCCATCACTGGAGCGCTGGACCTTGGACTGCTGGGACCGCGGGAGACCTCATCATCGTCCCTGTCACGGCTGTTATGGGGTAGGTGATCTCAAGCTCGTTGTTTGAATCGTCTGACTCCCGCACCCCCCACTCGTAGTAGCCTGCATCAGGGTCGAGGTTGTAGTCTACCATGGCGCGGATCTTCCACTTGGTCCCAGGCTGAAGTTGAGCATTCAGCGGGCTTGGACCGAGCATCAGAAGGCCTGAGAATGTCCGCTCCTCGCCGGATCTCATGCCATGGACAAGGACCCCTCCACGCTCCTCCATCGTGGCATATCCAGGGCCTGAGAAGTCAAACCCGTAGGCGTTTCCATCCAGAGCCCTTCCCTCTGCACCCACATTGAAGTCCTCTGATGTGCCTGAGCCTAGGTTTGCAACAGTGATCTCAAGGGGCACTATCACAGCACTCCTGAAGATCACAGGGCTGCCTGTGACCCTCGCTGACTTCACAGTCAGGTCAGGCCTCTGTATCACATAAGCGCCTGCTGCCGTCTCGGGCCTCTTCGTGAGCTCTGCCATAGTGCCAGAGGATACCTTCTCCACGGGCATCTGTGCCATGGCTGCGGTCGAGAGGAGTACAAGAGACATGCATAGGCACAAAACCAATCCGTTCTTCATACATATCACATCCAGCTGTAAGAGATCTGCGCAGATTCTGTCAGACCCCACCACCAATCTCTGCGCGCTCACTTAAATTATTAACTGTTACACTTGATGAGGTAGTCTCCCTATGTTATGTTGTCGAGGTTGGGAACCACGACTTTCATCATAATTCATCATAAGTTCATCGATCGTCCAAACATGATCTGTTAACCCTGTGGCCATCGCAACAGACCTTGGTCTACATCGTCGTCGGCAGTCATTGACCTCAAGACGCAATGGTTTAACAGGTCGCGTCAAGTTATAAACCCGGTCCTCCCAAGCGCAGGATGCCTCAAGCATCTCTTCCTCTTCGGAGAAGGATAGGGTCTTTCGAACCATTCGCCCGTTCATCTGGCATGAAGTCAGATTCGTTCTCTCAACGTAGGCCATGTTAAGACCCATCAGATCCTGAACCTCTTTGGGATCGCCATAGACTACACTGTGAGCGATGCCGATCAATCGCCCACCTGACCGGTGTTTTGTTATTTGAAGACATTTCAACTCAGGCGGTGGTTGTTTGCGGGTTGGAGGTCGTCCCCGATCAGAGTACACTGGTATCTTTCCCCAGGTATCGAGCATCGCTTCTGGATAACTATCACTTCCATCGCTTGCTATTGCCGGCGTTTCACTGGGATTGCTGCGATCTCTGATCTGAGACATCATAGCCAGAGCGACCACCTCCCCAGTCTTACCGATAGGTGTCCGACTCTCAGCCTAGTATCGACATCTATAGCCGTACCCCGCCAGAATCTTCCTCGATCCCCGTTCTTCTGGATGTACGCTTTTTCCCTTTTGCGACCCACATAATAGGTCCACATGGCATCGAGCTGAAGACGGGTCAGCGATAGTTTGCCAGTAGCAATGCCTCCATCTCTTCTACGTGATTAGCAGCTTCGCAGAGCCAGGCCATAACCGTCTACTCTTTGATCCTTTTGATTCTATTGATGGCCTCCAGGCTATTCCTCTTGGCTACCAATGCCAGGCAAGGGGCGATGTGATATTCATCACCTTCACATGAGTGTGTCTTATAGCTTGACAGGGCGAGAAAGCTCCATCATACTTAAGATACTTAAGCCCAGAGAGAGAAAGGTCATTGATAGAGGAATTCAATTAAATGCGAATAGCAGAGATCTTCGACTCATTGCAGGGCGAGGGCCCGGCAATGGGACGCCTGGCCACATTTGTCAGGCTAGCAGGCTGCAACCTCAGATGCGAAGGATGTGACACCGAACTTGATCAATGGCAAGAACTAACTCCGCTATCAGTGGAAGAGAAAGTCATTGGGAACAGAGTGATAATCACAGGTGGAGAACCAACGCTGCAAATGCCTGAGTTATCCGATTTGATCATGCGCTTTCATCGGGCAGGAAAGGAGATTCACATTGAGACTAACGGCACAAATCTCATCTCCGAAGATGTCTTGAAAATGATCCAATACGCTGTGGTCAGCCCCAAGCGCGGGTCGGATTTTCATCCGGCTTACTGGTCGGCAAAAGAGAATGTTCACTTCAAATTCGTGATCGGAAAGGCTCCATGGTGCTGGACATCCCAGCAGCTCGAAAGACATGTATGTGCTCTGCCCAAAGAAAGGGTCTGGATCATGGCTTTTGGCACTGATCCTGATCTGCCAGAAGCCCAGGAGGCTTGGAGCATTGCGCTTCGACTGGGCGTCAACTACTCAGATCGGCTGCATATCCGTCTGAGGAGAAAGTAATTCCTCGTGTTTCGATCAGTTCGTAATCAAATCACAGCACAGTAAACTTGCTACGACTGCTCAATAAAAAAGGATGCTGCAACCCCAAGAACCGTTAGCCCGATGCCTATCGACAGAACCTGCCAGGAGAGCTGCAGCAGCATGAAGGCATTGATCAGGATGCCCAGGACCGGCAATAGCGGCATCCTGCCTAAAGATATGGGCACGTGAAACGGCCTGGTCTTCTCAGGACTTTTGTACCTGAGAACAATCAAAGCTGCATTGATAACAATGAACGTTTGGAAGACAGTGAAGTTGTTGACATTGGCCACGAAAGCGATATCCTCCAAGAGCACAAAGGCCATGCTGAGGACCATGGATAGGATTATGGCCGCCCAGGGTGTACCGGTTTTGGGATGAACCTGGGCCAGCATCCTGGGAAGTGATGACGATTCGGCCATGCCATATATGATCCTAGACGAGGCCAGTAGCATGAGCAGCACTGTATTAGTAGTAGCGAAGAGTGCCATCACCGAAATTGCGATGGACGCCCTCTGGCCAAGGGCTGCATAAGCAATCTCGGCAAAAGGCGCAGCAGATTGGCTCAGCCCCCGCCAGCCAAGGACGCTGACTGCGCAGAGCGCCACCATTATGTACAGGACGATGCTCACTGATATTGCCATGATCAGTGCCCTTGGGATGTTCTTCTCTGGGTCTTTGGCCTCTTCTGAGAGCTTTACCATCTCCTCGAAGCCTATGAAGGCAAAAAATATCAGGGCTGATGCCTGAAATATGCCTGACAGGCCAAAGGGCATCTCCAGATAATTTACGCTTCCAAGATGGGGAATTCCCAGTAGTATCACGAAGATCAAGCCGGAGGCTTCTATTATAGTTAATATCGCGGCCACCTGAGCAGATTGCTTAATTCCAACAAGAGAGATTGCACAAAGAACTATCACCAGGACCAGGGCAGAAGGAACGATTGGGGCTCCTACGAGTGACTGAAAATAGCCGGCGAACCCCAGGGACACTGTGGCAGCTCCTATAACGCCGCTGAAGATTATCATCCAGCCTATGACAAAGCCCAGACGGCGGCTGAAGGCCGCAGCTGTGTATTCGTACTCAGCGCTGGCTTTGGGGAACATGGATGATAGCTCTGCATAGCTCAAACCGGTTAACAGTGCGACCAGCGCAGATATGGCAAAGGAGATCCAGACGGCGTTTCCTGCAAGCCCTGCAGCCTCTCCGATGAGTGCATAAATGCCAGCTCCAAGGATGATGCCTATGCCAGATAATGTAACCTCAAAAAGCCCGAGAACGCGCTTGAGCCCAGCCTTCTGTCTCACAGATGATCATTGACTGGAATGTATATAGCGTTTTGTAGTCTGCAAGGAGACAAGATGATACAATTGGAATCACATAGAATGCATAGGAAGCGTCATGCCGGATTTTGTTGAGAGAGATAATGTATCAGTGTTATGGGATGGCAAAGCTGGACGCTCTAAACGATAATGACCAAGCTATGGGATTTTGCAGAGCCAAGGACAGGGGGCTCCTCCTCGAAGAGATGGACAAAGAGGCGTGTGCAAAAAAGGAGATAAGAATCGAAGGCATTCCAAATCATCAAAAGCATTATATATTATTAAGTCGAAAGATATATCTCTCAAGAAGGCCATGTGATAGTTGGCTTTGGAGCTGACTCGTTCATGAAAGGCATCAAAGATAAATTCCCAAATTTGCCCGAAAGAATCTCAGGATTGAGAGAGCTGGCTTATAACCTTTGGTGGAGCTGGCACCCGGAGGGCCGTGCGATCTTCAAGCTGCTCAACCGCCAGGGCTGGTATCTGAGCAACCACAACCCTGTGAAGATGATAAACTTCACTGATAAGAAGATCTTGGATGCGGCCTCAAAGGACCCTCATTTTTTGAGACATTATGACTCGGTTGTGGCCCGTTTTGAGAGCTACATGGACATATCCAGAGGATGGTTTTGTGCTAATGTGGCAGAACCCAAATTGCATACCATAGCCTACTTCTCGGCAGAGTATGGCTTGCACCACGCTCTCCCATTTTACGCAGGCGGATTGGGATTCCTAGCAGGCGATTTTTTGAAAGAGGGAAGCGACCTGGGAATCCCAATGGTCGGGATCGGGTTCATGTATCCGCAAGGCTACTTGCGGCAGATGATCTCGCCAGACGGCTGGCAGGTGGGAACCTGCGAGATACTGGACCGAGAGAATGCACCCATTCGCAAGGTAATGGACTCAGATGGGAATCCTATTTCTATCAAAGTCCCTGTCATGGACCCGCCAGTTTACCTTGAGGTATGGCAGGTTAAAGTGGGAATGACAAACCTTTATCTCATTGACACATCCAGCGAGGCCAATGATCCCTGGAACCGCTGCATCTCCGACCGCCTCTATACCGGAGACCTGGAGCAGCGCTTGCGCCAGGAGATCGTTCTTGGGATTGGTGGCGTTCGCATCCTCCAGGCACTGGGTGTGGACTTCTCAGTCCTCCATCTGAACGAAGGCCATCCAGCCTTCGCAGTCCTGGAGAGGGTGCGCGAAAAGGTAAACGGAGGAATGAGCTTCAGAGATGCCTTCGAGGAGGTCCGCAACACTACGGTCTTCACTACACACACGCCTGTGCCTGCTGGACACGATGTTTTCTCGTTTCAGCTAATGGACAAGTACTTCGGCTCATACCTGCCTGGCCTGGACCTTTCCAGGGACGAATTCTTCAGGCTGGGCGTGAATCCGTCAAAGCCAGATGGCTTTAACATGACAGCATTCGCAATGCGCTCCTCTGCCTACCGCAACGCAGTGAGCAAAAAGCATGGAGAGGTCACCCGCGAGATGTGGCAGCAGCTCTGGCCAGACCTGACGCCAAAGGAGGTTCCAATTGATTACATCACCAATGGCGTGCATGTTCCATCCTGGATCGATCGCAGGCTGGGCGACGAGATATTAAATCGGTATTTGGGCCGAAACTGGCTGGAGGATCACGATCAACCCCGCATTTGGGAGCTGATAGACGAGATTCCGGACAATGTACTCTGGACGCACCACAACATCATGAAGGGCATGCTCATAGCCAAGATAAGGGCGCGAGCCCGTGAGAAATGGCTGAACACCGGAGCTGATCCACGCCTGATCATGGCCTCAGGTGTGCTTCTCGACCCATCTGCGCTGACCCTCGGATTTGCCCGCCGCTTCGCATCCTACAAGCGTCCCACACTGCTCTTGCAGGACATGAACCGGTTGAGATCGATTCTGAATGATCCATGGAAGCCTGTTCAGATTATCTTTGCTGGCAAGGCTCACCAGGATGATCAGCAGAGCAAGCAGCTCTTGCAGAAGGTCTTTGGCGCTGCCAAGGACCAGTCATCTGGAGGACGCATCGCTTTTGTGGAAGATTATGATGAGCTGCTGGCTCAATATTTGGTGCATGGAGTGGACGTTTGGGTGAACAATCCAAGGCCGCCAATGGAAGCCAGTGGGACGAGCGGCATGAAGGCAACGCTGAATGGAGTGCCGCAGCTTTCCATCCTGGACGGGTGGTGGATCGAGGGCTACAACGGCAAGAATGGCTGGGCAGTGCAGGGTGCGCCGGAGGGCCCAAACAGAGATGACATTGATGCTGCTGCGATCTACGACCTCCTTGAGAAGGAGATCGTGCCTCTCTTCTACGATGTTGACGAGCTGGGAATTCCACACAGATGGGTGAGCGTGATGAAGGAGGCCATCAAAATGACTGGACCCAACTTCTCAGCTCGCAGGATGGTCAAGGAGTATACGAACAGGTTCTACCGTAAGGCCATCGAGGCCTGCATTAAAGCAGAATACAGGACTGGAAAGGGGGGCGCGAAGGAGGACCTGTTCAGACGAATCTGACTAAGGATCTTTTCCTCAGTCATTCACGCAACTGTCCTTTCGTACACCTTCTCCACCAACGGCAGAGGAGACACTGAATTCATGTTCAGGCCAAGCTCCTCTGGCCCCAGGCCCAGAGCAATGCCGACGAGCTGCGTCACGTAGAGCACCGGAATCCCTATCTTCTCGCTCCTTTTTTGCTCCAGCGACCTTTGCTTGGCGTCGAGCATAAAGTGGCAGAGCGGGCACACTGTCACTATAACCTCTGCCCCTGCCCGCTTTGCCTCTGACAAAATCATAAATGCGGCATCCTCTGCAGCCTTCTCCTGGGGCATGAATATCGGCCCGCCGCAGCAAAAGGTCTTAAGACGGAAATCCAGAGGCTCGGCATGCAGGATTTTGATCAGCCTTTCCAGGAGCATGGGGAACTCCGGGCTGTCTACTCCCCGCGGTCGCGTCAGGAGGCAGCCGTAGTAGGGTGCGACCTTCAGCTCCTTGAGGGGTATTGTTATCGCATCGTCGTCCTTCGCAAGGGTCTCCAATATGACATCAAGGGCGTGCCTGATCTGGGCGCCTACATACTTTTTGGTCAGAAGTGAGTTCACCCTGTCCCTTGTCTCAGGATCTTCCATACGCTGGACAGCCGACCGCAGATTGCTATAGCAGATGGAGCAAGAGGTCATGATGGCAAGGTCAGTTTGTGCCATGTTGCGAGCTGCCAGGCCAACTGCCGTCAGCTCACTGGACACATGCGTCGCTCCGCAGCAGTTCCAGTCCTCCAGCTCTTCCAGCGCAATTCCAAGCGCTGAGCAGACCGCCCTGGTGGAAGCGTCCATCTCCTTTCCAGTCGATCGTGAAACGCAGCCAGGATAGTAGGCCAGCTTCATTTGCCAAGCTCCTCCATGATCCTTTTCACTTCTTCCCGCCCTTGGATCTTCTCAACTCCAAGGCTCAATTTTCCTTTCGGCATCATCTCCAGGCCCATCTCCATTGACTGCACCATGCCCTGGGGATAGACCAGCAGGAACTCGCCTGTCAGGGGAAGTTCGGAGATCCTGCCATATTCCCGGATCTGCTTGGAAAAGATCTGCTCGTAAGCGGCGTCCTTGGTCTTGATGCCCTCTTTTTCAGCAAGATCTTTGCAGGCCGATACAACCGCTTTGGGACGAATGCCTCGCGGGCAGCGCACAGTGCAAAGGAGGCAGGAGGTGCAAAGCCAGATGGTATCGTTCATCAGGGCCTCATCTTTCTTTCCCTCCAAACAGAGCTTGATGAGCTTGCGAATGCTTGGATTCATTAGATGAGCAGTGGGACAGCTGGCAGAACATGTGCCGCACTGAATGCAGGTTTGCACCTCGCCTCCGGCCAGCCGCAAGATAGTCTGCCTGAACCCTTCATCAACATCAGAAGACATCTTATTTCCCTTCCATGGCCGCGACATCTCTCCCGGACTTGAAATTACGCAGCCGCTGAACGATCTTCTCTGCTGCCTTCACTGGCGGCTCGCGCTCGAGGATCTGCCTCACCTTCGGCTTCTTGAGCACCGCCTCCAGAGGGCCTAGCGCTTCATCCACCACCCTTAAGAGCTCTGGATCAATCTCGATCTTCTCGGGCGCGGGCAGAGGCACCTTCTCGATTGGAGGTGGATAGACAGTCTTGCTAACATCCGGGATCTTTCGCTCGCCCGTCTTTATGGCGGATATCGCTTCCTTCCATTCCTCAGCCCAGGGAGTATCCTTGACCTCGGTGTGCCGGACGCCAGACCTTTGCACGTCTATTGCAGATACCGGACAGGCCAGCTCGCAGGCCCCGCACAGGATGCATTGATCCTTAACAGGCGCCGCTTTCCCGCGCTCGTCCACGTACCAGCACTTTGCAGGACAGACGTTGAAGCATGCCTGGCAGCCAAGTGGATCGCAGCGCACCAGATTCTTCTCTATGAGCTTGATCTCGCCCTCGAAGGGCTTCTTCACATCCATGGCCTCGTATGGACAGACTTGGGCGCACCTGCCGCAGCCGATACAAAGGTCCTTGTCAATCTCAATCTTGCCCTCGAACTTCAGCTCCTCTGCCAGTGACTCGCCCTCCACCAGGATTGCGTCCTCAGGGCAAAGCGGCACGCAAAGGCCGCAGTAGTCGCACAGTTCCTCGTCTACAAGCAACTGCTCATAGGGCACGAGATCACGGGGGTCTTTTTCCTTCTCGCCCTTGTCCACCAGCAGGAATGCCTTGCAAAATCTTGCACATCGCCCGCAGAGGTTGCATTTTTCCCGATCGATCTGGATCTTTCCTTTTATGTCTTTACGCAGGGGCCCGAAATCCTCGCGGGTCTTGTTGAATGTGACTTTTATTGCACCAGTGGGGCAGGCCGGCTCGCAGAGAATACAGGGCAGACACTTCTGATTGGGAGTTGCCTCCGCCAAGAGCTTTGGATACTGCTCTTGGGCCCTGAAATCCTTGATCTTGTCCATCTCTATGCAGAGGCTGCCTTTGCAGCCGTCTCCTCGATTACAGTCATCTTGGGCTTCTCTTCAACTGTCATCTTGAACGCCTTCAGAGGGCAGAAGTTGGCGCACATGCCGCAAAAGACGCACGCATCCAGGTCTATTAGCACTGGTGGGGCATCCAGGCCCTTAGCAATCTCCTGCAGCGGCCCTTCCTGCAATGCCTTCTTTGGACAGATCGCAATGCATATGGAGCATCCGACGCACTTCTTATAATCGTAATCCAAAACCTTCTCTGTCGTCTTGGTTCTCTGCTTGGCGATGATGTGGGAGCCCTCAACTTCCATCTCCTTCTCGATCTCCATCATGGTGCAAAAGCCTCCATTTAGGTTCTTTTAACTCCCTTTAGCTCCGATCCGATGGGGCCCAGGGCCTTCAGCTCGCCTATGAACTCCTTGAGGTCTTTGGCGTAGATCTCGCCCTCGCTTGCCGCACACCAGACGATCTTCACCCTTCCAGGGTCTATGCCGATCTTTCCCAAAACCTCCTTCAGCACATTTACCCTCTGAAGCGCCTGGTAATTGCCATCGCGATAGTGACACTCGCCCAAACGGCAGCCTGCGATCAGCACTCCGTCAGCTCCGCGACGCAATGCCTCCAGCACAAAGCTCGGGTCGACCCTCGCAGAGCACATCACGCGGATGTTGCGGGCATTTGTCGGATACTGGATTCGTGAGGTTCCTGCAAGGTCGGCTGCGCCATAGCTGCACCAGTTGCAGAGGAATGCTACAATCAGCGGGAACTCTCTTTTCTCCTCTGTCGCAGCCCTGACCTGGGCCATGATCTGCTTGTCTGAGAACAGGCGCATCTTTATGGCATCGGTCGGGCATGCAGCTGCACACGAGCCGCAGCCCTTGCATGCAGCCTCATCTACGTAGGCAGGGCTCTTCACCGATATTGCCTTCTGGGGGCAGACGTCCACACAAAGCTTGCACCTGACGCAGAGATCCGGGTCCACATAAGCTGAGGTCGGCTCAAGCTCCAGCTCTCCCCCATGCAGAAGCTTGATGGCTTTGGCCGCAGCAGCGCTCCCCTGAGCGATCGATAATGGAATCTCCTTCGGGCCAGAGGCGCAGCCTGCGATGAAGACTCCGTCGATGTGCGCTTCCACTGGCCTCATCTTGGGATGGGCAATCTCAAAGAATCTATCTGGCCTGCGAGACAGTCCCAAAAGGTTGCCAAGCACATCTGCATTCTGATCGGGCTCAAGGCCGATTGAGAGGACTGCCATGTCGTACCTGATGCGCTTCACCTCGCAGCTTTGCGTGTCCTCGAAGATCAGGTAAATGTCTCCATCCACCTGATCGATGCGAGAGATGCGGGCGCGCACGAAGTTGACGCCGAGCTTTTGAGCCCGAATATAGAATTCTTCATAACCTTCGCCGCCAGCCCTTATGTCAATGTAGTAGACGGTGACATCCGTGTAAGGATATTTTTCCTTGATCAATTGCGCATTCTTCAAGGATGCCATGCAGCAGATGCGAGAGCAATAGATGTTTCCCACGGTCGCGTCTCGCGAGCCCACGCACTGCAAGAAGGCTATGGATCTGGCGATCTGTCCAGTGCTAGGCCGCACGACCTCGCCTTTTGTAGGCCCGGAGGCATTGAGCATCCTTTCCATCTGCAGAGTTGTGACCACGTCTCTGTACCTGCCGAAGCCAAACTCCTCCTTGCGTGCGGCGTCGAAGGGCTGCCAGCCTGTGGCAACGACGATGGCACCCACGTTTAATTTAAAGGTCTCTGCCTCTTGATCGAGCTTCACAGCCTCGGCAGGACAAGCTTCAACGCAGCGGGCACAGCCGATGCAAGCCTTGGGATCCACACAGGCAACCAGCGGCACTGCCTGGGGATAGGGTACAAAGATGGCTTTTCGCTTGCCGATGCCGAAATCATACTCGTTCGGCACCTCCACGGGGCAGACGGCTGAGCATTCGTTGATGCATCCTTTGCAGAGCTTCTCGTCGACAAAGCGCGCTCTGCGATGGCCTGTGACTGTGAAGTTGCCGACGCTTCCCTCTATTCCGAGAACCTCGGCATAGGTGATTAAAGAAATATTGGGATGGTTGAAGACCTCTGACATCTTTGGACCCAGCACGCAGATGGAGCAGTCATTGGTTGGAAACACATCAGTGAGAAGAGCCATGTAGCCGCCGATGGTGGGCCGGCGTTCGACCAGAAAGACATGCAATCCGGCATCTGCCAGGTCGAGGGCAGCCGCGATTCCAGCCACGCCTCCACCGATGACCAGCACATCCCTGCTGACAGGTATTCTCTCCGGCTCCAGAGGCGAAAGCAGCGCAGCCTTGGCGACAGCCATGCGAATCAGATCTTTGGCCTTCTGCGTGGCCATGGCAGGCTGATCCATGTGCACCCATGAGCACTGCTCGCGAATGTTGGCCATCTCCAGCATGTAGGGATTCAGACCGGCTTTGGAGATAGCTCTGCGAAAAGTGGGCTCGTGCAATCGCGGCGAGCAGGCCGCGACTACGACGCGATCGAGCTTGAGTTCAGCGATATCCTTCTGGATCTGTTCCTGGCCGATATCGGAGCAGGAAAACTGCAAATCCCTGGCCACGACCACGTCCGGCAGCTTCTCTGCAAATGCCCTTAGCTCCTCCATATCCAAGACGCCAGCAATGTTCAGACCGCAGTGACAGACGTAAACACCTATTGGCATGAGACTTCAGGATCTACAATCTCTTTGTATCACTTAAAGCTATGCAAAAGGTTTGTGAACTCCTCCTGCGTCCTGAAGTTGGAGAAGGCAAGGAGAGGCCACCTTGATCAAAATTGGCTCCTCGCTATTTAGTATGGGTGGACTTGAATCGCAAAATCTCTCTGCTCGTCGGCTGGCTTCTTCAGCTCTATCACTGACTGCCAGGGGCAGGCCGCGAAGATCACATTGTCAGGCCGCCGGTTTCTGCTGGCCTTCGATGACTTTGAACTGGTTGACTGCCAGGAACTCGTTGGCTTCGGAATTCTGGAAGTATCACCGAAGTGGCACCAAAGCTTGCTTGCAGTCAAACGGCGGCTGATCACCCCGCAGCTCTGCTGCGGGGTATATATTCGCTCAGCCAATTTCAGGAAGCGTTCAGGGAGTTGATCATCTTGCTTACGTCCCCTGCAAATTCATCATAACGGTCATTTGGAGCGTTATAAGTGAATACATAAGCATTTTCTCCACGCAAAGTCCAAGCTTTCAAGACCCTGAAGGTAGCATCATCGCTCACTAGCTTATACCCTATGGCATAGCCTGGAAGCCCGCTAACTGAGATGCTGCTTTCCGTCAATATCTGGAAGTCAGGAATGGCTGCCTTGAGGTTCTCTTTCACCGCCTGGCTGTATTGCTCCAGAGTTATTTTCTGGCCTGTTGGCAGCGTCTCGATCTGAACAAGCAAGTATACTAAAGGATTATCCGTATCCTCCCCTGGGGCCAGGAAACCTACGACTATTCCTTGATCGTTTTCATCAGGCTCCATGGAAATCCAGTTTATTGGGTACGACATCTGGAAACCGAATTGAGCATTCTCATAAAGCTGCATCTCATTCATGTTGGACAGGCGAAGAGCACCAGATGTATCAAGCGGTCCTACTTGGGCGGACGATTCGTTGATTTTAGTTTCAGTTCCTGAAATCGTACCATAAGGCGCGATGTCCTCGGATGATGCATTCTCGAAAAAGATCAGCATCAATAGCACTAATGCTGAGATTTTCCCAATCTTTGTCATTAGTATCCCTCAATGGGCAAGGTTTGTGTCACTACAAAAAAAGCCTTTGGTGGAAAAAGACGAAAGTGGATATGTTTGCCCAGGATCGCCACAATTCCAGTCTTTCGAACCCCACAGAGGCCGCCATGGTTTGTGAACTCATTAGTAGTAATAATTAATTATTTATTCGCATAAGCTCCTAAATGCTATGTATATGAGATTTGATATCAGAGTGATTGTGGAAAATTCGGCATGCTTATCAGATGCCAGCATATGGTCCCAACATGGACTATGCCTTTTCGTTGAGATGGATGTGGGATCTGAAAAAATGAGAATCCTCATAGACACGGGTCCATCTCCAGAGGTAACTGTTCATAATATTGACGCATTGAATCTGGATTGCGACGATGTCGATCTCATCTTTTTGAGCCACGGCCATTATGATCACACCGGAGGCCTGATGGGAATCTTGAGACGCATGAGCCGCAAAGTAATCGTCCTGGCCCATCCAGATATTTTCGCCCCAAAGCTGAGTGCCCGTCCCTTTCTTAGGTTCATAGGTCCGCCCTTCAGCCGCGCCGAGGCAAAGGACGCTGGGGCAATTATGCTCGAATCCATGGGGCCTGTCAGAATCGCAAAGAGTGTCATGACTACTGGAGAGGTGGAGCGCTCAGTGCCATTCGAGAAGGTAGAAAGTTTCTGGACGATCAAAGATAACCTATACTGCCCTGATGCCATCCCGGATGACCAAGCCTTGATAGCAAATATCGAGGGCAAAGGATTAGCAGTTATCACAGGTTGTGCCCACGCCGGAGTGATCAATACCATCAGGCATGCACAGAGAATCATGGGTGTTGAGAAGTTATACGCAGTGATAGGAGGCTTCCACCTTATGGATGCCGATGATGAACGCATCGCCTCCACGGCGGATGCACTATTGGAACTTGATCCTTCAATCGTTCGGCCAGGGCACTGCACAGGACAGAAGGCATTATCACATCTGCAGCAGAAGCTTGGCGATCGGTGCAGGCCTCTTGCAACTGGTGACCTCATCAAGCTATGTTAGACCATGAGAGTGTTGGAATATGATCGTCTTTGGACCCGTCCCCTCCAGGCGTCTGGGGCGCAGCCTGGGGATAAACAACATCCCGCCCAAGGTCTGCACCTATTCCTGCATCTACTGCCAGGTGGGCAGGACTTCTCAGATGCAGACCCAACGTCGGCCCTATTACCATCCTGAGGAGATCTTTGACGAGGTCTGGGAGAAGGTGGAAAGGTCCAGGGAACTGGGATTGGCCATCGACTACCTCACCTTCGTTCCAGATGGAGAGCCCACTTTAGACCTAAATCTGGGCAGAGAGATCGATATGTTGAGGTCTCTGGGAATAAGGGTGGCGGTGATATGCAACGCTTCCTTGATATGGGATGAGGACGTCCAAGAAGAGCTCTGCAAAGCGGATTGGGTCTCACTGAAGGTGGATGCCATCGAAGAGACGACCTGGCACAGGATTAACAGGCCTCATAGATCGCTAGAGCTTAAGACAATTCTGCAGGGAGTTCGCGACTTTTCCAGGATCTACAGAGGTGTGCTGGTCACTGAGACGATGCTGCTGCAAGGCATCAACGATGGCGAATATGCTCTGGAAATGTTAGCGGATTTCCTTTCCGAGGTGAAGCCGAGGATAGCATACATCTCAGTGCCTACCAGGCCACCCGCAGAAGAGTGGGCCAGGCCACCATCAGAGGGGAGCATCAATCAAGCCTATCAGATCTTCAATTCAAGGCTGAAGCATGTGGAGCTTCTTGTGGGATATGAAGGCAACTTTTTTGCGCCCACAGGAGATGCAGAGCAAGATCTTCTGAGCATCATGGCAGTGCATCCAATAAGAGAGGACGCAGTGAAAAAATTTCTTGAGCAGGCCGGCAGAGATTGGAATGTCATTCAGAGGCTAATGGACTTTGGCCAGATTGCTGAGACAGAATATGGGGGAAAAAAGTTTTATTCTAGACGGCCAGTTACTCTGAAATGAGAATTATCAGCAGGCCTATGCATCAAGAAACCCTCTTATCCTGTTTTTCTGGCCTTAACCGTCCCCGTGCCGACCCCACCATTTGCATCGAAGGCGTAGTAGCTTCCAGAGAGGCGATCTTTGCTTATGGTCAAAATGCATCTGTAGAGCTTGAGATCCTCCAGGGAGACCAGATCCAGGTAGAGCACATCCTTTGCGATTGTTCCGCTCGCAGAGAGCGTAGTTGTCAATCCGCCAAGGGATAAACTGCCCCGCCCAAAGACGCTATTTTGGTTTTGAAAGAGCTGCAGATCAACTTTTCCAATCGTCCCTCCAAGCATATCAAGCAGCCAATTTCCCTGAAGATCTGAGGATAAATAAGGTTCAAGATACTCTCCGCTGCTGATCATTTTCAGGTACTCCCAGGTATGCTCCGGATCAAGAGGACGCATCAGCGGATCGATACCCAGAGGATCTGCGCGAGGATCTATGTAGACCTTTTGATCATCATCCAGGCTACTTGTTCTTCTTAAATCAGTAGGTATGTTGTAGATATCCGTTCCCAAAGGATCATATTGCGATTCTGCCTGGATTGTCAAGCACAAGGCTATAACCGCCCAGGCCACTAACATCTTCGCGAACATCTGTCATAAACCCCCATTATCTTATTTCTGCTATTGCTTAAAACTGTAGTCTTCACATGAGGCATATGCAAATCCTACACGATTGCGCAAAACCCATCTTTCAGAGCCGCTCCTCGAGCCTTCTCCAAAGCACAAGTATAGCCTCGGCAGCCGGTCCACCTAGCTCTACCACAGGCTTTTCATGGACCATAGCATCGACCACACTCGAATCAAACGGTATCTTTCCCACGACAGCTACTCCTCGCTCCAGGCAGAGGTCTTCGATGTACTGCGTCGCGACAGGGTTGAGGTCGTGCTTATTTATGCAAACCAGCGTCTTGATCCCGAAGTGCTCTGTAACCTTGAGCACCCTTTCCAGGTCGTGCTCTCCGGAGATCGTCGGCTCTGTCACAACCATAGCTAAATCGACGCCCGTCAAGGAGGCGATCACCGGGCAGCCGATGCCTGGCGATCCATCGATCAGCACAAGATCCAGTTTCTGGGACGTGGCCAGGTCGCGAGCCATCTCTCTTGCCATGGCCACCAATTTTCCGGATGCTTCCTCTCCAGGAAATAGCTCGGCATGCACCATAGGACCGAACCTGGTATTGGAGATGTATGCATACCCTGAGAGCTTGTCTATCATATCCACTGCCTCGGAAGGGCAGACCAGCTTGCATACGCCGCAGCCCTCGCAGAGTGCAGCATCGATCTTGAAATCATGCACAGCGTCGAAACGGCAATGCTCTTCGCAAGAGCCGCACTTCGTGCACTTCGACTCGTCGATGAATGCTCTTCGCATGCCGAAAAATTCACGCCGCTCCTGAATGGTTGGCTTGAGGATGAGGTGCAGATCTGGTGCATCAACATCGCAGTCGCAGATCGCCGCCCGTCCGCAGGCCAGGGCAGCCAGAGATGCAACCAGAGATGTTTTGCCTGTGCCACCTTTGCCGCTCACTACTGCCATCTGCTTCATGCTATCTGCTCCTCGATCTTCCCGACCAAAGATGCAAAGCGCTCTTTCCATTCTGGCATGTTTTCCACAAAAATAATGCCGCGCGAGTAGAGCTCTGCTATCTCCCTGCTGAACGGAATCTCCATGAGAAGAGGTATCTTCTGCTTCTCCAGATATTCGTATACCTTTCGATCCCCGATGCCGCTCTTATTGACCAGTACCCCTCGAGGAATCTTCATCATTTCCAGCGCTCTTACGGCCAGATCCAGGTCGTAGAGGCCGAAGGGCGTGCTCTCAGTGACCAGGAGACAGAAGTCTGTTTCGCGCACAGATTCCACCATGGAGCAGGAGGTTCCGGGCGGGCAGTCCACTATCACCACATCGCCTCTGGCCTCTTCTTTTACGCTGCGGATGAGAGGCGTGGTCCTGGCTTCTCCAAGCTTCAGCTCTCCCCAGACGATCTTCAGACAGTCGCTTTCAGCCTGGAAGATCTCGCCTACCGACCGGTATCCTTCAAAGATCGCCTTCTCAGGACAGACCAAAGAGCATGCTCCACAGCTATGACAGAGCTCCTGAAAGATCAAAACCTTCTGGGAGAGCACGGCCAGGGCATGAAATGCACATGCATCGGAGCACAGGCCGCAGTGAGTGCATATCTTCTCATCAACGATGGGCACACGCACCTCGCACTCCCTTTTTTCAAGTAGCTGTTTTCTTGGAAAGAAAAGATGGACATTGGGCTCCTCAACGTCACAATCAGCGATCACCGCCTTTTTATCTGCTAATGATACTGCCAGGCTCGTTGCGACAAGGGTCTTGCCGGTGCCACCCTTCCCGCTAGCTATGGATATCTTCAAAGGCCTTGATCCAGATAAATTTGGGTTGCGGTTCATGCTCTGGACCGCAACTTCTCAATTTGATCTCTTATAGACTTCAGGTCTTCCTCAAGGCTTCTCGCCATGGCCTCAAGATAGCTCCTCTCTTCTTCAGGCGTAGGCTGACGAAATGGCTCATAAGCATAGCCAAAACCCCTTCCGTAGCCAAAGCCCCTACCAAAAGCCCTGCGACACCATGGATTGATATATCCAGCAGCTCTATTTATCCTGTAACCCATCCACCAGGGTCCTGTACCGTCTCCCCAAGGCATTTATCTCACCTCTTCTTGGATAGCCTCGACCCTTCTTAAGACGATCCTGTCTCGATGGTCGAGTAATAGTAACTTATGAGACAATATACTTAAATCTTTCTGTTAGATAAGATTGAAATACAACTTTCGCATAGCTACTGTTATGTGTCCTTGCAGAGGAAGACGAAGAGGTAGGCGATGGATATCAGAGGTTCCTCAGGTCAGGTGCTTTGTGGCAGAAGGCGCAAAGGAGGCGGAGGCAGTCTCTATAACTCTAGAGGAGCTTGAGGCTGTGCGCCTGGTGGACCTGCTGGATCTGGACCAAGAGGAGGCGGCATTTTACATGGGTGTCTCTCGCAAGGCATTCTGGAATGACCTGATGGGCGCCAGGAAAAAGATTGCCTCTGCCCTGGTCTACGGGACTGGCCTTCGGATTGAGGGTGGTAGCTTTATTTTGCGGAGCAATGAGGGAGACAGTGGCGTTGCCGCAGATGCCCGCCGCCAGGAGCTGGAGCTGATGGAACGGGAACTGGCGCTTCTGCGATCCAGGCTTGAGCACCTCGGAACAAAAGTGACATCTCTTAGGGGCCAGCAAAGGGCCAATCCCTGACCAGAGGGGGATCATTGAAGAGCATCTCACAAGACGATCTCCATCATGTCGTGGCCCAAAGGCCATTTCTTGAGAGCGATCTCGTGTGGCGGATAGAGGTGGGCGAGATGGGTAAGCCGCAGATCTTTGGCATCTAGCAATTTTGCCAATGCAACAGCCTCTTCTGCATTCATGTGCTTGGGAATGTTGTAGCCCGGAGGCATGATCGCGTCTGCCAGCAACAGGTCGGCATTCTTCATCAGCTCAAGGCTCCTTTCAGGTATTTCCAGGTTTGTATCGCTGGTGATCACCAGCTTCTTCTTCCCGTTGCAGACCACAACTCCAGTGGTCTCTGTGGGTGGATGGTTCACATTGAAGAGCGTAAACTGCATTCCGGCGATCTCAAATGGCTCATAGGCGCATACATCATGGCGGACGGGGTTGAGGAAGTAAAGATAATTGAGGATGTAATCCATGGTGTTTTTCAAAGCATAAACGTCCACGTGGCTTTGAACCCTATGAAAGTCCCCGAAGCCCGCGTAATGATCGTAGTGAGCATGAGTCCAGATCACACCATCCACATAGGATATGTCTTTCTTCAAAAGCTGCCAGCGCAGATCTGGGCTCGTGTCGACCAGTACCTTGCCCTCGTCTTCGTCTGACTCCACGAGGACTGAAAACCTCAACCTCCGGCTTCGTCCTCCTCTCAATGCATCCATACAAGCTGGACATTTGCAGCCGATCTTGGGCGTGCCGATGGCGTCGCCTGTGCCAAGAAGCGTGACCTTCATGCAGCAATGCTCCCTTTGTACTCGGAGATCCTGCGGCCAAACTCTTCGATGGACCTCAAAAGGTCGTCCTGGCCCAGCTTCCTTCTGTCCTCCAGAAGCGCATTTAGGACGGCTTCTCTGACCACCAATCTAAGGTCTGAGCCAGAGTATCCATCCGTCAGCTCAGCCAGCTCATAGGTGTCGACGTCGGCGTCTATGAGCGATAGCACCTTGTCCAGTATCCTGCGCCTCATCTCGGCATCAGGCAGGGGGAAATTCAACACCTTATCGAACCTCCTCCAGGCAGCATAGTCCAGAAGCTGCGGGTGATTGGTTGCAGCCAACAGAAGAACTCCATGCTCGACAAGGCTGATCTCATCGATGGCCTTGAGCAGGGTATTCACTGCTCTCTTGATAGCTCCATGCTCGTCTGATGTTCTGGTCTTGGCCACGAAGTCGAACTCATCTATGAGCAGTATGCATGGGCTGAGCCTCTTGGCCAGATCGAATACTTTGTCGATGTTCTTGGAGGTCTCACCCAGATACTGGCTGGTGATCATCGAGAGCCTGACCTCCACCATTGGCAGGGAGAACCAACTGGATAAAGCTCTGGCAGTAGATGTCTTGCCCGTTCCAGGCGGACCGATGAAGAGAAGCTTTCCAATCTCATAAAGCCCGATCTGCTGCAGATATTCCCGATTTTGCAGGGCTTTGCCCGTCTTTTCGATCTCCACTTTTTGCTCATCGGTTAGAACCAGGTCTTCAATTCTGTCTCTAACATCCTCAGGGGCCCTGATGTACGCGAGCTTTAGAAGATCCTCTGCTTCCTTGGGATCTGTACAAAGTTCTTTTATCCGGGCATCGATCCACTCTCGGTCAGAGTAAAGTGGTTTGTTGTCGTTCTTGGCCTCAGCATAGCTCACGTTCATGGAGTCGTAATTCTCATAAAAAAAGGCTAAAGTTGGGTTAGATCTGATAGCTGCCATATCCTTCTGGTTGGCGAACCACTTCGCTGCCAAATCGAAGACCGTCAGCCTCAACTGGTATCCAAACTCCTCATAGGCCACGAAGGAGAGATCTTTTATCACCGCCTTGACGTCCTCGATGCCATAAATCTTCTGGACGTCTGAACTGGTTACATATATCGGCCTTTTGACGCTCTTGGTCTCTACATCGAAATAATGTTTGCGGATTTTTGGAGGCAAATCATCCTCAGTGAGACTCTCCTTACGATTGTATATATCAGCAGTTAGCAGCAGCTCTGCGATCTGTTTTGCACCATATCTTTCTGAACCCATCTCTAAACCCATCTTCAAAGCTCCATGAAACTGGACTAGATAAGTGGCCTATAAAAAGAGATAAAGCTTTCCATGGTCTGCCGCTAACTTCTTTTTAGTTTCTCCTTCAAACCTCCTTGTAGTGGACCACAGACCTGTAAGCAGCCAGAAGGAATCCATAGAGAGTAGGGCCAACGATCACGCCAATGATGCCCAGCATAAAAAGCGGCGCCGTGTAAGCCAGCACTGTAACGATGGGATGGATCCTGGCGCTCCTCATGGCCAGATGAGGCCTGATTACATTTTCAGGAATTACCATCAACACGACGACTCCGAACACCAGCACAATCAGGCCAGTAACCACATCTCCTATCAGCAGGTAATACAATGCCATGGGAACGAATACAAATGGCGGCCCGAGCAGTGGTATGAGGGTAAAGACTGCAACGATTGTCCCCATCACAAACGGATAGGGAACGCCCAGCAATGAAAACCCGATGGCAGCCAGGACCCCGCTCAGCATAGATGTGGTGAAATAGACTGTGAAAAGAGTGGTATAAATATCGTTCAGCTCACCGAGAAAATATCTAACTATGCTCCTCCTGGTCCTGGGAAGCAGATCCACTGCGCTGTCGACAAAATTCTTGCCGTCGATGAGTATGTAGTATGTGAAGAATATCACCACGATCGATTGGGCGAATATCACAGGCAGGTTGGCCGCAAAACTTGCCAGCTCTTTTTCTACAACGGGAAGCAGCCATGCCGCTATGGTCGATGGAATGTCCCCTATCTCTTTCACATACTGGCTGGCAAAGTTGCTCGAATATTGATAAAACCAACCTGGAAGCATGCTCTGCAGCCAGAGGTCGAAGTCTTTGGCAATTTTTGTGAATTGAATATCCGATATGACACCAGAAGCCTCAAGGTTTGATATCTCAACCAGAAGCACAGTCGTAAGGCTTATCAAAACCGCCAGGATAAGGATGAACATTATCAACAAGGAGAACAGAGACGAGACCTGTCCGTGTCTGGTGAGCCTATAGAAGACCGCATAAAGAGGCCTTAGCAGGAAGACCAAAACAATGCTGAGCAGAATCGTCGATAGGAAATCTTTTGTCAAATAAATGGTGACGAGCAAGACCAAGAGGATGAGCGCTCCCGCAGCGACCTCAAAGCGTCGGCCTAAGTCCATGATGCCACCTCAACCTGTGACGGAATAAATCTTTCTCCCAAAATTTTCCGGTTTGAAGTATGAAATCATTCACTATGCAGATATGAGAGTTTTTTTAAAATAGCCTTCCTCTCATCCTCGCTTAAGAGACAGCCACAGGTATCTTCATGAGCCAGGGCACAATTGCACGGCTCGATGTGAACAGTTACCGTTGTTCCAGGATATTGTAGTTTGATGGCGTCAGAAATCATATCCGAGATGCGATGCGACTCATCCACTGACATTGTGGGATCTACTCGCACATGAAATTCCACGAAACGGCTCGATCCCGCTTTGCGTGTCCGAAGCCTGTGAAAGCCTCTCACGGTGGGCGCAAAGGCTGTGATATCCTTGCGAATGCTTTCCTCTTCATCTTCTGGCAGGCTCACGTCCATCAAGTCTTTAGCAGACTCCATCGTCAGCCTATAGGCAGCTTTGAGGATCAGGAGCGCGACCCCAATTGCCACCAGCGGATCTACCCAGTGAAGATCGGTTCTAGGAAACAGCAGCTCTCCGATCCAGATGATCGCCAAGCCTGCCATGACGCCCGCAGATGTGTAAACGTCAGTGCGCAGGTGCCACGCATCGGCCTGCAATGCCACAGAATCAGTTTCCTTGCCAACGCAAAAGAGCCTCTGAGAGACGAAGATGTTTGCCAGGGAAGAGATCAGCATAACTGCCACGCCCCATCCCGGACTGTCAATCGGTTCAGGGTTCATTAGTTTACCGTAAGCCTCGAATAGGATCCATCCTGCTGCCAGGAATATGAGCAAGGCCTCGACAACGCCTGAGATGTTCTCGACTTTATTGTGGCCAAAATGATGATTCTCATCTGCTGGCTTGCCTGCCACCTTGACTGCTAAGAAGGCAATCAGAGCGGCCAGCAGGTCCACACAGGAGTGAACAGCTTCGGAGATAACAGATACTGAACCGATCATCGTGCCGATCGTTATCTTGAGAATGACCAACGTTGTGTTTGAAATGACTGATAACAGAGCCACTTCCGACTTTCGCTTACTGATAATTGCGGCGCTAGATTCCATTTTTTGGCACCTTATCTCCTCAATTCCAGCCAGATATTTACTATGGATATGCTGATCAGATTTAACGTAGTTGCTGCATACCAGATATATGATTCTTCCCTGGAAAGGCGAGCGATCCAGCCAGACCAGAGGACGAGGCAGATTATGGAAAATGAGATGAACGTGTCGACAGCCAAAAACAGCGCCGGCCTCTTGATGAGCTGCCCGACCTGTGCTACAGTGCAGTACTCTATGGGCGAGGCGCGTCCAGCCAGATGAAATACGACTCTTGTCAGGTTCATGAGCAGATCCACAAAAGCCCAGGCGATGACCAGCCAGCCAAATAACTCAAGGGAAAAAGACCCCTGCTCTAGGCCTATGCGGACACAAAGCAACCCGAAGAGCAATTTGAAGACGCAGAAGGGAACGCCGATGGTCAGGGCCTGGAAGGCGGGGGTCTGGAAAAAACTGTCTTCTATCTCCTGAGTTTGAACTGACCGGGAGGATGTTTGACTTTTCATCTTCATCAGCTTTGAGTCACTCGAGGGAAATAATTTTGCCCGGGGGTCAAAGCTTTGGTAAAGAGCCGCCTGGCAAATTTAAATTAATTATAAGTTATGTTTTACTAGTTTCATAAACTGCAGAGCTATCGCTCTAAAATAGGCATCGTATGCTTTTAGAAATAATTAAATCTCTTTTGCCAAATTAATTACTAAAGAAAAATTCTTATACATGGAGGAGCAATCTTGAAACAAGGACTATGCCAACCAGATCTAAATTGAATATTCTTCTTGCTGAGGATAACCCGGTGAATCAGATGACCGCGTTGATAATCCTCAAGAAGCTTGGCTATCGGGCGGATACTGCCAACAACGGCCATGAGGTCCTTTTAGCCTTGGAAGACCATCCTTACGATTTGGTGCTCATGGATATTCAGATGCCAGAGATGGATGGCATTGAGGCCACCAAGATCATTCGTAAACGCTGGCCTCAGGGTCCAAAGATAATAGTCGTAACGGCCTTTGATCCAGAGATCTGTCGCGATCTCTGCTACGAGGTTGGAGCAGACGATTTCCTCAACAAACCCGTGAAGCCTGAGGAGCTTGACGCTGCCATCGAGCGCAGCATGGGCGAGGTTTTTTAAAGTCATCTCTTAGATCAGATCGATCTCTTTTAGGACGCTCTTTGCAGAGGCTTGGGGATCTTCTGCCTCGTATACTGATCTTCCCAGGATGAGGAAGTCTGCACCAGCCCCAAGTGCTTGCGAAGCTGAGCCGCCCTGCGCGCCCACTCCTGGCGAGATGATGATCTTCTCTCCAATGATCGAACGAACCTGCTTGATCCTCTCAGGTCGCGTGGCAGGTGCGACTATTCCGGCGGCGTGCACATCCACAGCCAGCCTGGCCATCCGCTCAGCAAGTGGCGCCATGAACAGCTCCGCTCCGGGATGGCTCATCTCAGTGACCACGAAAAGGTCGGCGCCCCAGTCCTCTGCACTCTTGGCACAGGCCTGCAAAGAGTCCTTTCCAGGGAAGGCATGCGCGATTATGCCACAGGCTCCAGCGGCTAGCGCAGCATTGCAGATGAGGCGATTGGTATTGGGAATGTCGGCGATCTTCAGATCTGCTATAACCGGAAAGAAGGCCGAGATCTCTTTGACGATGCTGAGGCCTGAAGAGAGAATGAGCGGATATCCAATTTTAATTGCATCGAAATAATCTATCAGCCCTTTTGCCAGTGATAGGGCTCTGGCCCTTGATGTCACATCAAGCGCCAGGATCAGATGAGTGTCTTTTTTCATGAAATCTTCACTTGTATCTCAAGCGCAGTTGCATATCAGCTCAACTGCTTCTCGAAGGTCGCCTACAACCTCGCTGCCTGATCTCATGCTCTTGCGGTCCAGGAAGAGCGCATCCAGCCCGGCCTGCAGCGGAGACTCATAATCGTAGTTGTAATGATCGCCTATGTGCATCACCTCGAAGGGCTTGGCGCCCAGAGCTTTGCAGACGGCGCTGTAAAGCAAGGGCGATTTCTTCACTTCTCGAAAGTCGCTGGTGGCCGAGAAGGTCTCGCAAAAGTAATCTGCGAGGCCGTCTAGCTCTATGTCGATGAACTCGCGAGCAGCATTTGAGGTCACGACCAGGTTGTAGCTTTCTGCCAGAATATCCAAGGCCTCCTGGACCTCTGGATACGTCTCGATCTCATCCTCGTAAAGCTCCAATAGCTCATCTTTGCCTATCTTCAATTCGAATTTATCTATCCAGTGCCGCAGGTCATACCATTCCAGATGGTCGCTGCCGACTTTCATGTACTCGCCGACCACGTACTCCTTTGCAGCAGCAAAGTCTAGCCCTGACTTTTCTGCATACAGGCGGGGCATGCCTTCCATCCAGACCTTTTCCACAAACCTGGAGTTAACCAGGGTGCCATCCATGTCCAGGGAAATGAAACGAATCATCTTATGCTCCAGTTGAGATGCTTAAATCCATCTATGGGTTATTATTCTTTTCGGGACGCTGCAGGACTGCAAGGACT
>CAZRYL010000035.1:0-24528 GCA_964604285.1 uncultured Methanotrichaceae archaeon
TGGGAGGGGCTCGCCCTGGAAGAGCAATGTTCTGGAGAGCTCATGGCCACGGGCTTTGGCCCAGGCCAAAATATTTGCCAGGTCCTCGAATGGAACGTGCTGAAGGTAGTGAATTCTCATGGAGACAGCCCCTTGACGGAATACTGTTGCCTATGTTCATGTATTAATAGATTCTTAATCAATAGTTGGCCTGCGAATTCACACAAATTAACTCTGGCGATGATCTCACTTGCTGCTGCTTATTATCTTGTGAGAAAAATTAAAGGTTTTGCTGATCAGTTTTCCTGCGTAATTTTCGACCACATTCGCTAGTTTAAGATACATATTACTTAAAAGATAATTTTATTGCGCACATTATGGCGGACTTTTGGTTCGGAAGATATTATATGCGATATTTGTCTAACAATAATTGCTAATTAAAAAATAATAATTTCAGTGATCGATAAAAGCATTACAGACTCATGGAGAGAAGGCATATGATGAAGAGAAGCAGGCATGTAATTGTCTCGCAAATACTGGATATATGTCGAGGCGGAGCTAATAAGACAAAAATCGTATACCAGGCAAACCTAAACTTCAGAACGGTAAATCCGTATCTTGAGTTGCTAATAGAAAATGAGCTGCTTGCGGTGAGGCGAGAAAATACCCTGATATACGAAACGACTGAACGCGGAGCAAGTCTGCTGGATAACTTCAAGCAAATCAATGACCAGCTGAGTGAACTAAATGTGGTAGAACGGCAATGATAGCCTCAATCCAGGCCCTCAACATGCTTCTTGCACTCCCCTGCATTCTTCGCAGCATCCGTTTTGCCCAAGACCTTCGCCACCGCCTCGATCGCCTCCAGGTACCGCACCATCTGGTCTAGCCAGCCTATCAGGTCTCCCTGGTAGGCGTACATCCCGTATCTCTCTTTGAAGTACTCGATGATCTCATCGGGGCCTTTCCCTTCTTTCCTCAGATCCAAAATTCGCAGCGATATGAGCTTTTGAGGGCATCCGCAGTAGGGCGCTTCCTTGCAGGTGCAGCGCAAAAAGTCCCTGGAAAAGTCAAGGCAGTACCTTTGAATCCTGTTCTCCAGCTCTCTTAAGTCTGCGCTCCCAAGCAAGTCCAAAAAGGAGCCATGCAGCGCTCTTTGCGAGATCTGCATGCGAAGCTTGGTTGAGATGCGCTCTGCAAACTTGAGATAAAGGTCCTCGAAGCTTTCCAGATCCACTGCCACCTCCATCGGCGGCCTGCCACGGCCAAGCTGCTTGGATATTTGCACAACCTGCTCCAAACTGAGGAAATGAGCTGCTGCTGCTGCTCCAAGGCGTGTGGGCTCAATGCCTACGACGAGTCCTGCACTCTCCAGAGACTTCAGTGAGCTATCCAGGTCATCAAGCCCCAATGTAAGTGCATGCAGCTTCTCCAGTTCCAGCCGCGAGCGGGCGACGATCGCATTGGCTAAAACCTCCTCCTGTTGCTGTGTCTCGTCGAACTCCGGTGCCACATCCTCCATCTGGCCATGCAGGAGCGCCAGAGCTATCTCATCCTCAGACTCTCCCCGCCCAGAAGAAAAGCGCCGGCCCGGCTCGGCGAGGATATATACCTGTCCCTTGTCATGGTAGCCCGGCCTTCCGGCGCGCCCCAGCATCTGATTGAACTCGTGGACATTAAGCCACTCGATGCCCATGGCCAGGGACTCGAAGATCACCTGTGAGGCCGGGAAATCCACCCCTGCCGCAAGAGCTGCAGTAGTCACGACTGTGTGGATCTTGCCCTCTGCGAAGAGCTCCTCGATCCTCTTTCTCTCAGGATACTGCAAACCTGCATGGTAAGCGGCAGCGCCTGGGATGGAATCGGCCAAGTTGTAGCAGTTCTTGCGGGAATTGGTGAAGATTATGGTCTGGCCGTGGTAGCCCGTGCTGGATGTCAGGCTTTGGGCCTCCCTGGAAAGCTGCCGCAATAGCTTGCGCTTCTCAGCCCCCGAAGAGAAGATGAGGTGCCTCTCGATGGGCACGGGCCTGACCTCGTACTCTATCAGCGTCGCTCCGAGACGTTTGGCGAGATAAGACGGATTTCCAACAGTGGCTGAAAGGAATATGAACTGCGCCTGAGGAGCTATCATTTTCAGGCGCGCTATCAATCCAGCCAGCCGGTGGCCTCGCTCAGCGTCCTCCAGCATGTGTACCTCATCTATCACCACAGTTCCGACCTTGCCAAGGGATTTCCCTGTCCTGATCACCTGGTCGATGCCCTCGTAGGTTCCGGCTATGATATCGGCATTCAGGCTCTGTGAAATTTTGTGATCCTTGCCCAGGCGAATGCGGCTTTGGCCCACCCGCAGTGATGTCTGAAATCCCAGCTCTCTATACACTGATAGCTGTTCGAACTTCTGATTGGCTAGAGCGACGAGCGGGACCAGAAACAGCAGCTTGCCCTTGCCCTCCAGAAGTCTCTTTATCCCCGCCATCTCACCGATTAGACTCTTTCCTGTTGCTGTAGCAGATACTATTAGCTGGTTTTGGCCTTCCAGCAGGCCTGATTGCACCGATCTGGCCTGCACGGGCAACAGGTGGGTCAGCCTCCTATGCAGCAGTTCTTTCAGCGATCCAGGAAGCTTGACGCTCTCCAGAGGCAGCGTCGGCTCCTCGCGGCTTGCCTGTATGGTGTCAAACAGCGTTAGCTCCGGCTCCAATCGCTGTAACGAGAGCAAGCCTACCACATCATCGAGGCTCCGCCTGGCCTTCAAGATCCTGGCCAGATGTGCCTTGGCGGCGCGACCCAGGTGGCGAAAATTTGCCTCACGTAAGAGCTCTGCAGCAGCGCAGTTTTCGCAAATCCACGTGCCCTTGTAGGCTATAGCCTCCCTGCCAACAAAAGTGACTTTGCTCTGCCCAAGGCAGTGTTTGCAGACGCTTACGAAACGATAACCAAGCTGATAGGATTCCAAAAGCCTGATGAGCTTCTTTTCCATCTCCGTATCGCCGCGAGCAATATGGATGGCTTTGGCCCTGCGCAGCATTCGGAGGGCGTCTTCAGGTGGAAGATACCTCTCTGCCTGAGATTCTTTTTTCACCAAAAACTTGAAGACCCGCGGACCCTGAGGCATGTCCTTCAGCCTCAAATAGCCCACGAAGAGCGTCTTGTTTCTGCTTTGGGGTAGTAGCAGTATCCTGGACCGGTCCGCCCAAGCCAAAACTTGAAAAGTCATCCTAAAGTGAGATCCACAAGCTCATACTTCAGACCCTCGGACTCCAGCCGGTTTAGCAATCCTGGAATCTGCTCGTCGACGCTGACAACCACTGAGCTTATCCCGTGATAGGCCGCTTCCACTGCAAACTCTCGGGCTCCGAAGAGAACATCAGGTTTGCGTCCCACCTTTTGCAGCGCCACCAGTGCCTCGATGCCAAGACATCCTATCATCTTGCCATCGGACTTGTCTGCAGCAAACTGTCTTTCCAGGAGTTTCAAATCCACCTTTCGAGAGCCGCCCATCTGTACACGCGGCACTTTGCAGACAGTGATCAATCCTTCCTCCAGGCTGATCAAACCACGCAGATCAGATACGCCGACGTCCTCACCAGCTCTCGCATCAGCGATAACTACACCACTTGCCTCTATGCCATCTTTTTTATTGGCATACAAAAGGCCACTGCGCATCTCCAGAGAGACGCGCTCTCCCTCGCGAAGATCGACCTCAGCTAAAGCCGTCCAGACAGATACATGACTTATGATCTCTTCCATAACCACTCGAGCGTAGCGCTTCAGCTCTGCAGCACTCTCAAGCAACCACTCTACTCCTTCCTTGGTGATGCTGTAACGCATCCGCCCATCAGTGGTCACCAGCCCATCTGCCACCAGCTCTTTTATGTACTCTGAAATTGCCTGCGGCGTGACGCCCAAACTCTCAGCCACCTCTTTTTGACGAAGATTGGGCTGATGAGCAGCGATCTCAACTAGTATCTGGAAACGCGAACTCTCCCGTTTGCTCTGCAGGACGTTGGCCATCAGAAATCCTCTTCATAAGGCTCAATGCGCTGACCCCTGACGGCCAGCTTTTCTGCTCTTTTTGCGACGCCACGGATGAAGATCTGGCTCAATCCCAGCTCCCGGGAGAGGTTGGATAGACTGTTATTTCCGCCCTGAACCATTTTTTGCAGCTTCTCTGTCACAGATCGCAACTCCTCATCGGACATGAATGTGAGGCTGATCAGCTCACTCAGGTCCTCCATGGATGCTCCGAAGTTAGCCTGCACCCGGGAATAGGTGGATCGATACTCCTTCTCGGGGCTGGCCCCGGGCTCCGGCACCCTCCACTTGGTCTCAACAAGTCCGCTCTTGCGAAGCAACGCCACGCTCCTGTGGACGCTCGCCTCATCCCCGACAAGGGCCGCAAGCTCGCGCTCCGTGTGCCAGTCTTGGCTTAGCTCATCGAAGACTTTTTTATGAACACTGGAGCCGAAGGCTTGAAGCAAAGGGACCAGATCTGAAGGATCATTGATGATCCGCGTTCTCTTTCCCGTCACGAAGAACCTCACACTGGTATTATGTCTCAAATTTGATAAAGCTTTTGAGGATGAGGAACAATTAACCAATTCGGTTGCTCTCAGATCAACCTGACAGTTTCCAGATTCATGGGCGCCATGGTAGGAATCCTGTACCTCTTGTAAATGGAGCTTGCTAGATCTAGGCAATTGCTCTCCTCGCCATGGTTGGTCAGTACACGACCAGGCTTTGGATAGATCCTGCGCATGTACTCCATCAGCTGCTGTCGGTCGGAGTGGCCGGAAAAGCCATCAACTGTCTCTACATCGAGGTTGATCTTCACCGTCTGAGTCTTGCCCTCGACAGAGAGAGGCAGCTCCTTCCATCCCTTCTGAATGCGCCTGCCCAGAGTGCCTTCTGCCTGGTAGCCCACTATCACCAATGTATTTCTCTCATCGGGACCAAGGCGTTTGAGATACTCGAGAACTGGCCCGCCATTGAGCATGCCACTCGTCGCCAGTATCACACATGGTGGACCTTCTATGATCTCCGTCCTCTGCTTGGGAGACTCCACCTGCACAAAGCACTGTGCTAGGAATGGATTGATCCCTTTATGAAATATCAGATCTCGAAGGTCGTTGTTCAGGTACTCTGGATAGGAGGTGTGGATGGCAGTGGCCTCGTAGATCATGCCATCCAGGTAGACTGGCACCTCTTCTATGACCTTTTTGCGGATGGCCTCCTCCAAAACAACCATGACCTCCTGGCTGCGGCCAACTGAAAATGCTGGAATGATGACTTTGCCACCATTCTTGATGGTGTCCTTTACTACTTTAATCAGGTTCACCTCAGCCTCTTTGCGGGAAGGCTGAAGGCTGTTGGCCCCCCCGTAAGTGGCCTCGGTCACCAGCGTCTCAAGTCTTGGGAAGTTGCATACAGCCGGATCAAAGAGCCTCGTCCTCTCGAACTTGAAGTCGCCTGTGAAGGCCACATTGTAAAGGCCGTCACCGATATGGAAATGCGCGATTGATGAGCCTAAAATGTGCCCAGCATTGTGCATGGTCAGTTTGGTATCAGGCGCAATGTCGGTCACGTCACCATAATTGAGAGTTATTGTATGCTTGAGAGCTTCACGGATCATGCCGGAGTCGTAAGGTAGGCGCTTGCCCTCTCGCCCGGCCACTTCGATGTAATCCAATTGCAGGAGTACAAACAGATCCCTGGTTGGAGGTGTGCAGTAGATGGGCCCTTCATAGCCGTACTTGTAGAGCATGGGCACAAGGCCTGCATGATCCAGATGAGCATGAGTCAGGACCACGGCGTCTATCTGATTCAGTGGATAGACCTCTGGCACATAGAGGTAAGGCGTTGCAGAGTCGTCCGACCCCACATTTATGCCGCAGTCAATTATGATCTTGGACTCTGGGGTGGACAGGAGCATACAACTTCGGCCTACCTCGCGGCATCCTCCCAGTGTACTGATACGAATCCACTGATCCTTGGATGCGATATCTCTGTGAATCTTCCGGCCTACGGTGCGCAAGATATTCTTTCGCTCCGATTGTACGCTGCGCAAATAATCCTTGATGTTGGCGATGGTCGATGAACGCACCGGTGGTGTCCTGACGACTTTAGGCGTCCAGCCGATCAGCTTGGTTATCTCGCGAAGAGTTGCGCCATGGCGACCTATGACAAGGCCCGGCTTCTCAGCCTCGATCTGCACTTCGCCGGTCTCTCCGTCGAAGTAGTAGTTGGTCAGGACTGCTTCTTTTGGCACGACCTCCTGGATCTTGGTTACGGCGACTTCGGGATCAGCCAGCACCTTCAGGTCAGGCCGGACCACGACTCTCTTGCGCAGCTCCTTGGCCAGATTGCGAATGATCTCGCCGTCGTCCGCCAGCTTCTTCGGGTCATCTGTGTAAATGACAAGCTCCGGACCCTCGAACTCCAGCCCCGTGACATTGATGTCCGGAGGTAGCTTGCTTTGCACTTTGCGTTTGAGCTCAAAAAGGACTTCTTCTACAGACAAGGGAACACATCCAAAAAAGATTAGAGCTGCTTCATAATCTCCTGAAACTCAGGCTCGCCTACCTCCTCATAAGTATCAGTGATTCTGACGAGCTCGATCCTATCGCCTGAAGCAGAGTCTCGCTTCATGGCGTTGTGAATTGCCCTGGCGGCCAGCACTGTCCCTTCCTCGACGCTCAGGCCCGGCTTGTACATGGCTTCTAACACGCCATAAGCCACTGGCGATCCGGAACCTGTGGAGACGATCTTTCTCTCTTCGATCTGACCGCCCAGGGCATCCAGCGAGTAGATCTTTGGGCCATACCTGTCTACTCCCCCCATGATGAGCTGAACCATGAAAGGATAATACCGCCGAGAGGAGAGGATATTGGACAGCATTGACGTTATGGCTCTGACGGTCATACTCTCGCCCCTCTGCATCTTGTAAAGCCGCGCCTCGACCTGAACCATTCTGACCAGTGACTGAGCATCTCCCACAACCCCAGCCGTAGTCAGCCCCACCAGATCATCAACCTGGTAGATCTTCTTGGCTGTGCTGCTGGCAATGAAACTGCCCATGGTAGCACGGCTCTCCGATGCAAGGACGACACCTCCATCGCAGAGTACACCTACCGTGGTTGTACCTTTGAACACCTCGACCATTTAACTACCTCAATTAAAATCAGAAAACGGACAAGGCTGTTGTTTACTTCTGCGATATATATACTTTCCGCCGATCGAATTGATGCCCGATGGTATCAAGATGTAAAGCAAGAGCATAACGAACCTTAGAAATACGAAAGGATTCATTTAGATCTTTGTGTACAACCTAGCAGACTGGATCAACAGGTACTATATCTATCCAATAATTCACGACACCAGCTACAACCCAGTGGACACCGCAACTTGGGCGGTTATTTTGGGCCTGGCAGTCCTGGGCCTGGTGAGGCTATTTAAGCATCTCGACATTGAGATGGACGAGAGGCTGATACTTTACACCCTCCCCTTTGTCCTGGCAGGCTCCAGCCTCCGGGTGATCGAAGACGCAGGGCTTGTCTCGCCACCTGCGAGCTACCTGCTCATTACCCCTCTGATATTTTTTGTTGTCTTTTTTGTGACAGCGGGCTGTCTTTTGCTCACCAGAATGCTCCTGGGAGCCAGGTTTTACAGAGCTTACGCGGCCATCGGCCTCCTCTGGACAATGCTAAACGTGGCATTCATCACAAACGCAGGATTTGAAAATCTTTGGGTCATGCCAGCAGTCTTCTTGCTGGGCACAACGATCACGTCGGTCATTCTTCTTGTACGCCGATATCTTACCTGGTTGAAGTTTCTGGACGATAAATTCAACCTGATGATAATCTACGCCCATATGCTTGATGCAAGTTCCACCTACATTGGTGTGGATTGGTTCTCCTACTACGAGAAGCACGTCGTGCCCACTTTTCTGATAAACCTGACAGGCTCATCTTCGATAATGTATCCGCTCAAACTGCTCGTGCTCCTGCCGGCCCTGAGCATTATAGACAGGTCGATTGAGGATCCATCCCTGAGAAATCTGACCAAGCTAACTCTGATCACCCTTGGCTTGGCACCTGCTGCTCGGAATGCTTTGAGGCTGGCTTTGGGAGTCTAGGTCGTGCATGCATTCAAAGACGAGCTCTCGGCAGAATGAAAATAGATGAGCACTGAGCTGCCTAGTCCGAGCGCGTCCTTTTGACCTCGATCTCTTCACCTGCCTTCATCCGCTTGATTATTCGCTTCGCCATCTCCGAGGACTTGGCAACCCTGATGTCGCCCCTGCGGCCTACAGTGGCGGTGAATACAGGCTCCTCGCCCACGAAGACATCCACAGACTCCCCGCCCATGCCTTCCAGCCAGATGATGAGATGCTTGGAGGTGTCCTCCACCCGAGGAGCCGGAAGGCCCGATTCCTCCTTGGTGCGAACATCGATGTGCATCCCCAGGGTCTTCTCGATCTGGTCGATGTTTTTGCCTGCCTTGCCAATTACCCTGGCGGCTTCATCCTGTGGAACGTGAATCACTGCAGAAGAATCTGTGAGCATCTCTACCTTAAAGGGACCGCGAACATGATGAGAGATCTCCTTCTCGATCTCGCGGGACGCAAGCCTCCAGGAAGGCTTCTTGCCGTCCCTGCAAACAGGCATGACCACGATCTCCTCGCCGTAGGTGTACATCTCATACTCGTCAGCGCCTGTTTCGAAGTCCTTGACCACAATCACCGGGCGGGCGAGGTCCGCCTCCACCATTCCTGTCGGAACTTTTACAACGAATTCCACATCCAGGACCTTGGTGACCTCACCTTTCTCGATGAAGACGACAGTGTCGACAACTTGCGGTATCATGCCAAGGTCGACGCGGCCTAAAAGTCGCTGCAAAGCATCTATGGGCTTGTTGGCATGTACCACGCCGATCATGCCAACGCCTGCGAGGCGCATGTCTGCGAAGACCTGAAAGTCGCGCGTCTTGCGCACTTCATCGTAGATGGTGTAGTCAGGCCGAACCAGCAGCAGTATATCTGCCGAAGCCTCCATGCTTCCCTCAAGAGGAGCATATTGGGTTATCTCTGAAGGGACCTGCAGATCGCGAGGCGATTCCAGAGTCTTTACTACGTAGTTGCAGGAGAGCAGATACTCAGCAACGCCGGCTGCAAAGGTGGACTTGCCCGAGCCCGGTGGCCCGGCGATCAGAATCCCCCTCTGACCCTCTTTGAGACGCGCCTTTAGTTCCAGGCTATGGCGGTAAGAATCGAAGTTCACTTTGGCCACAGGCCGCACTGCAGTTATCTCCAGCCCATCGGAGAACGGAGGCTTGGCAATGGCGATCCTCATTGGCCCAAGCTGAATTATCGTGGCCCCCATCTTCTCCATCTCCACGTAACCTTCTGGATCAACCTTGGCTCGCTCATAAATCTCGCGAGAGAGATCTCGAAGCTCGCGCTCTGAAAGAGGCCGCTCCCCCAAACGAACCAGACTGAAGTCCCCGACGCGGCCGCGCTTGGCCATAGGCACCGCACCCTCTTTGAGATGCACTGAGAGCGTGTCATCCGTGAAGTACTTCTCCAGGGATAGGGGCTTGATCGCTTCTCTCTGGGGGCGAACATACTCTACATTCAGGCCCATAGCTTCGGCGACCCTAAACTGAACCTGATCGCTGGTCAGGAAAGAAGCGCCAAGCTCCAGAGCAACATCTCGAATCATGGCATCGATCTCCCCTCCACCGGCGAGCTTTATCTGGTCCAGATTCGGCCTGATGCCGACATATTCCAGCTCGATCTTGCCGGTTTTGGCAAGCTCCGAGAGCCTTCTTAGCTCCTCGAGCCCCCTCAAGCCGATGTCTCGGCCATGATTGGCCTGGGCTTCCAGCTCAGCTACCACCGCTTCTGGCACGACGATCCTTCTTCCCTTAAGCTCGCCTGCCTTGATCTTGGCAGAAACTCTGCCATCTATAACCACACTTGTATCTGGCACCAATGGTTGCGCCATCGTTTAAAACATCCTTTAAATATCAATTATTGTCAATTATAAAGCTAAAGATATACTATATCCATCTTTCGCTTTTTAGCAATCCACTCTAGTAAGTAGTCTATATCCAATTGCCGCCTGGTCTGCGCGCCCGCCTTTACCACCATGACAGGTCCATTCAACATCGCTTCAGAGATCTTCTTGGAGGCTTCTGCACCAAACCCAGGGTCCAGTCTGCTAAGGATGTATAGCTGAATATCGCTGCAGGCAAAACCCTTATCGGTCTTATGACCAAATTCGATCCTGACGCAACCGGGTGATGTCTGAAACTGGAAGGCGATGCAGTAGCTGGCAAACTTGCAGCGATCGTACAGCTTCCTCTCGGCCAGAGCTGGCCTGAGGTCCTCATCCAGTATTGACTTGCCCAGGGATTCCAGCTCATCCTGAGCCTTGTGAGAGTACTGGTCGCAGCTCGCCAGCTTCAATGCTGTGATATTTTTTAAAGATGCCGATTTAGCATGGCAGTATTCGTTTTTATCAACTGCCCAGAAATCGTTGGCGAGGGGAAACGAGGCTGGTGCATAGTTATCACACCCCTTGCACTTCATCCTTATCACTGCATCCTTATCCAAGAACGGCGCGATTCCTTCTAAGACCGTCAGAGCATCTGCAACCCGAAAGTCTGCACCTTCCCCTAAGGTTCTCTTGGCCTCCCGAACCGCAAAGAGTATTTCGTTCTTGTTATCCATACACTATCCTTCATACACCATAGTCTTCGACCCAAGGCCGCACGAACTGTAAGTATGATGAGCATCATACATAAGAACTTGCCGCGGCTCCGAAAGAGATATATTTGCTCATAACTTTTTCGCGGGGAAGAGGAGAAGAATAGCCCGCAAGAAAATTGGAGGTCAGCCCCTTGAAAGAAATACGCTTACATGGTCGTGGCGGGCAGGGATCTGTCACTGCGGCCGAAATAATAGCCGTTGCGGCTTTTGAGGACAAGAGGTTCTCCCAGGCATTTCCGGCCTTCGGAGTAGAACGCAGAGGCGCGCCGGTGATGGCTTTTGCCAGGATAGCCGATCATCCCATAAGGATCAGAAGCCAGGTTTATGAGCCGGACTACGTGATTGTGCAGGATGTCACATTGCTGGATGTGGTCGATGTGGCAAGCGGACTGAAAGACGATGGCAAGATAATAATAAATACCGACCGGCCGCTCGAGACATTAAAGCTGAACACCGAGGCGGATGTGATCACAATAGATGCCACCAAGATCGCGATGGAGATACTGGGAAGGCCTATCGTCAACACCACGATGCTGGGGGCATTTTGCGGGGCGAGCAAAGAGGTCGGGCTGGAGAGCTTGAATTTAGCCATCTCTGAGCGGTTCAAGGGTGAATTGGGCAGGAAGAACCTGCAAGCCATTAAAACGGCCTACGAGAGGGTTTCATAATGGAGATAAAGGCAGGGAGACTTGTAGATCCGTGCAGCACCCGCATCACAAAGACTGGCGCCTGGCGGACGTTCGTGCCCGTGGTCGATCATGAAAAATGCATCAAGTGCAGCCTCTGTGAGATATATTGCCCAGAGGGCTGCATTCACCAGGAAGGTGGGCTCTTCGTGCCCGACCTGGACTACTGTAAAGGCTGCAGCGTGTGCGCTCACGAATGCCCACGCATGGCAATTTCAATGGTCCTGGAGGAGAAGTAATGGCTGCGAAAATGAAAGTCGTTGAGGGCTCTTATGCTGTGGCTCATGCTGTCATGTGCTGCAGGCCGGATGTAATCTCGGCCTACCCCATAACGCCTCAAACCCACATTGTAGAGCACCTCTCCCAAATGGTGGCCAATGGCGAGCTCGATTCAGAGTTCTTGACAGTTGATTCCGAGTTTTCTGCTCTGTCTGTGCTGGTAGGCGTAAGTGCCTGCGGAGGCAGATGCTACTCCTCAACCACCAGCCAGGGCCTGGCACTGATGTATGAGGTCTTGTACAATGCCTCTGGAATGAGGCTGCCCCTGGTCATGAACGTTGCCAATAGGGCATTGGGAGCTCCATTGAACATCTGGAACGATCAGCAAGATTCGGTAGGAGCCCGTGACGTGGGCTGGCTGCAAATTTACGTTGAGGACGTGCAGGAAGCAGTGGACGCGACGCTGCAGGCTTACAAGATTGCGGAAGACGAGAGCATCAGGACCCCTGCAATGGTCTGCATGGATGGTTTCATCCTGACGCATGTTTACGAGCCTGTCGAGCTCCTGGACAAAGAGCGGGCTTTGGAATTCCTGCCTGAATTTCGGCCTGCGAAGATCTTGGACCCGGCCAGGCCAATGACCTTCGGTGCGTTCGCTGACCCCTCGACCTACACTGAGTTTCGATATCAGCAATTCGAAGCACAGCAAAAGGCTCTTGGGAAGATCGAGAGTGTGGCCCGGGAGTTCCAAGAGACCTTCAATAGATATTATGGCGGACTGATCGATAGCTATCGTGCAGACGACGCTGAGGTAGTAATAGTAACCATGGGGTCTGTGATTGGAACTATCAAGGATGCCATCGATGCCATGCGAGCCGAAGGCAAGAAGGTCGGCCTGGTCAAGGTCAGATGCTACAGGCCCTTCCCTGTTCAAGCTTTGCGCCAAGCTCTCAAAGACGCAAGCGTGGTTGCAGTCATTGAGAAGGATGTATCCATTGGAGCCGAGGCCGGACTTGTTATGGACTTGAAGTCTTCATTCTACAACAGCAAGCTGCGCATGCCCATTATCGGCTTTGCAGCAGGCCTTGGAGGACGCGACATCACTGTCAAAGACATAAGAAAGATCGTAGAGAAGGCAGAGGCGGCCCGCAAGGGAGTAGAATCCGAGTTCGAGTTCCTCAATTTAAGATGGGAGATCCTGTAGGAGGTTTTGGAAAATGGAAAATTCTTTGCTTGCACCGGGGCACAGGGCCTGCGCAGGTTGTGCTATGCCCACGACTATCAAGCTCGTCTTGGATGCTGCGGGCCCGAACACCATCGTGGTATCGCCTACGGGCTGCCTTGAGGTTACTACCACGCCCTTCCCAGAGAGCGCATGGTGCGTTCCCTGGATTCACTCCTTATTCGAAAATGCATCCGCCGTGGCCTCGGGCGTTGAGGTGATGATGAAGCGGCGATGCAAGGACACCAATGTCATCGTCATCGGAGGAGACGGCAGCACATTCGATATCGGCATGGGCTGCAACTCAGGCATGTTCGAGCGCGGCCACAAGGTCCTTTATGTCTGCTATGATAATGAGGCCTACATGAATACGGGCGTGCAACGAAGCGGATCTACGCCATTTTGCGCCCAAACCACAACAACGCCCCCTGGCTCCAAATCCTCTGGCAATCCAAGGCCCAAGAAGGACATGCCTGCCATAGCGTTAGCTCATGGGGTGCCTTATGTAGCAACGGCGTCTGTTGCGTACCCCGTGGACCTGAGACGAAAGGTAAAGAATGCCCTGCAGACCAATGGCCCCTCCTACATTCAGGTCAATGCACCCTGTATCACCGGATGGACCTTTGATGCTGGCACCATGATTGAGATAGCGCGGCTCGCAGTAGAGACTGGCCTTTGGCCACTTGTCGAGTGGGTGAATGGGGAGCTGGCGGGCGTCAAGAAGATTCGCAGGCCAAAGCCAGTTCAAGAGTACCTCAAGGTCCAGGGCAGATACAAGCATCTCTTCAAGAAGCCCGACGGCGGAGACATACAAAAGGAGATACAGGCCATCGCGGACAAGAATATAGCCAAGTACAAGCTGGTTGACTGAATATGTACGTCGGCCGGATAGTGGCAATTGGCCGAAGTGATAACAGGAGCTGGGTGGCCTACAGGGTCTCCTCCCGCTCCTTTCCGAGCAGAAGAGCTGAGATCAGAGGGAGGAGCATTTTGGTCTCTCCTAAGAACGCAGCAGATCTGGCCAAGAACCCATACATTGCATACAACTGCATCCGTGTCCTCGATGATGTCGCAGTCGTTGCCAACGGCACTCAGGCCGACACGATCGTCGAGAAGATCGAGGACGGAATGCGCCCGTTGGATGCGATCTCCTTGAGCCTCGTGACTCTTGGCTACGAGAGGGATGAGCTGGACACACCACGTCTGGCAGGTGCCGTCGAGGGCGACACTGGGTGGCTCGGGATTGCAAAGAGGGACGAGCTGCGTGTCAAAGAATTCAGGCTGGCGGACGGCCAGGCGTTCATGGTCGCGACCTATGAGATGACGGACTTCGGGTCAATACAGATGAGCGGCCAATGCCCAGAAGAGATCGCCCGTCAGGCATTTGATCTGGAATTCGAAAGGCCAGTGTGCGCTGCGGCTGCACTGGCTGGGCTTGGTGGCGAAAACGGTAAAGGATTTGATCTTGCGGTTTATAATCCGCTGTAGAGGGATGTTATGGAGATCAATGGCGTGCAAATAGAGGATACCTTTGCGGAAGGCTTTCCCATAAAGGTAGCAAGGGTGCAGATCACCGCCGTAACTGAGCGCTGGGCTCTGGAGGCGGCTCGCGAGGCCACTGGATTTGGAACGTCCGTCATTGGATGCTCTGCTGAGGCGGGCATCGAGTGCATCGTTGACGGTAGCCGAACGCCAGATGGCAGGCCGGGCGTCAATATCCTGATCTGCAACATGGGCTACAAGAACCTTGAAGCTTCTTTGATGAATCGGCTGGGACAGTGCGTCCTGACAGCACCAACCGCTGCAGCATTTAGCGGTATGCCAGAGGCGGAGAAGCAGTTCGATACCGGAAAGAAATTGAGCTTCTTTGGCGATGGCTACCAGAAGCAGCTGGAGTTGTTCGGAAGGAATGTCTGGAAGATACCACTGATGTCAGGCGATTTTATAATCGAGCAGAGCTTTGGGGCAGTCGATGGAATCGCGGGCGGAAACTTCCTGATCTTGGGCCAGAACCAGATGGCAGCCCTGACCGCGGCTGAGGCTGCAACAGATGCCATTAGTAAGCTGAAGGGCACCATAACCCCATTTCCCGGTGGAGTGGTATCAAGCGGCTCAAAGGTTGGCTCCAGGTACAAATTCCTGAAGGCTTCGACCAACACAGCCTTCTGCACATCTCTGCGTGAGGACGGCGTCTGCACCCTTGCAGAGGATGTCTCATGCGTCTATGAGATCGTGATCAACGGTGTGAACAGGGATGCCATCCAGCAGTCCATGAAGGCTGGCATCAATGCTGCCTGCCGCGTGCCAGGGGTCCTGAAGATCTCTGCTGCCAACTATGAAGGAAAGCTGGGGACTCACCAGTTCCCGCTGCATGTGGTGCTTGAGTAGTTGACCTGCCCTCAAAGGCGAAGACAGGAATTTGCGTCCTTCTATCCCATATTAGAAAGCAATGGGTCTTGCAAAGATGGCGATTAGATGACAGCTCAGAAGATCATTGAAACTCGCGATAAAATACAGTCCTGGCTCACCCAGGAGGGGCTTTTCAAGGAGACTGTCCAGGATGAGAACCTGCACTTTCACATTGCTGCTGAGTACCCTGCTCGCACCGGCAGACATGTCAGCATAATTCAGCCCAAGAATCGCGAGGACATGATCGTCGTTTTCAGCAGGATCAGGCTGGCTGAGGCTCACCAGAAGGCAATCGTGGCCATGCCCCCAAAGGAGAAGGAGCAATTGCTCTGGCAGATGCGCTACGACCTGCTCTTCCAGCAGTCGAGCTTCGAGATCGAGTCTGAGAGGGGCGACCTGCAAGGCATCCATTTTACCAGGGAGATCTACTACGATGGCCTGACCAAGAACAAGCTCATGGAGGCAGTGCGCGAGAACTTCAAATGCGAGCTTTACATCGTTTGGAAATTTCAAGAGGTCTTTGGCGAAGGACAGACGAGCAAGGCATCTGGGCCTCCTGAGCCAATGTACTGCTAAAAAAGGATCGCAGGCCCTCTAGCTCAGGATACCTCATAGGTCAAGGTAACGCTGGCTGTCACCTCCATCTCTCCAGGCTGAACTGGCGTGGCAATATCGAATTGAATTGCGCTCTTGCCAGCCGATGACACATATCCATATCCTTCAGAGATCTCAAGCACTCTGCCAAGCTCAACTCCTGCGGCCTTTGCTGCCACTTCTGCTTTGCGCCTGGCATCCTGGATGGCTAATGTCAAGGCCCTGTCCTTCTCAGGCTGGGGGTTTCGGATATCGAAGTTCAAGTCCTGAATGCTATTTGAGCCTGCAGCTACGGCTGCGTCGAGTACCCGGCCCACATCTGCAGTATTGTTCAGCCTCACAGTGACCTGGTTTGTGGCGATGAACTCAGGAGCTTTCTGATTCTCTCCTGTAGCTTTCGTATCCTCTTGTGGCAGGCTCGCCAGGCTGTAGTGGCTTGTCTGAATGTCAGCGCTCGCGACTCCAGCCGACCGCAGTGCTGATATTGTCTCATTCATCAGCCTGGCATTTTCCTTTGCGGCTACAAGGGCGCTGGCATTTCGTGCCTCGACGCCCAGAACGACCGTAGCCATGTCAGGAACAGCGCTGACTTTGCCCTCGCCCTGCACTATCAGCTTGGAGACGTTTCCATCATGGGCCGATACGGGAAAGTTCGCGGCAAGCAGCAGCAAAAAGGCCAGAAGCATCGTGTTTAATTTTTTCATAAAATCACCATTATAGAATCCAATCGAACGGCCTTAAAGATTTTGGTAGTGTTTTGACCCAACGCCTAGGACTCTACACGCCTTTTGCTGAATAGAAAGAGCTATACATTACCTTCCTGATATGAGTTTGAATGGCACTGCTGGAGATAAGGGGCCTGTACAAGCTCTTTTCCTCGGAAGGCAAGGAGATGGAGGCCTTGCATAACATCAATTTGAGCATCGAGGAGAATGAGTTCGTATGCTTCATAGGCCCATCAGGATGTGGCAAGACCACACTTCTCAGGATTATCGCGGGGCTGGAGGAGCCGAGTTCTGGCACAGTAACACTGGCAGGAGATCCGATAAAAGGGCCTGGTCCAGAGAGGGGCATGGTCTTCCAGGAATACTCATTGTTTCCGTGGCGAACTGTCCTGGACAATGTTGCCTTCGGCCTGGAGCTGAAAGGCGTTCCGGCTGCAGAGCGTCAGGCCAGGGGCAGGCAGTATCTTAAAATGGTGGGCCTGGAGCGCTTTGAAGCCCGCTATCCTCATGAGCTATCCGGGGGCATGAAGCAGCGCGTAGCCATCGCGCGGGCCCTTGTCAATGATCCCCGGGCACTTCTCATGGACGAGCCATTCGGAGCCCTGGATGCCCAGACCCGCAACATCATGCAGTCAGAGCTGCTACGCATTTGGGAGGAGAAGAGAAAGACTGTGGTCTTCGTGACCCACAGCGTGGATGAGGCCATCTACCTTGCAGATCGCATCGTCATCATGTCTGCGCGTCCCGGCAGGATTAAAGACATAATCGAGATTTCCCTGCCCCGCCCAAGAAACAGAACCAGCTCTGCTGTCAACCAGATCCGTGACCGCATACTTTGTGATCTGCGCTCAGAGATCGTCACCATATGAGTTGGATATAGCTTTATATGCAAAGATCACATAACAGTACAGCCTGTTTTAGCTGGTGAGGCTGTTGGTCGGATCTAGATGGATGGAGCTTCCGCGAAAGGTTGCGGTGGGCGGCGGAGTTGTGATGGAGCTTCCAGACATCTGCAAAGATCTCAAGCTTTTGCCACGTGCCGTCATCGTCACCGGCCCAAATACAGAGAATGTGGTTGGCAGAACTATTTTTGAGCTGCTGGAGGAGAGCGGTTTTCAGCCCGAGACCCTGGTCACCAGCGCCTCGAAGATGGATGAAGTGGAGCGTGCAAAGGATCTGGCGTGCGATATTGGCGCAGGTTTCCTCATCGGAGCCGGAGGGGGCAGATCGATAGACATAGCCAAGCTCGCATCGGTCCGCGCGAACATTCCATTCCTGTCAGTGCCAACGGCCGCATCGCACGACGGCATCTGCTCTGCGCAGGCGTCTTTGACAGTAAACGGAGAGACTATGTCCGTCCAAGCTCAGGCGCCCCTGGCCATTGTTGCTGACACAAAAATAATATCACAGGCACCAGCCAGGTTGCTTGCAGCCGGATGCGGCGATATAATCTCAAATTACACGGCCATCCTCGACTGGAAACTGGCGCACAGGCTCAGAAACGAGGAATACAGCGAATATGCGTCTGCCCTCTCGGGGATGACTGCACAGATGATCGTAGAGCTTGCGCCCGGAATTCGCCCGGGCCTTGAAGAATCTGCCAAGATCGTAGTAAAGGCGCTAATATCCAGCAGCGTAGCCATGAGCATTGCGGGCTCATCTCGCCCAGCAAGCGGCTCAGAGCACAAGTTTGCCCATGCAGTGAACCTCATCGCACCGGCGAGGGCTCTGCATGGTGAGCTGTGCGGCCTTGGCACCATCATCATGATGTATCTGCACGGCGGAGACTGGAAGATGATCCGCACAGCTCTCAGCCAGGTTGGAGCGCCTACGGTGGCAGCTCAGGTGGGTCTTGATGAAGAGATTGTGATCGAGGCATTGATCTCGGCCCACAAGATTCGGCCTGACCGCTACACAATACTGGACAGTGGCCTTAACCGCAAGGCTGCTTCGAGAGCGGCTGAGGCCACAGGAATAATCTAAGGAATAATAATTATATGATTATGATGAAAAAGAGGTCGAAAATATGTCTGAAGCAACCACTCAAATCACTCTGATTGGAACGAAGCTGGCCAGCATAGGCATGGAATTTACCTTCGTGGGCGCAACTCCTGAATGCGAATCCTGCAAGCTGAGAAACACCTGCATAAATCTTGAGCCCCAACGGAGGTATAGAGTTGTGGGAATGCGCGGAGAGCTGATTCATGAGTGCCCCATCCACGAGGCAGGCGTTCGCGCTGTGGAAGTGGCGGAGAGCCCCATAATAGCGGCCTTCGATTCCAGAAAGGCATTTCCTGGATCCAAGATCGTCTTCGAGGCCGTAAAATGCGATGAGACTGACTGCAGCATGTACGAGATGTGTCATCCCACGGGGCTGAAGGATGGCGAGAGATGCACAATCGTCGAGGTTGTGGGCGAGGCTCCTGAGGATTGCCCCCGTGGAAATGTCCTGAAGCTGGTGGAGTTCCGGCGCTAGATGCAAAGCATCACCTACTCTCGAAATGTCTTCCTGTCTGTAACTGACCTGTGCAAAAACCGCTGTGGTTATTGCTCTTTCCGACGTGAGATTGGCGAAGCTCATTTGATCAAAAGACACGAGGCGTTTCGCCTTCTAGCCCGCGCAGCAGAGGAGGACTGCACCGAAGCGCTCTTCTGTCTTGGAGAGGGACCATGGGAAGTGCCGGGGTTCTCGAATCTCATGGACGATGCGGGTGTGTCCGATCTTATGGATTACCTGGTGGAGCTTTGCGAGCTTGCAATAGAGCTGGGCCTACTTCCACATACAAATGCAGGAGTTCTGGATGACGATGCCCTTCGGCGCCTGCAGCCTTACAATGCCTCAATGGGGCTCATGCTGGAGACCACAGCCATTGTGCCAGCTCACGATCACTCTCCTGGAAAAAATCCAGATGTCAGGCTGGACCACATCGCTAGGGCCGGCAGGCTGAAGATCCCCTTCACCACAGGAATATTGATTGGCATCGGCGAGAGCTGGGCTGATAGAGAGAGGTCTTTGATGGCCATAGCAGATCTTCACAGGGCTTATGGCCACATTCAGGAGGTAATAATACAACCACTTGATCCAAAATCTGGCACAGCACTGGCTGATTTTCAAGCTCCAAGCATGCAGGAGCTGTGCTCAGTTATAAGAATGGCCCGGCAAATTCTGCCAAGCGATGTGGCTGTACAGGTCCCTCCAAACCTAGTAAATCCTCTGCCTCCAGTCGAGGCTGGCGCGAATGATCTTGGGGGCTTGAGCCCGGTGACTCTTGACAGGATAAATCCTGGCCGACCGTGGCCGTCGCTTGAGGAGCTGAGAGGATGCCTTATGGGCTACGCACTAGTAGAGCGATTGCCGGTTTATCCCCAGTTTATCCAGCGAGGCTGGCATGGCGCAAAGACCAAAGAGCTGGTTGCAGCCCTGGCTGGAGAGGACGGCCTCAGGGAGAAAAAGTATATCTGCTAGGGCCGTGAGTTGCTAAGTTCGTGAATAAGAATTGGATTGAGATAGGCATAAGCACAGGGCTCGTGCTTCTAATGATAGTGCTCATCCTCGGGGCACAGATATTCATGCCCGTGGAACTCAGGTCGTCCTGTTTCGCTCTGACTGTCCTGTTTTTCATGATTGCAATGGGCCTTGCTGGCATGAAGCTCATGGATATTTAGAGACGGCAGATATAAATATAATAATACACATTTTCCTTCGAGGGGTTTCTAGATGGCAGGGTTTCTGGAGAAGCTCAAAGCAATAGGCAAGATGGGAGAGGAAGATTACTCTGAGGTAGATCTGGGACAGTTCGAGGAAGCAGGCAGCTCCATGGAGATCATCCTGAGGGTAGCGGAGCTGGGGAAGATCGATGTCCTTCCGGAGATCAAGCAGGAAATCTATGCAGGGAATATAATTTTAGTGGACATAGCAGGATTGAAGAGGGATAAGGCTGCATTGGACAGGGCCATTGGGGAGCTGAAGAAAGCTGCTGATGATGTCTCTGGGGACATTGCAGGCATAGGCGACGACCTCGTGGTTCTGGTGCCAAATGGAATAAGGATAGACCGCGAGAAGGTTGTCGGAGGTAAAGATTGAAATTAACAACAGCTGGTGATTGCCCAGTCTGCAATCGCCAAATGCAGTTCAACTGGGAGACCCAGGAGATACCATACTTTGGAGAGGCAATGGTCATTGCTGGGGTTTGCACATGTGGATTTAGACACAGCGATACCATTTTATTAGGTCAAAATGAGCCAGCGCGCTTCACTTTGCAGGTAACTGATCCCGATGACATGGATGCCAGGGTGATTCGATCCTCCAGCGGCACAATTCGCGTTCCTGAGCTTGGCGTGGATGTAGAGCCCGGGCACGCATCCGAGTCTTACGTCTCCAATGTGGAGGGCGTCTTATCCAGGATCGAGGAGGTAGTTAATTTTGCCACCCGATCGGCGCGAAATGCTGGCAGCGTTGAGAGCACCAGAAAAGGAGAGAAGATCCTGGAGAACATCGCACTTGCTCGACAAGGCAGGTTCAAGCTGACAGTCATACTGGAGGATCCACTTGGAAACAGCGCAATCGTTTCGGATAAGGCTGTTCGGTCTGTTCTCAGCGGAGAAGAGATCGAAGGCTTGAAGACGGGCATGCTCATATTGGATGTATGAGATGATTGTGGCAAGCGGCGGCACAGGCACGCCCAAGCTTCTTTTGGGCTTGAAGGAGCAACTTGAGCCCGATGAGCTTTCAGTAGTGGTGAACACCGCTGAAGACATGTGGATCTCGGGAAATCTGGTCACACCAGATCTGGATACAGTGCTCTACACCCTTGCGGGCATTATCGATGAGCGGAGGTGGTGGGGAATTGCAGGTGACAGTTTTATCGCCCACGAATTCTTGCACAACCTTGGCAGGTCAGAGCTGCTCGCTCTGGGAGATAGGGACCGGGCAGTACAAATTTTTCGCTCTGATCTGATGCGCCAGGGAGAGAGCCTCTCAGATGCGACACAGCATCTAGCGCAGGCCCTTGGAGTGAAGCAGAGGGTGATTCCAATGACTGACGATCCAGTTTCTACCCTGATCGATACACCCTATGGCGAGATGCATTTCCAGAACTACTGGGTCGGTCTGAAGGGGAAGCCACCGGTTCATTCCCTGCGGCTAAAAGGCATAGACAGGGCCAGGCCAAGCCCTGGATTTCTAAATCTCCTGAAGGAGGAGAGGGTTGTCCTACTTGGTCCCAGCAATCCCGTGAGCAGCATAGGGCCCATCCTGGCCTTGCCAGGGGTGAGAGAGCGCTTGAGGGGGAAAAAAATAGTGGCGATAAGCCCATTTGTAGCAGATCGACCTGTGAGCGGCCCGGCTGCTAACTTCATGCGCGCCTGTGGCGTGCCTGCCAGCGAAGAGGGCGTGATCACCCTTTATGGCAAGGTAGATCTTTTCATAGTCGATAAAAGAAGCAGCTACAGAGGAGAATGTGTTCGGCTGGATACACTTATGAGGACCAAAGAAGATAGCATCAGGCTGGCAAAAGACTTACTCGAGCTGATCTCATGTTCCTAGGCATCGATCATGGAACCACTGCAATCCGATTTGCAACCTCTGAGGGGCAGTGCTGGGAGATCTCACGCTGTGAAGCAAGCCAGCTCGAAGCAGGGGAGATCCTCAAAAGGATCCGGCAGAAACTTGTGAGCCCTAGAGTCGATCTGGTTGCCCTGACCTACTCCATGGGCGACGGCATCTCACGTATCATGCGGCTGGAGGATGTGCCGAACCGGGGAGTCGTCCAGCAGGATGGTGCAGGGCAGCACGTGGGTGGCGGCACCAGGGTCTTTGAGGCAATATCGGTCTCGGGATGGCCCACGATTCTTCTGCCGGGAATTCACCGCCATAGCGATATCGACCCAAGGCTCAAGGTCTTCAGCCATTGCATGAGCCCAGAGAAGGTGGGCTTGGCCTATGGAGTTTATAAAAAGGGCGCTCCCAGCTTCATCGTTTGCGATGCCAGCTCCAATACAGTGACCTTCTGCGTCATCAAGGGAAAGATCATAGGTGCCATCGACGCTCCCATCTTTGCGCCCGGCCTGACGCAAGGCCCACTTGATGTGGAAGCGATCCGGGCAGTGGATGCCGGCAGGATGGCTGCCAATCAAGCATTCAATTGCGGAGGGATCCTCAATAAAATTGGGCATGCAACGCTGGAGGAGTGCTCGCAGGAGGAGAGGATGCTGGCTGTGGAATCTCTCGCACTCTTTGCCTCTATGGAGATCAATGCAATGCTCGTCCTCTCAAGAGACTGGCATGTTGCATATCCCGAGCTTTTTTTAGCAGGCAGCCCGGCACCATTGCTGGTGGAGCGCGTAGCAGATCTACTGGGAAGAGATGTAAGAGCCCTGGATAGATATGAAGCTGCGCGAGGATGCGCCCTCATTGCCAGGGATGTATTCGAAGGCTGCGAGAGAATACTTGGCCTGGAGATAGATCAGAGAGCAAGACTCGTGGGGGCAGAAACACGGAAGACATGAGCTGGATGAAACTCGTAGAGCAGCTCGAGAGAGAGGCTGCAAACATTCACGGAGAGCGAATGAGGGCCATCGAACTCAAGCAAAGGGTGGCCAAGGCTTTGCAAGAGGCTGAATCTGCATCAGTGAGATTTGAGATAATAGACCGCCTTGAGATGATGCTGATGGCGCTCACAGAGGCCGCGAAAGAGAACGTATGCACAAATACGAAATGCCCGCATTACAACAAGAAGTGCAAAATGAGATAATGGTAATCCCAGTCCCGGCCTTGCCAGGACTGGATGAATTAGATTATCATCAGGATCATCTTACGCCGGACCTGCTATCCGACCATTTGTTCAGCACCATTGGCAAAATAACCACAAGCGCGCCAAATATCACTATAGCGTATATCTGAGACATTATATCCATCTCTTTTCACCTCCTGGGAAATTGGGGCTGACTATCTCTGAGCGGCTTTGGCAGCAGATAATGATAAACCTTTTGCTGCACGATCTTCAAGCTTTTATGGTTAAATGGGTATAAGGATAAAAAGGTAATAAACGGAAAAGGAAAAATACTAAATAGGTAATCTTCAATAAAGGCAAATAGGTCAAAATTTTCAGTCGTTTTACCAATTTTTGCTAGAATAACCCATCAATAAGCAGAAAGTTTTAAATAAACGGGATGGATCAATACTGTCTGTACCAGGGTCCTCTTAAGAGAGGATTTTTGCAGTACAGGAGATGTATATGTCAGACTTCACGCAACATGGAGCGCCCAACGTGGGGCACGATGTCACAGTTAAAGGCTCAATCACTTCAGAGGATGCTGGATTTTACTTCCTCATCATATCTGCGATAATTTTCATGATCGCAGCCCTTACTGGACACTTTGCATAGGCATTTCAATTTTTCTCTCTTTTACCTGGCAAAGTCCTGTAGACCTTAGCATTTGCCGATATTGCGCCCGAGGCCATCATCCTCTGTAATTGTGGATTTATATCCGAAGTCCTCTGCAAGAAGAGCTCAGAGACCAGCCTCTCAAGCTTTCGTTTATCTACGACCTCGCCTTTTCCAATCCCGGGACATGTGGGATTGTAGCCTATGTTCAGCAGAGTGTCTCCATTGGGCGCCGTCTCCTCCTCTACCCGGAAGGGGAAGAGCCTGCATGCAATTGGTCGAACTGGGTAGATGGTGCAGCCGTTTTCATAAAAAGTGCAGGTAGTATCTGCCTTGCTCTTCATCACAGGAAGGTCTAGGATTACCTTGCGAGCATTATCCTTGACTTTGACAAAGCATCCATCATAATCGTAGAGGGTGTCCACGAATTGGGCAGGCTCTTTCCCGGTCCTCCTGGATATGGAGTTTATATCTTTTTCAGTTAGATAGATGAGATTTGACCTCTCGCAAAACTCCTTGAGCCTCTCCATTGGGATGA